>CAZNCJ010000088.1:0-8737 GCA_964571595.1 uncultured Caulobacterales bacterium | reverse complement strand
CCAGTTCAGCCGATGGCACCCAACTGACCGCCGCCCTTGTGGAATCTATCGCAGATATTCCGGCGGCCCGCTTTGCAGGCGTAATTGCGATCACGGACGGACAGGTCCATGACCTGATTGAAAATGCAGAAGCCCTGCTGGGTAAGGATATTCCTTTTCACGGCCTCATCATTGGGGATCCCGAGATTAGAGACCGACGTATTAAAGCCATTCTCGCCCCTAAATACGGGTTGGTTGGCGAGCAGGCACAATTTGAAGTCCAGATTGACGATCCCGGTCATGAGGGTAAATTTGTTCCCATTGAAATCAAATTAAACGGTGAGGTCAAAGCTCGTTTTTCTGCCATTATCGGCGACCGCGTCTCTATCCCTGTCGATATAGAAAGACGCGGACGCAACACGATCGAGCTTGTTGTGCAAGGCGCAGAGGATGAGCTAACCCTCGTCAATAATGTCTTTGTCTCTGACTTTTCCGGTATTCGTGACCGGTTACGTGTTTTGCTGGTCACGGGCTATCCCCATAATGGCGGGCGGGCATGGCGTAATCTGCTCAAGAGTGACCCGGCGGTCGATCTGGTGCAATTTACGATCCTGACCAACCCGCGCATTAAAAATACCAATGCCCGTCAAAACGAGCTGTCCCTTATTGCCTTTCCAACACGGCAATTATTTGAAGAAAAACTCGAAGAATTTGACCTCATCATTTTTGATCAATTCCAACGCCGTTTTCGTCCCGGACGCTCGGGTGGGGCCATACCAATTTTACAGCCTTACTACCTCCAAAACATAGCCGAATATGTTGAAGATGGCGGTGCTTTACTCGTGGCCGCAGGCCCCTCATTTGCCGGAGAGGAAAGCCTTTACCGCTCGCCCCTTGCCGCAGTTTTACCCACACGCCCCACAGGCGAAATGCTAGAGACAGGCTTTAAACCGCTCTTAAATGAAAAGGGCAAACGCCACCCCATCACAGCTGGCTTTTCTGGAAAGGCTGATCAGAACTGGGGAGAATGGTTCCGTATTATTGAAAATAATGTCGTAAGCGGCGACGTCTTAATGGAAGGCCCGAACGGCGAACCCTTATTGGTCATTGAGAAAATCGGAGAAGGCCGTGTGGGCATGGTCTTGTCCGATCAGGCGTGGCTCTGGGCCAAGGGCTATAAGGGCGGCGGTCCTTATAGTGAAATGTTCAGACGCTTGTCTCATTGGCTAATGGGCGAGCCTGACCTGTCTGCCGAAAAACTATCTGGGCGTATTCAAGGAGAGACCCTCACAATTGAACGACGTACACTGACCGATGATGATCAAAGCGTTTTCATTGAGAGACCTGACGGCACATCGACCTCGCTTGATCTTACAAAGAGCCGCAACGGTGTTTATGTTGGGGAACTGCCCATTTCAGGACAAGGGGCTTACCGCATTTCTACAGGTAATATTTCTACGGTCGCAGCCGCCGGAACCTTGAACCCAAAAGAATATGCCAACCTCACCCCCACAACTGAAATTTTAGAAGATTTCACAAAACAAACCGGCGGTTTCATTGATTATGTCAGCGCAGATAATTTACCCGAATTCCGGCGTGTACGTACAACCAGACCTAAAAATGGTGAAAATTGGTTGGGGCTAATCGCGCATGAAAGCTATATAGTTCGGGCTTCCTCGCGCAGTCCGCTGGCCCCGGGTCTGTTGTTTTTTATTCTGGCCCTTCTGGCTTTATCATGGGCATGGTGGCGCGAGGGGCGTTAGGTATATTTTAACTGTCTTTGTTAAATGCATTTTAGCTATGTTCTCTTATAAGCGTTATCAGATGAGAGAACCGATTACGGAAAAAAGAATATGAAATATTTTGCGCGCAATATATTACTGGCTGCAACATGTGTTCTGACTTTGTCAGCCTGCGGCGTTGCTAAAACAACGGGGAAAATGGCCGCCCTGCCTTTTAAAGCCGTATATAAGACAGGCGAGTTTGCGGGGAAAAGTGTTATCGGCACGACTAAATTTGCCGGCAAGACAGTTTACGGTACTGGAGAAGCGATCGGTAAAACTGTGTATAATACTGGCAAAGGCATTTACTATATCGGCTCGGTTCCAGTTAAAATCACAGATAAAGCCCTTGATACATCCAGTAAAGTGCTCAATATCACCACGCAAATGGTAGACCTTTCAGGTAAGGCTGTGGCAGTAACACGCCAGATTCAAGCTGCCGAGCTTAATGCTGAGCTTAAAGCCATACGCAGTGCTGCTAATGTCGTGAGCGTATTTGTGGACGCGGTTTCCTAAGAAATTTTCATTACATTTCTTTTAGAAGATCACAAAAACGTAACCCAAGCTCCATCTTGCATTGATTGAGACTTAGCCGATCTTGTGTTATAGTCGCGCTGTAATTTGGAGATAAATATGCAGCGCAAACTTTTATCAACAAGCCTTGTTGTAACCGCTATGGCCCTCACCCTTTCGGCTTCGGCTAAAAATCGAGGGTTCTCATCTGACATTACTGGCAGCATCACAACACCAGTAAAAATTGAAGTTACACTGAGCGAGGACCTCGCCTTTAGAGCGGATAATTTGCCTGAAAAGCTAAAAGATCGTGGGTCGGGGTTTCGGCGGTTAAATTCCGGCTTTGCCAATAATGGCTTTTACGGTCAAAAGGACCTAGATCGCCTCACAGAGCGCTTACAGAGAAAGGTCGAAACCCGTTTTACAAAAAAAGGTATTGATATAAGCGATAGCGCCCCGACGACATTGCGTCTTGTTATTACCGATGCAAAGCCCAATCGCCCGACATTTAAGCAATTATCTAAAGAGACCTCATTATCAGCCTTTAGTCGCTCTCTCGGCGGGGCAGAAATTGACGGCACATTAATCGGCCCTGGTGGTCAGGATATTGGCACAGTCAGTTACAAATATTTTGAAACAGATTTTTTCAAACGCACTGGCGGGGTGGGTATCTGGTCAGATGCACATATCGCGATTGATCGCTTCTCTCGTAGGCTTACAAAGTTTTTAAATACACAAGCCGCGCCGCAATAGCTCTGTAATAGACTTAATCTATGCCGAGAATTTTATGCGTTTGTAAGCTCAAACGCCACTGCGGATGATCCAGACAATATTGGATACAATCTTTGACGCTGCTATCATTATCCGAGACATCGGATCCCTGTTTAAGATATGCCCTATCCAGGGGCTGTAGCGAAAAGACGTCAAAATCAAGACCCGCAAACATTTCGGGTGTATTTGCCACCTGCGGATAAACAAGTTTTAACTCATCACCTGAGGTCTGCAACAAAGGTGCGCCAGCTTTGGGGCTGACACATATCCAGTCAATATTGTCGGGCGCTTTTATCGTGCCATTTGTTTCAATAGCGATTTTAAAACCTGCCGCGTGTAAGGCCGTGATCAAAGGCGCGTCTAATTGCAATAAGGGTTCCCCGCCTGTACAGACCACCCATTTTTGACCCGTGCCGCGCCATAATGCGCTTACAACTTGCGCCAAATCTTGCGCCGTCTTGAACTTGCCGCCATTCTGTCCGTCTGTACCAATAAAATCTGTATCACAAAACTTACAGACAGCCTGCGGGCGGTCACGCTCCAGCCCGCTCCATAAATTACAGCCGCTAAAGCGCAAAAAGACGGCCACCTGCCCCATTTGCGCGCCCTCGCCTTGCAAGGTGAGATAGGCTTCTTTGACGGAATAAACCATTAGCTTGCTTTGCCCGCTTTATACTCGGCCCAGCCCTTCGCCCTTAATTCACAAGCCGGGCAGCTGGCGCAGCCATAACCCCAATCATGCCAGACCCCGCGTTCCCCCAAATAGCAGCTATGACTGTCCTTTCGGATAATCTCAACAAGCGCGCTCCCGCCTAATGTTTCGGCCAGGTCCCAGGCTTGGGCTTTATTTAAATCCATTAAAGGCGTCTCTAATCTGAAATCTTGTTCCATACCCAAAGAGATAGAGCGCATGGTCGCGTCTAAGGTTTCCAAACGGCAATCCGGATAGCCGGAAAAATCCGCCTGACACATGCCGCCGATCAAATTATAAAGCCCGCGCCGATAGCCCAAGGCCGCGGCGAAATTTAAAAATATCAGATTACGTCCCGGCACAAATGTATTGGGCAAACCGCCAGCATTTAACGCGATCTCCACATCCCGAGTTAATGAGGACTCACTTATTTTACCCAGGCTGGAGAGATCAATAATATGGTCCGGTCCCAGTTTCGCTTTGCCGATATCAAGCGCTTCTATTTTTGTGCGCACCTCCTCGCGGCATGACATTTCAATATGGTGGCGCTGGCCGTAATCAAACCCAACCGTCTCTACTAGATCATAATGCGTAAGCGCCCACGCCAGACAGGTGGCTGAATCCTGTCCACCCGAGAACATAAGCAGGGCTTTTTTCGTCTGTGCCATGGCGGGGCTACTATATCAGATTATCGGCTCTGACCAGCCCCGATTAGCGACAGCGATATAGAAGCGCGAATATAAAAATGGAGACCCGCACAACAAATTGGCACATTTTTTGAAACAAATTCTCCTGAAACGCGAATCAATTTAGAGAGTGTCCCATGAAGAAACGTTACATAATCGCTGCCCTTTTTGCTCTGGAGCTTGGTACATTAGGCGCTACGCTTCCCGCTGCTGCGCAGATTATTGACCGCGTATCCTTTTCAGTTCCACAAAAAGCCATTTCCGTAAAAGTCGGTGATGAAGTGGGTATTTCCAGATTTGTCGTCACTTCAAATGCCCCCTTCGCCCTTGTTTCAAAAGATAGTCTCGGAGATTTTGATATAAAAATCCACAAGAGCGGCGCGATTAATGGAAACCGTTTTGGTGATAATGCGCAAATGCCTGGCCCGGCGCAACGCTGTGCGACAGCCTTAAGTGAAAACACCTCAACCCTTTACATGTCGGAGCGTAAAACGGCCGCACATAAAGGCCCGATATTGTCTCAATCGGTTATAGTCGAAGTCAGACATGCGGCCGAAATCACGCCAAAATTGAAAATCGTCACACAAGACGAAGCCGCCGATTTCCAGACCGCGCCAAATTGCGATCTTCGGGCGAGCTAGCCAATCATATAGCGCGTGTTTTTGCGCTCTACACTGTAACAATATAGCGCTGGCACCATAACCAATAAAGCCTAGTCACATCGGTTAAAGTATGGCATGAGCCACGCGATTATGACTGAAATGGACGCGCATCCCATAGACGAGAACCGCTCTGGCGGCGCTATTCTGGCTGAAACTATTGAGCTGGATAAGAACAAGCGTGCCAAAGCCCGTTCCATTCAGCCCTTGCGCAAGCTTCTGCCTTTAATCGGGCGTTACCGCACCATTGTCATCTTATTCTTTATTTTCTTAACATTGGCCTCATTGCTGAACTTGGCCCTGCCCTTTGCCTTTCGGGTCATTATTGATTGCGGCTTTATTGGTGACGGAGAGATTACACAAGCCTGTCAGAAATATGCTGTGGGTAGTAGCACACAAATAGGCTCTTATTTTAAATTCGGAATTGTCATTGGTATTGCAACTGCGGTTTTTGCCGCACTTCGCTTTTACTTCATCTCTATGTTGGGCCAGCGCGTAATCGCGGATTTGCGTATGAAGGTTTACGCCCAGCTCACAGAGCTTAGCACAGAGTTTTACGAACGCGTCCATACCGGCGAAGTTCTCTCCCGCCTGACCACAGATACGACCTTGATCGAATCTATCATCGGGTCTTCCTTTTCTTTTGCCCTTCGCCATATTGTCGGGGCTATCGGGGCGATCATCGCCATGCTCATTATCAATCCGAAATTGACCTTTATGATTTTGGCCATTGGCCCGATTACATTATTCCCCGTGATTTTAATCGGACGACGCGTCAGAACCCTTTCGCGCTCTAGCCAGAACAATCTCGCCAAGGCCTCGTCTCGGGCCAGTGAAAGCCTGTCTGCTATTCAAACCGTACAAGCCTTTACCCGCGAAGCCAAAGAACGTGCAGATTTCTCGCACGCAGTAGAACAAACCTTTAACGATCATAAAAAGCGCATTGCGGTGCGCGCCCTCATGACGTTCTTGATCTTCGGGCTGGGCATGTCCGGCATGATTGGCATGATCTGGTACGGATCATTGGAAGTCATAAATGCCAAAGAGACAGGCGGCCAGTCGGGCATGACAAGCGGTGCGATTACGCAATTTGCCTTTTATGCGTTCCAAGTCATTTCCAGTGCCGGCTTTCTGACGGGCACATGGACGGAGTTTTTACGCGCCTCAGGCGCAACAGAGCGCGTCATGGAATTACTGGAAGAAGAGCCGGGTATCGTCGCCCCGGCCAATCCGCAAGCCTGCCCCGAGACGATAAAAGAGCTTAAGTTTAACGACGTCTCATTTGCCTACCCCAGCCGCCCGAATATACAGGCTTTACATGATATAGATTTTCATATCCGCCCCGGCGAAACCATTGCGCTTGTCGGGCCGTCTGGGGCGGGGAAGTCTACCGTCTTCCAGCTCCTGCTGCGGTTTTATGATGTGCAAAAAGGCCAGATAGAAATTAATGGCCAAGCGATCACCGCCTTTGATCCCAAAGACTTGCGCCAGCGCTTTGCCATTGTGCAGCAAAACACGCCGCTTTTTTCCGGCACAGCTATGGAAAATATCCGCTATGGCCGCGAGGGGGCAAGTGATGCCGAGGTTATCGCCGCGGCTAAATCCGCCTTTGCCCATGATTTTATTATGGCTCTGCCCGAAGGCTATGACACCGATCTCGGAGAAGCCGCGACAACACTCTCGGGCGGGCAGCGCCAAAGGGTTGCCATTGCGCGGGCCATTTTGCGCGACGCGCCTATACTCTTGCTGGATGAGGCTACAAGTGCGCTGGATGCGGAAAGCGAGCTGGCCGTGCAAAAGGCGTTTGAGATCATGTCCAAGGACAAGACGACTTTAATCATCGCCCACAGGCTCGCGACTGTGCGCAAAGCCGACCGTATATTTGTCATGGACGACGGACGGATTGTCGAGACGGGTACGCATGACAGCCTTGTGAAAGAAAAAGGGCTTTACTCTCGCCTCGCCAAGCTCCAATTCGCTGCCCAAAGCGGACTTTGATCTTTTCGCGCAGGCCTTAAGGGGCGGTTGAGGGGTGTCCTAAAACGCCCAGAATAGGACATTCGATGATTACTTGATAAGACGAGGTAGATTCACAGTAAAGTGTTCAAAAACAGTTCGGATACTAGCATTGTTTTTTAAGTCCTCATGCATAACAACCCACATTTCCAGCTCGAATGAAACTTGGTCAGAAAGTATTGCAATAAGGTCAGCCTGCTTTCTAGCTATGTTTTTTTGACAGGCGCCTATACCAAGACCCTGTCTCAATGCAGCAAGTTGACCAATATCGCTATCGCATCGAAACGATAGATGGTTAGTTGTGATTGCGTGCCCTGCAATGCTAATTTTATTCCACCGTTCTATATCACGATCAATTCCAATGAGGTGATGGTCGGCTAGCTCTGCCATATTTTTTGGAAGTGATTTATTTTTCAAATAAAGTTGGTGCGCGAATAAACCAATAGAAACTTTACCAACCTTTTTCGCCAGTAGGCGCTTTTGTTGAGGGCGTACCATACGTATTGCGATATCTGCATCCTGATTAAGCAGATCGTCTTGAGCGTTATTTAAAACGAGTTCCAAATCGACATCAGGGTGTTTGTTCTGAAAGAGATGTAAAATAGAAGGTAAGATTTCAACTCCAACGATTTCACTCGCTGTAATTCTAACAGATCCACTAAGCTTTCCTCCTTCTGTTTTTACTAGACGTTTTAATGCGTGAGCGGACATAGACATAGCCTGTGCCTTCGGCTTTAGGGCAAGAGCTAACGATGTTGGCATGAGCCCCTCTTGCGAACGGATAAATAAGGGTGCCGCTAGCGCGCGCTCTAGATTATCGATGTGACGACCAGCCGTAGGCTGGGTTAGGGACAGATGGCGTGCGGCAGCAGAGAGGCTACCAGTGTCGAGAACGGCAAGAAAAGTACGCCAATAGCCCCAATTGATGTCTTTATTGGCCATACATTTATTTATATCCATTCTAAGTTATTCGTCAATTTTCAAATATTAAATTGTGATCTACCTTTTTCTTCAAATGCAAAGGAACCAATCGTGATGTCAAAATTAAAATTTATAACACTTGCGCTGAGAGCTCTGAATGCCGCTGCGTGCGCCATAGTCCCAAAAAATGAAATTGTAACAGAAGCTCTTTTACCAGCAAAACCTGAACAAGTATGGCAAGTTCTAACTAATGGAGCTCAATATTCAGACTGGAATCCGTTTATCGTTAATGTTGAAGGGCGTTTTGAGAAGGGTGAAAGACTAAAAAATACGATGAAACCACATCCAAATAAACAAATGGTCTTTACACCCGAAGTCATAGAAGTAAAGGTCAATGAGGAGTTGCGTTGGGTTGGGCGCTTATCCGTTCCTTGTACTTTTAACGGGGAACATTACTTCATCTTGGAACCCCATGAGGGCCAGACACGCTTTACTCATGGTGAGAAATTTTCTGGTTTCGCACTCTGGTTTATCAACACGGATCAGTTTTTAGAAAACTTTAAGGCAATGAATATTGCTTTATCAAATCGATTGAAAGAGCTTGCTAAAAAAGATGCACCCAAGTCCCATACCAAAATTCTAATCCACCTAACTGACAGTAAACGAGCGTCCTAAAATCGCCTGCGGGTTCAACTGGTCGCCGCAACACATTGGCTGAAC
>CAZNCJ010000087.1:0-8783 GCA_964571595.1 uncultured Caulobacterales bacterium | reverse complement strand
CAAAACTGCTCACCCATTGAAGATGATTTGCGTAAAGTCGAAATGCTGCACGAGCAAGGCGTTCGTATCATGCAGCTTACCTATAATAATCAGAGCTTATTAGCTACGGGGTGTTACGAAGAAGGCGATAGTGGTGTTACGCGATTTGGCCGTGAAGTTATCAAAGAAATGAACCGTGTCGGTATGATTATTGATATGTCACACAGCGCAGAGCACTCAACACTTCAAACGATTGAACTCTCAGAGCGGCCTATCGCTATTACGCATGCGAACCCGGCGCGCTGGCACCATGCTCTGCGAAATAAGTCTGATGATGTGCTGAAGGCTCTTTCACAATCAGGCGGAATTCTTGGGTTTTCCATGTATCCTTTTCATCTGAATAATGGTCCTGATTGCACCTTAGATGATTTTTGCGGCATGATTATGGACACAGCTGATCTTATGGGAATTGACCATATTGGTATCGGTTCAGACCTTTGCCAAAACTGGGGTTATGAGACGCTGGAATGGATGAGGAGCGGGACTTGGACATTTAAACCTGATTACGGCGAAGGCAATGCAGATAATGCTGATTGGCCACGCCAACCTGATTGGTTTGGAAGTAGCCGTGATTTCGGTAATATTTCTGATGGACTGAAATCTAAAGGCATGTCGCAAGAAAATATTGAAAAAGTCATGGGTCTAAACTGGCTTCGTTTTTTCGAAGATGGATTTAGCGGGCGCGCATAATGAAGAAACACGCAGCGCATATCAGTGACGCTGATCTGACATTGCGGCCAGCCAATGTCGTTATGGATTTGGACCGCCTTGGAACTCTTTACCCATATCCGCTGAGTTTTATGCGGAGCCTTATCCGCCGCCTTATGCGAGAAAAATGGGATATCAGGCCTGCAATATTTGACTTAACACCAGAAGGCTATGGCGATGTTGTTTATGAAATCACAACACCCAATGCTGTTTTTAGCTATGTGATTTTTTCGAAATACCTTGATCCTGATAAACGGAGCGACCGTGTTATTGCCGAAGACTGGGATATGACCGTAACGCTTTGCGAAGGGACAGTTGATAAGGCGCGTCTCGCCTTTTTGAGAAAGAATGTTCCTTTGCAGGAAATGGGCCGCGTGGATTCCAAATGTTTCGTTCTCTCTCGGGCCAATAAAAGCGTGCGTAATTATGAATATGTCGTGGAGGCTCTTTCAAAGGGCAAGCAGCCCGACCTCGATATCATGGCTAAGGTCGGATATCTTTACCGAACGACGGCTGTTTATGGCAGCGGTAAGTTTGGCATGGCCAATTGGGAAAAGGTGAGGGCGAAATATCCTGACTTCGCATCCCCCTTCGCGGCGGAAATGTTTTCCTGTTATCTCATTCGTCATTTTAGTCTTCAAAAGGCTGATTGGGTCGCGAGACACCGTTCGCCTGATACAGCCGTACAAATGAATGAGGGTATTAAACGTTATATCGGTATCGGGAATGCAACAGGACTTGGTATGGCGCCTTACCTTATCAATCACCCTTTACTCATAGCGAATTGGATTGAGGTGCGCGAAACAGCTTTGGCCCGTATCCTTGAATATGCCGTTCCGGATGCGGAAAGCTGCGGAAATTTTGAGTGCTATGTTTTAAAAGCTATGCAGCATTTGGATGAATTAGCGACAGATAATGCAGAGCAAAATGCTATTAATGCGAGCGCTCGATCTGAAATTGAGCAATGTTTAAATTGGTTTAAGACCAATAGGGAAAATATCACGCAATGGTCGGTTCTAACCCAGCATACATCCGAAAACTATCAAGTTGAAACCCAAGAACTCATAAATGCGATTTTGACGGAACTTCATGCCGACCTTATTCTTGATCTAGAAACAAGCTTAAATGTTGAAGAGAATTATGAAATGGTTCCTCACATGAAGTTGTCAAAGCTCAAAACCCAAATAGAAACATATTATAATTGGGCATTGGATTGCGATTTTAGCAATAGATCAGCCCTTGGAACATTCTGGTACCGTTCTGAAGAAAAGCAGGAACCTCGATTAGGTAAGCGTTTCGATGAACCCGGCGCAGAAAAAGAAATGATGATGTGTATCGCGCGTGATGTGTGTGCGTGCTATGATAATTTAAAGCAATATATAGAGCGCGAAGGCGATAAGTCCGCCGCGCATTTCGCTTTTGAATATCCTGAGCATCGTTACATCATAAGACGCATCCAAACCATGAGTGCGACACACTATGGCGAAATCCGGGCCAATCTTTTAGATGCGGACGTTCTTCCGATCCATCTTTTGCGCTGCAAGCTATCCTTCTTTGGTGTTGGAAAATTTGATCCCCGTTCAAAGATGTGGGTGCGAAATACAATGTTCCAAGGCGCGCCATTACTGTCCGATATTGGGGATGACTTTGATGATCATTGGTGCTTCCCTATAAGGCCTAACCTTGATGGCCAAACAGCTTAATCTCTCCGTTAATGAGCTCTGGGCTCTGCTAAGGCGTACATTTGAGGCGCTCTATGGGCATGAGCGGGACTATTACGATATGGCGCGAACAGTGCTTTGGTTAGAATGTCATGGGCATGACGGTGTAGAGCAATTAATTGGCGTGTTACCTCATCTGGAAAATGCTAAATTGGCAGAACCTAATTTTTCAGAAACCGCCTCAGGGTATTATCTCATTGATGGCAAGGGTCACAGCTTGCTTTGCATTGGCAGATCAATTTGCGATTTGGCAATGGCTTCTGCTGCAGAAAATAAAGTCTCGCACGTAGACATAATCAATGTGGCGGATAGCAAGCCATTAATTGGAATTTTGACCTATGCAGCTTCTCAGGGTTTTTCTGTGATAGCCAGATGCAAAGATAGTCTCGCTATCATCAAGGGTGATGCTAAGCACCCCATTCTCTATAAGAATAATGACGACATGCTCAGTTTGATTTGCAGTCAAGCGGAAGAGACATTGAGTAAATATATGGGTGAAGGTTTAGAGGTTTTGGTAAGGGCAGATACACAAAAAGAAACATATGCCTCCAGCCTTGAACATGGGGTGCAAATCAAACCCTCACATTATGAGGCGCTAACGATAATCGCGAACAGAGTTTTGGTCGAAGCAAGCGAAGCTTCACGCAGGGGTGCGGGCGAATGAAAATTAAATAGATTGATCTTTATAGGCATAATTTGCCTTTAAAGAGCGAGCCTCATTCAGGTGGCTCAACCCATATTTCCATAATTGCGTGGCGCGAAAAAAGCTGCCGCTGCAGGATGCCTAAGCGCTTAAAGTATTCTCTGCAGTATGGATTAAGCCTTCCAAGAAGGATTGTGCTGAACTGCGTGGTGTCAGCAGCCGAAATTCAGTCTCGCTTAACTTTAAAACTATGACGGCAATATGGTGTGCGCTGGTGCGGGCCGCAAAATTGATAGGCTCGCGGCGTAGGTCTAATGGAATAAAACGTTCCAGCACATTAAAGGCTCGTGCTCCTTTAACATCAAGAGAGGCCCAACCATCTGATTGCAGCGTTGCATAAGCTGTGCCTTTAAGTTTATCTGCGACCTCTGTGTCGGCCTGAATATTTTCGCCCGAGAGTAAAAGCATATATTGGCATTGCCCAGACCACATAGCAAAGCCGCCTTTAATCTCTACCATCTCATTAGGGTTAGGGGGAGGCTTACCAAAGACCTTCTTAAAGTAGGTCGCAAATTCTTTTTCTTGGCCAAGCACACAGGCAAGCGAAATTAATTCACCCATATAATATTCTTTAAGGGCAAAACCTGGCCACTCTTTCGCAAAGCCGCTGAGGGGCAATGTAGGTGTTAATTTAGACACGCAGCCGCTCCCCATCCGGGTCAATGAAATGCGCACTGACCACCTTCACCTCAACATGATTGCCGCGCATATAATCGACGGCCTTAATGACTTCGCCTTTGCGCTCAGAACCATTTTTCAAAAACCCTAAACCGACATAGGATTGCAGACTAGGTGACCAGGCAATGGAACTCATATGGCCTTGGTCATTTTCGGGTGTTTCTTTATCTCCGACATTCATGAAATGCGCGCCATTGGTGAGTTTATCTTTTGGATTTACAGGCATAAGTCCCACCATGCGCAGATCATTGGTGAGGCCTTCGCGTTGTGAGAGCACTTTGCCAATGCAGTCTTTTTTCTTTGAAACAAAACCACCAAGACCCAGATGTGCTGCTGTGTGGCGTCCGTCGAGTTCATTACCCGCCGCGTGGCCTTTTTCAATACGCATAACGCCCAGAGCTTCAGTGCCATACATGATAGCGTCAAACTCTTTACCCTGAGCCATCAACTCACGGATGAGGGCATCGCCGTAACGTGCAGGGACAGATATTTCATAAGCTAACTCGCCAGAGAATGAGAGGCGGAAAAGCCGCGCGCGTAAGTCACCACAAACCGTTACCTCACCACATGCCATATAGGGGAAGGCTTCATTTGAGATGTCATGCTCAGGGTCTATAATTTTTTGTAAGAGCTTACGGGCATTTGGCCCCGCAACAGAGAATTGCGCCCATTGATCTGTCGTTGAAATAAGATGCACATCCATATTTGGGAAAAGCACCTGACGGCAAAACTCAAGGTGTTGAAAAACTGGGCCAGCCTTAGCGGTCGTTGTCGTCATAATGTAATGCGTATTCGACAAACGCGCGGATGTGCCGTCATCCATCGCCATACCATCCTCACGCAGCATAAGGCCATAACGGCATTTGCCAGGCTTGAGCGTGCTAAAGGTATTGACGTAAACCTTGTTTAAGAACTTACCTGCATCCGCTCCCTGTATGTCGATTTTGCCAAGCGTGGATACATCACATATACCGACTGAGTTACGTGTCATTGTGACTTCTCGGTCTACACTATCGCGCCAACCTTTTTCACCGTCACGTGCAAACCATTGCGCGCGTTTCCAATAACCTGTTTCTACAAAGGTCGCGCCTATCTCAGTGCCGTATTTATGACTGGGTGTGAGGCGGAATGGCTTAAAGTGCTGTCCCCTATGCACGCCTGCAAAAGCGCCAATGGGCACAGGCGTATAGGGCGGACGGAATATGGTCGTGCCTGTTTCGGGGATGGTGCGTCCTGTGGCATCCGCCAGAACAGCAAGACCTGTGACATTAGAGGTTTTGCCCTGATCTGTGGCCATCCCTAATGTCGTATAGCGTTTGACATGCTCTAAGGATGAAAAGCCTTCTTGATGGGCGAGGGTGATGTCTTTGGCCGTCACGTCATTTTGAAAATCGACCCATCCACGTTTCTTACCTTTGACAAACCAGAAAGGAGACAGGTTGAGGGGCATATCCTCAGCTACAGGCGCGTCAGATGTTTTATACCCTAACGCTTTTGAAGTTTTATTAGCCTCTTCAAACACCCCATGCGTAGAGAATGTTCCATTCGCAGACCCTATGACGCGCATGTCAGCGGGGAGATTAGCGTCATCAGGAATAAAGCATGATAATGTTTCATTCCATTTGGGACGTCCGCGTTTATGACATGTTAGGTGGACATTCGGGTTCCATCCGCCTGACATAGCCACGCCGTCAACCTTGAGAGTCTCACCTGTATTTAGCTTAATGGATTTAACGCCCTTACGGCCTATGACATCAACAATATGTTGTCCCTTGCGTGTGTCAATAATATGAGCCGCATTTGTTAGCAGGCCATTATCATTATTTGTAAGCAGGGCAATATTCTTTCCCGCATTTACTTCAAAGCGGTTTGCATAACTGCGCACGGCACTGGCGAGCATAACGCCGGGACGGTCATTATTCGCAAAGGCAACCGGGCGTTCTGTGGCGCCTGCGGCCAATATGCTTTGGGCGGCATAGATGCGCCAAAGAATTTGCTTTGCGCCACCTGTCCCGATGCGGTCTGTTTTCGTTTCAAGCCCGCCATAAATGCCATGATCATAAACGCCGTAAATGCTTGTACGCGGCATAAGACGTACATTGGGTATGCTTTCGAGTTCGGTAAGTGCTTGCATTAACCAGTCAGATGCGTTCTCGTTATTAATCTCAAAATTTTCCGAAAGCAGGCGTCCACCCATCTGAAAGTCTTCGTCTGCGAGTATAACGTCTGCGCCTGATCGTCCTGCGTTGAGCGCGGTTAGAAGCCCTGCTGGGCCAGCACCTATGATGAGTAGGTCGCAATGTAAGAAACCTTTATCATATTTATCCGGATCGGGCGTGGTCGATAGCTGACCAAGGCCTGCGGCGCGGCGAATGGCGGGTTCGTAAATTTTTTCCCAAAAAGCCTTGGGCCACATAAATGTCTTATAATAAAAGCCAGCTGCCAAGAAGGGATGCATAAAATCATTAACAGCTAAGAGGTCGAAATTCACACTCCCCATATGATTTTGAGATCGTGCTTTAAGGTCCTCAAAGAGCTTTATAGTTGTCGCGCGCCGATTAGGTTCGCACGTCCCCGCACCATGTATTTCAACAAGGGCATTCGGTTCTTCTGACCCTGCGCCCATAATGCCGCGTGGTCTATGATATTTAAAACTGCGCGCAACGACTTTGACACCTGCACGCAGAAGGGCAGAGGCGAGGGTGTCGCCTTCAAAACCTTGATAGGATTTGCCGTTAAAGGTGAAGTTTAAAGGCTTTGACGTGTCGATATAGCTCATGATGTTACCCGCGCGACATCTCTGGCTAACTCAACCTTGGTAATCTCATGAGTGCTGATATTACGGGTGACGATTAGCCAAGAGCGGTCGCCTTGTTCATGAAACCAAAGCTCGCGCATCTCGCCGGTTGGGTTCTCGCGCAAATATTGATACTCGTAAAAATCTTGCGCGGCCGTTTCTGACTTCGGATTAGGACGGTGCATTAAAGAAGCATCCCCTAAATAGGTAAATTCTGAGGCGTCACGTGGGCCAAGTAGAGGGTGATTAATAATCATCAGTGTAAATTGGGCTGTGCCCCTTGTCCCTTTTCATCAATCATCAAGCCGCGACTAAAGCGGTCCATATGGTATGCTTTGGCGGTATCGTGCGGCTTATCTGTTGCAATTAAATGCGCGAAACTATAGCCGCTCGCGGGCGTGGCTTTGAACCCACCATAACACCAGCCGCCATTAAAATAGAGACCCTCAATATGAGTCTTATCGATGATGGGAGAGCCGTCCATGGACATGTCCATAATTCCGCCCCACATGCGCAGAAGACGCGCTTTGCCGATCATGGGCATAATAGACATTCCGCCTTCGCAAACGTCTTCGACGACAGGCAGGTTCCCGCGTTGGGCATAGCTATTATAGCCGTCAATATCGCCGCCAAAAACAAGGCCGCCTTTATCTGATTGGCTGACATAGAAATGACCTGCACCGTAAGTAATGACACCCGGCAGAATAGGTTTTAAACCTTCACTCACAAACGCTTGGAGCACATGGCTTTCCATTGGTAGCCGCATGCCCGCCATTGCCATAACCCGGGAGCTATTTCCAGCTACGGCCACCGCAACTTTCTTTGCGCCGATTTTCCCGCGCGTCGTTTCAACACCGACACACTTACCGTCTTTAATATCAAACCCAATAACTTCGCAGTTTTCAATAATATCTACGCCGTGTTTATCAGCGGCATGGGCATAACCCCAAGCAACCGCATCATGGCGGACAGTGCCGCCGCGGGGTTGCCATAACCCGCCTTGAATAGGGAAGCGTGCGTCCTTGAAATTGAGGAAGGGGTATTGCTTGCGCACGCCGTCTTGGTCGAGCAAAACCGCATCTGCACCGTGAAGATGCATGGCGTTACCGCGCCGGACATATGCATCGCGCTGAGCATCGGAATGATAAAGATTAATAATCCCGCGCTGACTAACCATAGCGTTATAATTGACATCTTGCTCTAACCCCTCCCAAAGCTTGAGCGAAAACTCATAAAAGGCTTCATTGCCGTTAAGCATATAATTGGAGCGGATTATGGTTGTGTTGCGGCCCACATTACCGCCGCCAATCCACCCCTTCTCCAGAACAGCAATATTCTTAGAGTTAAATTTAGAGGCAAGATAATGGGCTGTGGCAAGCCCATGCCCACCACCTCCAATGATGATGATGTCGTAAGAAGGCTTAGGCTCCGGTTTGCGCCAAACGGGTTTCCAGCCTTTATGCCCTGTTAGAGCTTCTTTAAAAATTTTGAGTGCAGAATAACGCACATGAAAACCCTTCGTTCAAGCTTAACCTAAACATTAAAAACAAAGTCACAATCCAAGAGGGTGTGAATAAGAATTATTAAGACCGGAAAATAAGCAATTCGAATAATAGCTATTGTAGATATGACGGGACTGGTGGGACACTTCATATAGAATATAATTTCAATGCATATATTTCTATGAATTATTGGTTTTGAGGGACAATGAATGTTATCAGAATTTATCGTTATCAGAACAATTTTTTAAACCCTAATGAAATCAATCCTTTAGAATAATAAGTGTTCTGATAAAATCTTCTCAGGCTTCACTCAGGGATGAAATTATCTACGAAAAATGGCCTAAAAAACACTCTAAAAGTGCTACCAACCGAGCTAGTCTTGATCCGAATTTTATAAAATCGTGGGAGGCAATGAGGGAGAGATGTGGTTCTGGTATTGCGGACGCAGACGGATCACAGAGCTGTCCTTGCGATACAACCGATTGATGTCCTCATCCGAAAACATCTTCCGTGCCATGATAAATGCCCTTTCCATCAAAACTACTAAGTAAAAGATGGTCCAGTTTTAAGGGGCAAGACAACGGGCTTTGCGGATCACAGAAGTAAACATCGATGTTGGTCGCCAGTGTAAACCG
>CAZNCJ010000086.1:0-8953 GCA_964571595.1 uncultured Caulobacterales bacterium | reverse complement strand
CGCGATAAAGAGCGGGAGAAGGCAAGGCCTGCGAAAACAACGAAGAAGAAAACAACAGCGAAAAAGAAAGCTAAATAGCAGCCCCTAAAAGCTAATTATCTATTCGGGAATAATTTCACCGCGGTTATTAAACAGCCTAAAATTAACCCTTGAGATTATGCCTGTCCGGTTTTCTGGATTATCACCAGCAGCCAATTTAGAATATTGCCACTTTTTTACCGAATTTACAGCAGCTTTATCAAAGATACGGTCAGAGGAACTCAATTTTTCAACATTCATTGTTTCACCGGTATTATCTAAGTCAAATTTTACAACCACATGTCCAGATCGTCTAGCTTGGCGCGGCATTACTGGCGGCACACGTTTTAAAGGCTGAGCTTTATCCTTATAATTTTCAAAAGGCCAACATTCACATAATCCAGCGGCCTCAGCCTGGCTTAACAATCCGGCTTCATCAATCTCAAATCGAGTTGCTAACCATCTCTGAAAAGCCGACTTGATCAAGGGATGATCGGCTTCCAAGCTCCCCTCGAGATTTCGCATTACGGTTTGATATTCTAAAATTGCCGGTATTTTTTCATCACGTGCAATGTGAATATCACCTTTATAAATACGGACAAAATAGAAATATTGAGAGGTAAGATTATCTGTCCGCGTCTTGTAAAGCTCCAATGCTCTTTTCGCATGTGCAATAGCTTTATCTGGCTTATCCAGTCTTTCAAAATAACGCGCCCTCAAACTTTCAATATCAGCCTCAAAAGTCGTCCCTCTAAAATTGAACTTATCTAACGCTTTTTCATAGTCTCTAAAAACTTTTCCATTTTCAACGGGTTCAAGTTTTTGATTATCAAAACGTCCCAGAGAAATAGTATGTGAGACTAAAAATAACCGACGTTCGAGCTCTCGCATATCGGCATCTTCATCATTAAATTTTGCAAGCTCGATGCTTCGCTTTATGGCTTTGTCACGTTTTTTATAATTCTTATAACCTTTCATATGTAAGGCGGCATAAGCATAATTATTGGCCAAATTACCTGTCGTTTTATGATCTCCCAAAAGGTCTTCAGCCTCTTGCCAAGCCTCATAAGATTTTGTGGCAGCTTTATCTAAATTTCCCGCAGCCTCTGCCGCTTTGAAATCTTTATATAGCGCCATGACTTCGGGCGGCGTCTTCGCATGTGCTGCAATTTGGAAACCAGCTAGACAGCTAAAACTCAAAGCCCCTGAAACAATTAACCTTCTAAATAACGAGATAGTCTTCACAATAACCTCCCTTTGTTTATACTTTTAAGCTACAGATTTTAGTCAAAAAATCAACCCATGGCTGTATAAGCTATCTCTATACTTGCCAGCACAGCCAGCTTTGTCTAAAGCGCGCGCATGAATACGAACACCTCCCCCGTACACATTATTGGCGCTGGCATGGCCGGCAGTGAGGCCGCGTGGCAATGCGTAAGCCGGGGCGTACCCGTTATCATCCACGAAATGCGTCCCGCCCGCATGACGGACGCTCACCAGACGGGCGGCTTTGCCGAGCTTGTCTGTTCCAACTCTTTTCGATCCGATGATAAATTTGGTAATGCGGTAGGTGTTCTGCACGAGGAAATGCGTAAATGTGACAGCCTGATTATGGGCATGGGAGATATGACAAAACTGCCCGCTGGCGGGGCTTTGGCCGTGGACCGTGACCAGTTTTCCGAGGCTGTGAGCACTATTTTACGCACCCACCCCCTCGTCAAGGTTAAATACGGGGAAGTCAAAGACCTTCCCCCTAAAGACTGGGGCAATACAATCATAGCAACAGGGCCGCTGACCGCACCCTCTCTGGCGAATGCAATTTTGAAACAAACAGGCGAAGACAGCCTTGCCTTTTTTGATGCCATCGCCCCGATTATCTACAAAGAGTCTATTGATTTTGACATTGCCTGGTTCCAGTCGCGCTATGACAAAAAAGGCCCGGGCGGGGACGGCGCAGATTATATAAATTGCCCGTTGGATAAAGCCCAATATGAAACCTTTATTGAGGCGCTCATCGCTGCAGACCAGACCGAGTTTAAAGCGTTTGAAAAAAACACACCCTATTTTGAAAGCTGCCTGCCTATAGAGGTCATGGCGGCGCGCGGTGTTGAAACTTTACGCTGGGGGCCGATGAAACCTGTCGGGCTGACCAACCGCCATAAGCCAACTGAGAAAGCCCATGCGATTGTGCAATTACGACAAGATAATGCGCTGGGCACGCTCTATAATATGGTCGGCTTTCAAACCAAGATGAAATACGGCGCCCAGGCCGAGATATTTAAAACCATACCCGGGCTGGAAAATGCCGTCTTTGCACGGCTGGGAGGGATACACCGCAATACATTTATCAACTCGCCCAAACTCCTAAACGCGCAACTCCAGCTAAGCTCCCGCCCAGACTTGCGTTTTGCTGGTCAGATTATGGGTGTTGAGGGCTATGTCGAGAGCGCAGCTCTTGGTTTAATCACCGGGCGTATGGCCGCCGCCCAAGCACGCGGAGAACGCCTGTCCCCGCCTCCACTCACAACGGCGCTGGGCGCATTGGTCGAGCATGTCACGGGCGGGTTCATGGACGGGCCAAAAGCCAAGTTCCAGCCTATGAATATTAATTTCGGACTATTCCCGCCTATTGAAGGCCTTGTTTACAAAACTCCGGAAGGCAAGCGCTTACGAGGGAAAGACAAGACGCGCTTTCGTAAACGTCACCTCGCCCAACGCGCCTTGGAAGATATCGAAGGATGGGCGCGAACATAAGCCGCTTAATCTTTGGTAAATCCAGAGGTCAGCATATATATTTGAGCGTTATAATGTACCGCCTCTTTAACGTCCCAACGATTTATATGGTCAATGACTAAAACAATCTTATGCCTGTCATTCTCAACTATGGTTACATATGGGTCCGTGAGCAATAAGTCGAATTCTTTACTTTCAAGATTTTCAATCAACGTCTGAAAATCATATGTGTATACTTCGTCAGTATCGGTGGTGATCCGTAACTCCCCATTTTTAAATTTCACGGTATACCCATCTTCAAAAACAGGGGTTCGGATAAAATTATGTCCTATCCTAAAACGCTGACTAATCTTATCAAACCCTTTTACATTGATAGATTGTATTGATCTGCGATATTCATCTTTTTGCGAGATATGCCTATTAAATCGTGAGGGCAAGGTGATATGTTTCAGCCCCAACTGCTCTTCAAGCGCGGCACTCTGCGTATATCGATCATGATTGGGTTTGATAATGATGTCGCTATTTTGCAAAACCTTTTCTATATTTTTACGCCCCTCATGGCGGGTCAGATATTTTAGCGCACCTTTAGCTTTGGCGGCAGCCTTTCTATCCGTCAGAGCGTCAGGTCGAACTGTGCCGTCATCTTGTAAAATCCCCGCAAGACGCAGGTTCTTCTCAAACCGTGCCGCTTGGCTGCCATTTGATAAAATCTGGCTGGTTGGGGCCGCGACAAGAAAAAGACAAGCCGCGAGCGCGGGTATGAGACGAATATCGCGCTTGGATTTGGGCGCAAGACTAAACCATACTGCCAGTCCGAGGCTCCAGAAACACGCTAAAATGAGCAAAATACGTTCTAGGGTTAAACCGTATTCACGCACCCGTACCGCAACAGATATAAAGAGCATGATGGCTGCGGGGACAGATAGAACAAACCAAAACTTGCGAAACAGGCGCGCCAGCTTATTTTTTTGAATAAAAGGCGGCTCTAGTAACAGCCATGTGAGTGTCCCGATTAATAAAAAAGGTGTGGTCAGACCATCTATTTCGCCGTCTGGCAGCTCTCTTTGCAATAAAATTTTAAGAGCATAGGTGAGTAAAATAAACGCGTAGATCAGCGTCAAAGGTGATAAAATCCAAGTCCCTAGAAAGGCGACTGCTTTGGACACAAAGCTCGGATTTTCATTTAAATATGCATAAGGCTCATCCACTTCGGGAATATTAGATAACCAGTAAAGCGGAGCGAGAAAAGCCAGACCTATCGGCATAATGAGATGCTCTACAAGCTGCTCAATATTGATCCCGAATAATGATTTAAGCGCGGCCATAATCGCCATAACCCCGAGAAAATAAATAAGGCTACCTGCAAAAGCAAAACCCGCCGCCGTCCAGATTTTATGCGTGAAATCCCAAATATGCAGATCGTCACGCGCCCGTCCAAACCGAACACTATTGCCCAAAATCAACAAAACGACGCCGATAAGCATGAAGATGTTTAATTGCAATTTCTTAGCATTATAGAACAAGGCGACCATCGCAATGGCGACGATAATCTGAATAATCCAGTTTGGTTTTTTCTCGCGTGCTTCAGCCCATAATGTCTGCATCATCGCAAAATAGGCCGAAAGCGCTCCTCCGATAAGGGCTGACCCTTCAGAGCGACCTAGCCTCTCTATACCGGTGAAAATGAGATAAGCCGTCACGCAGCCCATAATTATAGCAGCGACCGGGAAGCGTTTTATCACATCCCCGAAATCCGGTAGTCTTGTCATGATATTTCGCAATCCTGAAGTCATAGGTGTGATTCCCCTCAAATGGTTTTACACCAAATTACTACCGAGCAAATGCGTCAAAAAATTGGCTGCTAAAAATATGTATTGCCTCACAAACATTATACTCTGTGACTAAACAGACTATTAGGAAAATTTTCTGACAGACTTTTATATCAAGTTCAAAAGTCCTAGAAAAATGAGAGCGGCGCCTGATAATTTGACGATCATGTCTACAGGCTTAATAGCGCGTTCCATGAGCATAAAGAGGGTTAGCACCGCCATAAGCACTATATTCATCAAGCCAAAAACAAACATCATCATCATAAGAGGCCCGCAACAGCGGATACAATTTATACCCGCTTGCCAGCCAGTTACCGCCCGGCCTGAATGACGGCACGCGGCGAGTTGGTCTTGCTTAAACGGGCTGAGCTGAAAAGCTCCAACGCCGATAAGAATAATCGCGTTAAAGAGCGCCGAGCCCGAGACCATATATTGATCCAGCACACCGTTTATATTTAACAACCATTGTAAAAGAACAGCCAAGAGACTGCCCAAACTCCATGCCAGAACATATCCTGATATAAAGTATAAATTTTTGGGTCGATGTCTATTTCCCGATAAAAGTGTCGGGACCATCATGGCCAAAATCATGGCGCCCCACATGAAAAAGGATTTGATAAAATCAGAGGCCGCCCATTGGCCGTCCCCATTCACACAAATTGAAAATTTATAGGGCTGTCCTAAAACATCAGACAGCGCAATCGGTGAAATGTCAGAAAAAACGCCCATCCCAAGCCCGGCATTCCCGGCAACCCCGCGCAAAAGCATGTCAAAGACGGACAGTAAGATGATCCCCCAACCCAGTAATATAAGCCCAATTATAAGGGTTGAGGCTCTGGGCTGGTTTGCCCATTTTGATGTTTCGATATCCCACATCATGATGTTGAAGCCTTACGCATAGGTGCAGGCGCAACAGAAAACGGGTTCACATAAAGCGCGTCATGGCTTTCAACACCGACATCTATAACGCAGTCAGTTTTTGCTCGCGCCACACAGAGCAGAATATAACCGAGCCGGGATTGGCGCTTATTAATTGCCGTGGCATTGGGCTGGATGACTTTGCCCTCCACCAATTTTGCCGCACATGTGATACAGCCGCCGTAACGACAAGCAATCGGCAGGACATAGCCCTGCCTCTCGGCAGCATCAATTATCGCCTCATCGTCGCGAGCCTCAAAACTCTGCGCGTCTCGGTTTCTAAGCGTGATTTTATATCCCACGAAGCGGTGACTAAATCCAGATATCAGATGAGCAATCACCGCCCGGATATCGGGTTTCATGCGCGCGGGCAGGCCCGTGTGGTTCTTTACCAAAATCGACAAAGAAGTCTGGGTTCAAACTCATTCCGCCATTTTCAACATCACAATCCACGACAACCATCGCTCCGCCTTTAGTCTTCATTTCGGGATAGAATTGATTATCCCATGTGGAGAATAATGACGTCGTCACATAGAGCCGCTTACCATCGAGTGAAAGCTGGATCATTTGCGGCCCGCCGTGGAGTGCATGTCCGTTCACCTCGGGGGCTTTACCCAGCAGACCACCCAGCCAGACCTGCCCTGTCAGGACAGGATTGGACGGATCAGAAATATCATATTGGCGAAGATCGCCGTGCAACCAGTTGGAAAAATAGAGATATTTATCATCCATGGAGACGAGAATATCCGTGATCAGCCCCGGCATAGGTACGGGAAAACTCTCGACATCAATCGCATCGACATCAATGATTTTTTCAATTTTTAGCTCCCCGTCATCGGTTTTATACCAGTGGAAAATATTTGACGACAATGTCGCCCCGACAAAACCATGCGTACTATCCGGGTCATGATGGAAGCGTACTTCAAGCGGGATCATACCCTCTTCACCCAGATCAACTGTTTTCTCAATGGAGCGATTTTCAAAATCCCAAAAATGGATTTGCGAACCATACTTGCCCTTGCCCACATCTTCCAGATCAAAGCCGGGCATAAAGGTATTAGGCGCGGCCCATTCGGTTGAGACCATCATATTATGGCGCGGCTGATACCAGAAATCGTAATTATATTTCATGCCGGTAATGTCTTTTTCCCAGCGTCCCACAATATTGAAATCCTTATCAAGATGTAAGAACCCACCCGGTGCATTCCCGTCTGCATCCCCGAGCATTGAGACGATAATCTCAGAGCCAAGACAGTGAACAGTATGCGGTGCAGAAAGATTTGTTTTTTTCTTGATCTCCTCGCCGTCTATTGTCTTAAACAGGGTTGGGTTTCGCGGATCTGTTGCTGTGTCGATAATATAGAAGTTCGATGTACGCACACCCGGCACAATCAGATATTTACGCGACATTGAACTATCCGTATGGCAGGACGAGCAGGCATTCCAGCCCATATGATGTAACTCATCCCCCAGCACGGGGACTTCGGTTCGAGAGATCACCTCGCCGAATGTGGGGCTGTCCTCATCCACATCAATAGTCGCCAGATAGTCCGGTTTTTCAATGCCAGTGCCGGTATAAATACAGATGGTATAAACGACTTTTTCTCGCGGGGCTTTTATCGCTTCTTGAGGAGAGGCATATCCCGGACCGGCGCAACATGATGTATCTTCTGATGACATAGTCTTTTCCCTTTTATGACGAACCCGGCTCAAATTATAATTATTATAGACACCTAGATCCTGATTATTATTGTCGGGTTTTA
The DNA here is from genome assembly GCA_964571595.1 of uncultured Caulobacterales bacterium. Taxonomy (GTDB): domain Bacteria; phylum Pseudomonadota; class Alphaproteobacteria; order Caulobacterales; family Maricaulaceae; genus CALCKU01. Next base: position 1,692 of record CAZNCJ010000086.1, on the reverse strand, counting down.
TTAAACCCGCAAATCATTGTCGGTGCAAATAAATTATTTCATCTAGAGTTGAGTGAAAACACACCCATATTGACCGCCCGAAGGCTATAGGCGCTAAATTTAGACCCGCCCCCTCATGACCGCGCCCATAAGTCGGAATTGTTTTAACAAGGGCGTATAGGACACAAGCTGGGTAAGCGGGTCATGGCGACTATCACTCAGACGCGTCAAATATTTCGGCACAAGAGCCGTATAGGCCAGAGCCGGCATTGTCTGGGCCGGGATTTTACCCAGCTCGGTTTTAGCCTCTTTATGGGTCTTGGCTGCCAGCTTACATATATCCCCATAGTCGAGCTGGCTTAACATGCTGTTGTGATAATAACCCCAAGCGCGCGCAAGACCCGTGAGCCCCCACGCCTCACCCAATTTTTCGCACGCCTCATCCGGCTCCCCGCCCGCTAACTTAACCGCGATTTGTAATAAGACGCCCGAAGTCTGCCGGCAATATTGGCGCGCCTCTTCCATAGTCTCAAATGGTCTGGGGTCAATATCACGCGCCCGACCATCTATCAGCCTATCCACCCAGAAACGGGGTATCTCCGCCTCGCCTAGCATCTCCGATAAGGGCGGGGAAATTTCATGTGCGCGCACTTGCTTACCGCTATAAATTTCGTCTACCGCGTCTCGCCACCACTGATAGCGTATCGCCCCGATCATAGGCTCAGAGACAAGCTCTGGCACTTTGGCCAGCTCGTAATGAAAGGCATAAAGCAGATTTAAACGCTCGCGCTGGTCACTTTGCGCAAATAGCGCGGCGCGGAAGCGATCAGGATCGACCTTTTTAAGACTGGTTATGACAGATGAAGGCAACATTAGGTGGTGATATGGACTCTCTTTACTCTATCCCCGTCTTTAGGGCTTGCCCCGCTTGCGGTCAAAACTTTATCGACGTAAACTCATACCAGTCTTCACTTTTAACAAAGGACGTATGATGAAAACTACAAGAATTATCGGCGGCTTGATAGTCGCCTCCTTGGCGGCCCCCGCCTTCGCACATAATGGCGATCACGGGTTTAACTTTGTTACAGCCATTGGGCATTGGCTCACGAGTCCGAGCCATAGTCTCTTTGCCGTTATAGCCGGTCTGGTCGGATTAGGCCTTGTTGCAAAATTTCACCGCAAGCGCACATAGGAGAGCAAACATGTTACACACACTCTTATCAAAAACTGATAGCCAGATGGACACCGCACAGGCCCATTGTGATATCCCTTGCGGTATTTATGATGCCCGTACAGTCATGTATCATGCTGTCTCGACGCTTCGCCAGATCGACATTCTGCTCAGCCTGAAAGACAAAGGCCTCTCAGAAACAGGCTTTGCCATGCAGGTGGCCCGTAATACGGCCGAGAAAGAAAAACAGGCCGAGCTAACCAAGCATGAAGTCCGCGTCATTTGGGGCGATTTCATGAAAGGCGATAAGCTCAAAAAGCATCCTAATGCACATTCGCTCGCCCATTCTATCATGGTCGTGGGTTCCGCCTGTAAGCAGGACCTCCACCGCGAAGATGGCGAAAAGCTTGTTGCACTTTGTAATGAGTTTTCAGAAATGTTCTGGGACATGAAAGGCATTAAGACCAAGACGGCACCGTGTCCTTATGCTCCGAATGTGGATGTTGTCATCCCCGCGCTCTAGGCGTGTTTAAACTCGTCAA
>CAZNCJ010000085.1:5009-9051 GCA_964571595.1 uncultured Caulobacterales bacterium | reverse complement strand
ACGGTCGTAAATGCGCTCATCAAACATTCTAAGAAACTGCCGACGGAACTCTATAAATCCCTGACATGGGACAGAGGTAAGGAACTGGCCAACCATCAAGACTTTACAGTGGCAACTGGTGTGAAGGTCTTTTTCTGTGATCCGCAAAGCCCATGGCAACGCGGAACCAATGAAAACACCAACCGACTGCTTAGACAATACTTCCCCAAAGGCACGGACCTATCCGTCCATAGCCAAGCCAAGTTAAATGCGGTAGCAAGATCCCTCAACGAGCGGCCTCGAATGACCCTCGAATATGAAACACCGGCCGAGCGGTTCGGCCAATGTGTTGCGATGACCGATTGAAACCGCAGGCGATTTTAAGCCGCTCGACAATCGGAACTTCATCCCTTTAACGGTCATTAGAAATAAAAAAACGGGGTCAAAACCCCGCTTTCCATAAACTATTTAATATCTGTCGACTCAAAACGAATCTAAAGTGTGCGCCAAAATCGCTTACATTAGTTGCTTATAGGCAATGAGCTCAGCCTTCTCCAGTAGTTACTTTAATATAAGGAATGAATAAAGGTTAAAGAAAGGCAATTTGCGCCTCAATAAAACTCTAACTCAAAGCGTCAATTATAAAAATTAAAACAACGAGTTAGAGACATTATCGAATTCATTTACTTAAAATTTACCTTGAATGCCTGCAAAGAAGAAACGTCCTCTTGGTCCAACTGGTCGAATAAGGTTTCCAAGGAATGGTTCTTTGTCCGTTATATTACTAATCCCACCATAAAGGCCGAGGTTTTCGGAGACCTCATAATTCACACTTACATCCATCTCAAGGCTGCTACCTGTAAAGAGCTGCGACGGATCAGCGAGGCCGACATTCTCTGATACGACAACAGAACCGTTTACGATTTCAACATCTGTCTGAGCCGCATTTGAGAATTGTGAGGCAGAGTCTTCGAAACGGCCAGTCCAACCAATATCCCACTTACCATATTCCCAATTGACACCGAGATTGAAAATCCACTCAGGTGTACCAATTACGCCAAGAAGATCACTGACAGTTGCTTGGTCGGTTATCAAAAGCTCTTGCTGAACTGGGTCTGTTTCGGCTGCAATAGTTTCACCAATAATAGGATCACTTTCGGTGAAACGTTCAATAAAGCGTGTCCCCACAAGTGATGTCTGTATAGATCCCCAATCTTTGCCGTCGCTTGATGGTAGATCGAAGTCGTATCGAACATCAAAGTCGATACCTCGAGCCTGTAGAGAGGAAAGGTTGATATTGCCTGATGTAAAACCGGAAATGGCCCCGCCATTGTTTGAATTTCGCTGAATAGAATCGCAGAACTGATTATTTGTTGATGGCAAGTCAACACATGCTCCTGCAATTGCAGCCCCTGTTAGACTTCCAACAGCATCCTCTATTTCGATGTCATAATAATCGACAACAACTGTAAGGTTATCAAGCCATCCATTTAAAATTCCGCTAGGCTGGAATATACCGCCAATCGTGAAACTGTCTGATGTTTCTTCGATGAGGTTAGGATTTCCTCCCGACGTTCCCGTTACAAAAGCCGTCAAGAAGTCGGAAGAATCAAAACCAGCGGCCACAAATTCAAGACAGTTTTGCGCACGGTTGGCACTACCGTTATTGATATTACCATCATCACAAGGATCCGCATCCACGGCGATAAGTGCTGCTACTTGCGGTCCGAAAAGCTCTCCTATATTCGGTGCTCGGATGGCACGTGAGTACGTACCGCGCAGAGTCAGCCAATCTACCGGTTGATAGCGTCCACCAAATGAGTAAGTTTCGGTACCGCCAATTGTATTATAATCAGAAATACGGCCTGCGCCTGTCACTTCCAGATATTGGGCAAAGGGCTGGTCCTTCAGGAGCGGTATTCTTATTTCACCAAAGCCTTCAGTGACTGTAATGCCTTGTCCATCTGTCGGCGATTCCGATACTATTGTAGACGCATTGCCCACGACAAGCCCTTCAATAGAGCGAAAACTGTCAGGCGTAAATTGAGAGTTATCTTCGCGCCATTCGAAACCAACCGCAAAACCGATGGGGCCCGCAGGTAGTTCGAAAAAGCTGGATGAATCGCCTGAAACGGTTGCCAAAATCTGTTGTTGCGTGATCACGGTATCGTCTTCGAGATCAACAAATGCGAATTCTGCTCCCGCGCCCTGAATGGAGTTAGCCCCTAAAATATTTATAGGTGCGCATTGGCCATCGCCAATTTGAAATGTAACAGGGCGTGTCAAAGAGCTCACGTCAGTTCCGTTAATTACTGTGCCATCAGCAAATAATGGAGGCCCGCCAACAAAGAGCGCCGCTGGAGATGGTACTTCTGTTAATTCTGATCGACAGACAATATCACCAACTTGGGCTGAACCAGCATCAATGACGATATCTTGCCCGCCACGAATAGCGTTCAGGGAACCAAAGCCACCAGCTGCAATATCCGCTGCAGTTAAACCAACCGCATCAAGCGCGGTAAAATACCGATCATTTAGACGTGCATTTCTGCCAACAATATCCGCATCGGTTCTACCCCATGAATATGAAGCTTCGTAATCGAAATCAACGCCAGGTATCGTGCCACGAAAACCGCCTGAGGCCCGTATTGTGGTACGCTCAGCGGACGTTCCCCCATCAATATCAGACCCAAGATTATCCCGGGCGACAAAAATACTGGGTGTTGAATCTGGGTCGAGCGCATCTACAATTTGAATTTGATCAAGAATAGTTTGCGGCAAAAACGGGTTATCCAGCGCTATTGGGACATCATCAGAAAATGGAATTCCAGCCACGGCACTAGACTCATTATAAGCTAGTTTAGCATCTGCAAAAAATGTGATGTTATTATGGAGTTCATAATCTACCGCTGCTGAGGCAACGAAACGCGTATTTTCAGGGATAAGAGTCAGGTCGGGAGCCGTCTCGGCGATCGCAATTCCGTCCCCGCCAATAGCATTGAAAGCTCCAGTGGCAATACCGGGATTAAAAGCTCTCACTTCACCTGTAACAGGATCTATGACCTGCAAAGTCGGAATATTTGTGCCCGCTATCAATGGAACCGAGTCCGTTGCTGGATTAAAGTTACCATCTCCATCAAAAGAGGCCAGAAGAGCCCCAAATGGAAAGGCGAATGGGGTCGGGTCGAGAGCAATAGTTGACCCTGCACTCGAAACCGGGAGTGTCCGGTTTGGAAAGAAGGCCTGCTCGGCATTAGGATCAAGGCCCAATATACCGTTTGCAAAGGGATTACTATTGTTCAGGCTGGAAAAACCAGGGCCTGCGAAACCAGGACGGTCAGCGTTTACAATTGAAGTCGCATGGTTAAATTCAAAGGCTAAAACGCCGCTCCCTTTGCCTTCCGCGAATTCACTTCCTGCCGCAATAGATCCCAAAAAGTCCTCGGCATCACCCTCGTCACTTATACCACCTTGAAACCGATATTCTATTCCGTCAAAGTCACGACCATCTCGCGTAATAAAGTTGACAACACCCGAGACAGCATCTGCACCATAAATTGAAGAGGCACCACCTGTGAGGACCTCCACCCGTTTGATCAAAGCTTGAGGAATTGAACCGACATCAACAGTCGCAGTCCCTTCTATTCCGGGTACATGACGACGACCGTCTTGAAGAACCAATGTACGATCAGTGCCAAGATCACGCAAATTAAGTGTGCTGGTGCCAGTTGCTGCTAAACCCGCTGCAGAATCAAGTGAAGCTGGATCAGAACCTTGCAAAGCTGGGATGTTGCGTAGGCTTGACGCAATTTCGATGTCACCGGAATTCTTGAATGCATCCAATGTGACTGTTTGTACCGGACTTGGCGCTGTTAGAGCGGAGTCAACCGCAATCCGCGAGCCTGTAACGATAATTTCATCTTCTCCGGCATTTTGCGCGGTAGCTGTGACGGATAGGGCTGTTATAGCCATTGAGAAAAGACTGGTCGATGCGATCAGCCGTGTTTTTAACCTTAATGGTGAGAATGTCATTTTATACCCTTCGAACTGTATATATTGCATT
>CAZNCJ010000085.1:0-4909 GCA_964571595.1 uncultured Caulobacterales bacterium | reverse complement strand
TATATATTGCATTTTGGTAATCAATAATTGCAGCGGGTGCAATATTTCCCTCGCCATTGTTATAAAAAAAAAGATGAATGACCAAGTTTTAGTCAGTAAGTGTGTCTATTATATCACTGTTCATATGAGCAATCACCTCGTCATAGCGAAATAAGGTACACCCAAATAAATCAGAAATTATAAGAATTAATCCATTAGAATATCCTCCAAAGGCACATAGTCGATATCAAACCCGAAACAGCGCGGCGCAACAACCTTCAGAGCGTCATCTGAGCGGTAAAACTCAGGACATCCCGTTGCAAAAACGGACACACGCTGACCGTATCTTAGGCGTTCCGCATTGATCGGCGTTCCCGTCTCATAATCGACTATGGTTATAAGGTCAGGGACACTAGCAGCAACTTTACCGCCTAAACGTGCCAGCAAATATTCGTTCTTGATATTCACGGTTAGATTATCCCCGGCCCCATCAAAAGCTTCGATAGTCGCTTCGCCAACATCATATCCTCCAATGATGCGTGTGGCTTTATCAATGACTTTACCCGTGAAAATGAGGCGGCACTCTCCGTAAATGGATGTCGCAAAAACCTCTTGAAGGGGTTTCAAAAGCATATCTGCCTGACCACGATTTTCGCGTAAAACTTGACCAAGCCTAACTGAGAAACTCAGCGTTTTCGGAATGACGGAGCGCTTTAGCTCTGCCCCTGTCATGGGATGCTCTGCCGCCGTGATCATGCCGCCTGCCGCCATTGAAAAACTTCGGATATGACGCTCATAAACATCTGATGTTGCAACTTCAAAGGTGGCCGTATTGCCGGCGTAATCATAAGCCACAGCTGGCGTAGGTTTAACCCCTGCAATTGCGTAGGACATCATTTGTGCTTCAGGCAAAGCTCGTCCCATACCATCGCCGTCAATTACAGGAATGCCTTTCCCAGCTGCAGCGACAAGAGGAATAAGCGAATTACCGCCACCAATTTCAAAAGAGGCCACCGCGTCGATTGAGCGCCCCACATATTTTTCAAAAGCGTCTAAGGTGCGGGCGGCGTCATCAAGGGAGGGTAAAAGCTCTAGGCTAACTGTTGGAGCGCCCACGCTCCCAATTGTCCCTACAAAAGCATCATCCGCTAAGTCCTCGGGCTGCACTACCCTGACTGGACCGTATTTTTTAAGGGCTTCGCGGGCGATAAGTTTTGGTACATGCGGATCCCCGCCGCCGCCTGTCGCAAGAAACACTGAGCCAAGCGCTAGGTCATTAAGATGTTCTAGGCCAATTGATTTCATGAGCCGTACCCCATGGCAAGATCGCCAATAACCTTTACTCGCAAACGCGTGGCCCCTTCATCCATATAGGGAATGGCGGTTTCTTCGATATCGACAGCTTTAACCGTAGAAGCATCCGCGCCCGCCTTCACGGCTCGTTCAGTTGCAGCGTGAGTCACCGCTTGTAGGGCTTCTTCGCGCGGTGTCTGACGGTAAGATATCATCCTCTCTGACTCGGCCCCAATCTGCGCAATTGCCGCCCCAATAGCGTTAGCCACACCTGCATTGTCTGGACGGTAAAGTTTCGAAGCGGCCTTAAGCCCTTCCGTAACCAAAATGGCACCACCGCCAACCAAAATCACAGGCATCTCTTTGCCGCCGGGTTTCATCATCTCAATATTTTTATCGAGCAATTCATGAATGGTTTTTGTCGCGGCTTTGACAGTCTCTTTTGGGATATGAGCGGCTTTTGATTTATCCCCGATATCTGCGCCGCCGCCAGCGACTAAAATATCCGTTGCTGTTACTGTCTGTCCGCCAAAGACCAATCCATCTGTGACAAGCTTATGGCCGACGGAGAGGGGCCCAACGGTTTTGCCTTCTTCCAAGACCAGACTGCCTCCGCCAAGACCAATAGCCATAATGTCTGGCATACGAAAATTTGTACGCACACCTCCGACTTCAATCACAACATTGGACTCTCGTGTAAAGCCACCTTGCAGAACACCAATATCAGATGTTGTGCCGCCAATATCGACAACAATAGCCTCTTTTAATCCTGTTAGCTTGTAAGCCCCGCGCAGAGAATTTGTTGGCCCAGATGCAAAGGTAAGAGCTGGATAAGCCTGAACAAACTCTGCGCTCATTAAGGTCCCATCATTCTGACTAATATATGCTGGGCACGTAAGACCACGATTTGACAGCGCGTCTAAAAATGAACTCACGACCTTATTGGCAAAGGGCAAAAGCGTAGTATTCATAATGGCTGCATTTTCACGTTCCATCAGGCCTAAGCGACCAAAACTATGCGACAAGGTGATGCGAGCATCTGGAATTACGGCTTTGACCTTCTGGCCGACGATTATTTCAGGCTCTGCATTCATCGGCGAAAAAACAGAGCTTATGGCGATATTTTTAATACCTTTTTTGATGAGGTCTTGGATTAAGGCGTCAACTTCTGAATCCCGGATATCTGCCACCGGATAGCCATCATAAAGATAACCGCCATGCAGCAAGTAAACATTACTTCCCATCGCCTGCTTAATATCATCTGGCCAATCCACCATAGGCGGCATGCCTCGTCCCGAAGGCAGTCCTATGCGAATAACGGCAACTGGAGAAAGCTCCCTACGTTGTACAATCGCATTGGTAAATTGCGTTGTTCCAATCATCACGGTAGTGATTTTATCTTGATGGACCCCGCCATCTTTTAAGAGCGTATCAAGGGCGTCCGTTATGCCGCTAACCACATCAGCAGAGGTTAGGGCCTTAACCGCAGACACAACCCTGTCACCGTCCAGAATAACGGCATCCGTATGCGTGCCGCCAACATCAATACCAATTCTCACGCTGGCTTCTTATTAAATATTTTAGAGAGAATAAAATAAAGCACTGCGCTTAGAATAAGTGCATCCATGGCCCCTATTGTCGTAAGTGTGGGTATTATACCTCTATCAGCTAAGATCGCAAAAACTGCTCCAATAGCCCAAGCTAAGAAAGCTGTAAGATTCAAACGATTATTATCGGTCAAGGTTTCAAGATTATAAACTGATGGCCGCAATAAAAGACGGTCTACCATCAGAACACCCGCCACTGGAATGAAAATAATTGAGAGATACCAAAGAAATGTTTCAAAGGCTCCAAGGATATTCATCAACGCCGTAATAACGCCAACGGCTCCTAATATAATTGTTAGCCATTTCGTATTGAGTTTAGGAAAGGTCGCTTTGGTACTTAGAACCGTACTGTAGAGATTAAGCGAATTTAAAACCCAACTGCTGGCTATGATGATTATAAACGCACCGATCCCCAGATTAACATCGAGCATAAGCTTTAAGATCACATCCGTTCGAGTAACACCTTTGGCATCAAAATACCCGTCAAAGACACCCGAACTCGCTCCTGCTAAGCCTGCAGCGGCATAAACTAAAATACCAACAATTAAATAAGTAATTATGGCTGTATAAACCGCGCCGGATTTGGACCGTATAAACCGCGTAATATCGGGTAAGATAATAGCGCCAATAATTACGGCACCTACAATCCACGAAATACCATCACCTATGGAAATTGCATTATCGCCTACGGCTCTGAGTGGGGGGTCCATAGACATAAAGTCTAACCACGAGTGAGTAGAAAACGCTGATTTAGCAAATAATACAGTAACCAAGACAAGTATGGGGATCAGTAAAGTCGAGAGCCAGTTTATAGCTTTAAAGCCAATAAGTGTCGTCAGAGTCATGCAGCTACTCGCAATTATGGCGAGAAGGATAACAGGAAGGTTTAATCCCCATAATTCTTGAGCCAAACGGCCAACCGTATCCATGAATAAATTAATGTTCAAGCCGAACCACCCCATGAGAGAAGTAGCGAAGGCTATATTGACAATCGCAGCGCCTTTATCCCCAAAGGCAACTCTCACCAATAGATAAGAACTCATGCGATCAGCTGCCCCGATAAACCCCATCACAGCTCCAACTAATACAACAAGTAATGAGCCCCAAAACAGCGCCCACATAGCATTTGCAGGAGAAAGCCCAGCGAAAATTTCTAAACCCGTCAAAAAGGTAGGTAGTGAAAACCCGACCATAGCAGATATAGCCGCCACACGTGGCCAAGCCACAAGTTGATCCTCGCGTATTGGTACTGCCGAAAATTCGCTGCCGTCTTCCATTTAAAATCCTCAGGCTTAATTTAACTCAAGTCCTAGCAAATATGTTACTGAATGCACCTTATATTTTGCTCCAAAATTTCGTTCTTGCCGTAGGGCAAAAAAGAAGATTTACTCAATGCATGAGTACCAAGAGTAAAAACATCAAACTTGATGACATAAACAAAAAAATTATTTCAATCACGCATCTACAATCCGACATTTCCAATCAGGAATTGGCCGACCGTGTTGGTCTCTCGCCAAGTGCCTGTTTTCAACGTGTTAAAGCCCTCAAAGAAGCGGGGTACTTTGTAACGTTTACAGCTGACCTAAATCTCGACAACATCGTTGAGAATGCCCTGGCCTATGTTGAATTTAGGCTAGAAAATAACAATCCAAAATCTCGGAAAAAGTTTGAGGATGCTATTGAACAAATTCCAGAATTTATGGATTGCCTACGCATAACTGGAGATTTTGATTATATTTCATTTACCTGTTGCTCCAACACGCAAGCCCTAAATACATTGATTGATGACATTAGTGGTCGGGATGACTTAGGCATTAAAGTCGTCAAAACCCGTATCATCCTCGAACGCGCAAAGTGGTATCTAGGATATCCTCTAGCCAAACTAAAATGGTTGGAAGATTAATAAATAAATATGCATTTAGCTAAGACTCTAATTCCCGCTTTGGGGGAGAACCAGAAATCCATATTCTTTACTAAAGCAGAAATTTCGAGCGGCTTATTTTAGGTGCGGTTTCAATTGGTCGTCGCAA
>CAZNCJ010000084.1:0-9069 GCA_964571595.1 uncultured Caulobacterales bacterium | reverse complement strand
AGTATGGGTCATAAGCCCATCGAGGGTTCGAATCCCTTCGTCTCCGCCAGAACCTATTGATATAACTAGGTTTTTTGCATTTTCTCTAAATGCTTTGGCGTTGGAAAATTATCCAAAAACTCTGAAATCTGCACGCAAACGGCACGCAGATCGTCAAAATAGGCATCAACCCCTTCTGCGGCGGCCTTCAAATAGGTCGGATTGTAGGGTGCATAGACTGATGTAATGTCCAAATCCTGCGGTTTGTGGCCCAAATGAGATTTGATTTCATACATAGAAACCTGCCGTCGAGACAGTTCACGGCTGATGGTGTGGCGCAAGCTGTAAGAATTGACCTGCTTATCCAACCCGGCTTTTTTGCGGGCGTAATTCCATGACTCATGAGGACTGAGAAGTGGAGTTTGTTTTAGCCCGATAACGTGGGTCGTGCCGGGATAGGTTTTTTTCAGACGTTTTATTAAAGGCACAATCACTTCTGGCATACGGATGGTCGGACGATACTTTTTCGTTTGTTGCCGCCCAGGCGGATTAAGCTGGATCAAACGATCTTCGATGTTGCACCGATCAAGGGTAAGATCGAGCAAGGCTTCTCGGCGCGCCCCCGTTGCCAACAACCAGATAATGTACATTCGCATAGTGTCTGACGGGGTAGCATTAAACAGCATTCCGATTTCGTCACGGCTCATAGGCCGCCCGCGTGGCTCCAATCTTGCTTCTGCACTTTTGGCAAATCATGGATAAAAGGGGTATGCGATAATTCCCCCCGCTTATAGGCTCGGTTCAAGGCGGCACGGCCAACTGTGATCACACGGCTGACTGATTCTCCTCGCATGTTCTTGTTAAATAGGAACTTATGGAACTGCTCCTGTAAGTAAACATCGCGAAGGTCACTGACTTTGCGATCTTCGTAAAACTCCAGCCAGTGATTTATTCCGGCTTTGACTTGGGATTTAGACCGCATATTGCAACCGTGTTCATTCCAATATTTTGCCAAAAGTTGAGCGATAGTAACATCCTCTGGCGATGGATCCCTTTGTTTGCGATGCAAGAAATACCACTCTTCTAGGAGCTTCTTACATTCGTCATAGTCTGCCGAGCCAAGGCTGACGCGCTTCGTTTGTCGTGTCTTGGGATCAAACCATGTGCGGAACCATGTGCTTGACCCGTTCTTTCGCTGGCTGAGCTAATAGTCTCCAAATTGGAAAGGTCTTTCTGCGGTGGCGTATCTGGGCATCTTTGTTGAGCAAGTAAATATTGAACCAAATGAAACCCGAAATAATCAATACGTCGCTCGCTTTTTTGGATAAAACCAATCTCACCACGACTACGAATACGGCTAAGTGTCGATAAGCTTAGGCTTAATAATTTTGCCGCCTGTGGTTCTTTGTAAGTGGTATAAACTTCAAACCCGTTGGCCTTGGCGATTGCGTGATAAAGCTCGGTAATTCCTTCTGACATCTGTTTTGTTTAAGACGTCATTATCATACTTGCTTTTATTAAAAGCGTCACTCATTTCGCCTTGACAGAACGCACGTTTAGGCGGTGAGGTCTTTGCCACCCCCGGTGTAACTAATCTCAGTCATGATATGCGAGCGCGAGTTCTTATTGCCATCAAAGAATTTAATGATTTTGAAGACGGAAATGACCCATACCGCGAACATGATTTCGGATCGGTAGATATTGAAGGTCAACGGTTTTTCTTCAAAATCGACGCTTACGATACAAGCTATCAATTCGCCTCAGAAGACCCAACTGATTCAAACAAGACCCGCGGTGTCATGACGATCATGCGAGCGCATGAGTATTAACGAACGTCTTTGTAAATTTCGGTTTTAATTAATGTTAGCGTGATTGCTGTCACGCCCATTGATTTTTACGAGTATATAAACCTTCAATCAGAAATTAAACTGGGGCGAGTTTATGAACTTTCTTATTAAAACAACCATGCTCAGTACATGTTCATTGTTATTAGTCGGCTGTGCCAATTTTAACTCAATACATAGATTAAATACATTAAGACCAAATGGACAGACCGAACTTGTTGACGCAAAACAACGTGCGATTTTTGCTGTCAAAAATACAATACCAAGCTTTAAAGATTTAACCGAAGAGCAAACGGCCAGCTTAATAGCAGAATTTGAAACACACCCTGTCTACCGTGTTTGCGCAGAGCCAGCTCCTGACGTATTTTCAATCTATGCTTTGGCTGCAACAGCTGAAGGCAATGTAGCCTCCAATCCCGGAGCTGCGAGTGGCACGCCTGGGCAAACTAATGCTAGCGGTAGTTTTACTTTAGGAGTTTCAGAAAACGGGTCAACTATAGAACGCACACAAACAATTAACCTTATTCGTGAATCAATGTACCGTACATGCGAGCGCTATTTAAGTGGGGCAATAACTTCTGATACTTTACAGATTCAAGCCGCGCGCGATCAAAGAGCTATGGTGGCCATTTTGGCTATAGAGCAGTTGACCGGTGTCGTAAAACGTAAACCAACAATTTTAACGACGCAAGCACAAGCAACTTTAGTGACGGCCAATGCTGAGCTAATTGCGCAGCAAACGCGGGAGACCGAAGACTTAAACCGAAAACAGACAGAAGTCGATGAAGCGCAGTCCACTTTTAATGCTGCGAAATCAAATTTTGAAAACTTAAACAATGGAAATTGTGAAACAATTTTAAACACACCTGCGCCTGAAACGATGACGCCAGAAGTGATAGAAATGCAAGAAACTGAAACGACTGAGACAGTAACGACTCCAGATGGCACTGTTGAAAAAGTTGAAAAGTCAGAAACAAATACAGTCGAACCCAATCAAGATGTATCAGACACTCAAGCAGATGCCGTCATGGAAGCTAGTGAGTTAGAACTTTCAAAAACACAATGCCAAGGTGCTAAATCAACTATGAACAATGCTGAATCCGAGCTGGCTTCTAAAATTTCTGCGCGTGATGCAGCAAAAGAAAAACTTGATGTCACTATTGAACTTATCAAGCAAATAGCCACGACTATGCATTCAGTATCATCAACCGGTACTGGTAATGGTGATCAAGGAAGTGACCCACATTCTGAAAGCCGTATAAGTACTGTTGCCGATGCGGTCAGTGAAATCACTAAAGCCGCTTTTAGCGATCAATCAGAAATAGTTTTCACCTGCATGGGGGTGATACGCAATGTAGAATATTTTGATGATCCAAGGTTAGAAAGTTGTTTGAATATTATCGAAAGTCAATCAAATGCGAACATAGACAAACGTAAACTTGATGAAAATATTCAGCAAATTAGAAGAGAGACGGCTGAAAAACTTAAACAGAGGCAAGCATTACAGTAAATATGACAAAGGTATTAATTGTAATTTCACTAGTACAATTTTTGAAATATTAAATTTCAATTAGGGTCAAGGTTTTCCTAGAGTTTAATCCACCTATTTCTAGGGCATGAAAAACATTAAACCCCAGAAGAAAATTCATACACAAGCATTAACAAGAACGGTTTGTATTCATGGTCACGAATTCATCATCAATATGGATGGTTATGTCGAGACGGCTGAATTTGGCAATCTAGGCCATATAACCGACTGTCAGGATTTTGCTTCCATGATTTATGACCTAATCGAGATTTTCGAAAGCCCGTCTGAAATTTGATTCATTTTATGTCGGACTGGTATCATGGAACTACATGCACCCATATGAAGACCGGCCTCGAATAAAAGATATTTTTCTCTACATTCGTAAATCAACAGATGAAAATACGAATAGACAAGTTAGGTCACTTGGTGATCAAAGGCAGGAATCCGGTACGTTTTGAAGATGATGAAGAAAGGCTATAGCTATGCGGGTTGTCCTTTCATCTAATGTAAGGGTGGAATTCATTGAACCTTGTGATGCTAACTGTGGAGGTAAAGGGGACATAGTTGAAATAATAAAAATAAAGGCGAGCCGGAGCTCGCCTTCGCATTTTGTGAACTAAATGTTCTTGTTAACGGAAAGTCCCACTTGTCCAGAGTGCTAGAAAACCGTTGACATACCAATATCATGTATTTCATGTAAAAGCAATTATTGGTTTATTTTAAATTTTAGCACTCTGGACAAGAAAGACCAGCCGTAACTAGACAACACTACGGAAACGATATCCAATAATTGTCTAATTCAACAATAGAATAAATAAATCATGTTGTCTAGGGAATTGACAGCAATAGTAAATTATGAAATAAATAGTCATGTCAGCATCTTTTGGAAGTCGGCCAGACCTCTATATTTGATAGAATACTCTCAGTGGTTGTGCAACCGTTTCATATCTGCCATGTGATGGAATAGAGCCCAAAGATGTGTAGTGAAGTGAATGGAGAGGCCTCTCCAACGCCGAGACACTTCACTATAGACATAAGTATCAGTAAGTGGGGAAGATTATGAAATATCGTTTAGGGTTAGATGTTGGGACAAACTCCATAGGTGGAGCGCTCGTTGAGCTTGAAGACGTGAATGGTTGTCTGGTACCTAGCCGACTTGTACATATGTTTGTACGAATCTTTTCCGATGCACGGCATCCGAAGGATAGATCCTCTAATGCCGCACAGCGCCGCGGCCCCCGTTCCATGCGACGTAATCGTGATCGTAAGATCATGCGGCGCGACTTTATGCTGCGCGCCCTCGTCAAATATGGGTTGATGCCCGGTGATAAGGGGCAGTGCAAAGCATTGGAGCGGGATGATCCGTGGATATTGCGCATGCGGGCGTTAGATGAGCGCTTAACGCCTTATCAAATCGGGCGCGCTTTGTTTCATTTGCAACAACGGCGTGGTTTTCAATCTAACCGGAAAACAGACAGTAAGGATGGCGGAAAATTAAAAGACGGGATTGAGCAGGCCCAGCAAATGATGGCTGTCGCTAAGGTACGGACTTTAGGCGAACTTTTTGGCAAACGCCGCTTAGAGCGTGAGCAAGACAATGCAAAACTGCCCAAAGGCCAAAGACAGACGCAACGTCTGTCGCGGGTGCGATCCTCCGGTGAGGGTGCGAAATTGACCTATGATTTTTATCCGCAGCGCGACATGATCTTGGGCGAGTTTGAATTGATATGGGCGGCCCAATCCACCCATCACCCGCAAATCATGACGGATGACGCTAAAGCCCACCTCTATCATATCCTCTCGCATCAACGTCCGTTAAAGCCGCAAAAGTCAGGCAAATGTACCTTCCTACCCGAAGAACCGCGGGCCCCCAAAGCCCTGCCAACGGCGCAATATGCACGTATATTGCAAGAAGTGAATAATTTACGTGTCGGGGCGACGGGTGAAGCGCAGCGCGCGCTTAGTCCTGATGAACGTGAAAAACTGATCGACTATCTTATGCGGCCCTCATCTAAAATGGCCAAACGAACGTTCAAGAAAATCCGGAAAGTAATGAGTTTACCTGAATCGCAAATATTCAGTCACGAAACCGCGAAACGCGATCATTTGGTCGGTGATTTGACAGCCGCGACGATGATGCAAAAAGACGCTTATGGACCGGCATGGTTTGATCTGTCGCGCACACAGCAGGATGATTTAATATCTTATCTGATTGAGAGTGAACAATTTGATGATTGGGCGCGTGACGGGGAAGCCATCCAAGGTTTTGGCTCTTATGCAGCAGAGACGTTTGGTCTGTCTGAGGATCATGCCCGCGCGGTTTTTGACACCACCCACCTTAATGATGGGCACGGAAAATTGTCTAAGGCGGCTCTTGATCGTCTGATGCCACATTTAGAAGCGGGCCTGAGATATGATCAGGCAAAGGAAGAAGAATTTAAGAATAGTGACCTTGGTGATGGTGAAATTCATGATCACAGCCTACCTTATTATGGGGAGATTTTAGATCGTCATACAGCCTTTGAGAAAGATGATCCTAAAAACACGGAAGAAAAATATGGTAAAATCGCCAATCCCACCGTTCATGTGGCGCTCAATGAAATCGGCAAGCTGATAAATGACCTGATCAAACGCTACGGCAAGCCGACACAGATTGTTTTGGAACTCGCGCGGGATTTGCCGCTCTCTGATCGTGGCCTAAGAGAGCTTGAAAGCCGGCAAAAGAAAAATCAGGACGCCAATGATGAAAGACGCGCAGAGCTTGAGACAATGGGTTTGCCGGATAATTATAATAATCGGCTCAAACTCCGCCTTTATGAAGAGGCTGAAAAAGCCTTTGGTGGAGTGGTTGTTTGTGTTTTTACAGGTGAGACGATCAACAAAACCAACCTCTTCACGGATAATGTCGAGGTTGAACATATACTGCCTTTGTCGCGGACATTGGATGACAGCATTGCTAATAAAGTCTTGTCTGTGCGGCGCGCCAATCGCGAAAAGAAAAATCGCAGTCCCTATGAAGCTTTTGGTGATAGCTCAGATGGTTACGATTGGGAGATGATCGCCCAATATGCCCGCGACTTGCCGGATAATAAACGTTGGCGTTTTGATCCGGATGCAATGCAAAAATGGAAAGAACGCGGCGGAGGTGATTTCCTTGCCCGACATCTCAATGATACGCGCTATATTGCGCGATTGGGCAAAAAATATGTCGAAGCCCTTTATGGCGGGCAAGGTCAAAAGGGCCAATCGCGCCAAGTCTGGGTCGTGCCGGGGCGTCTGACATCTGACCTTCGTCATTTTGCAGGATTGAATAATCTTACCGGCCTGACGGGGGGCAATCGTAAAGATCGCACAGATCATCGTCACCATGCCGTCGATGCGCTGGTGATAGCGCTCACCGACCAAGCCATGATTAAACGCGCGGCTGATCTAGCCAAGCGTGAAGATAAGGTTGCGCATTATGAGATTATGCAAGCTATGGCGGAACCGTTAAAGCGCTATCGCAATGAGGCCGAAGACAGATTGTCAAAACTGGTGGTCTCGCATAAGCCTGATCACGGGTTTCAGGATGCCATGCATAGGGACACAGCGCTCGGCATAACTGGAGAAATAGATAAAAAAGGGCAGATGATTGTTGTGACGCGGAAAGCTGTGGGCGACCTTAGTGATAAAGATATTAAAAAAATCATTGATCCACATTTGCGGTGGTTGTTTGCATCGGCGACAGAGGGATTATCAGGAAAAGCTTTTAAAACGGCTCTGCTGGATACGGCCGAGGCACAAACACCTACTGTGAAACGTATCCGTGTGCAAATGCCTAAAAAAGAGACAAGTCTTGTTACCATC
The DNA here is from genome assembly GCA_964571595.1 of uncultured Caulobacterales bacterium. Taxonomy (GTDB): domain Bacteria; phylum Pseudomonadota; class Alphaproteobacteria; order Caulobacterales; family Maricaulaceae; genus CALCKU01. The sequence goes on along the minus strand of CAZNCJ010000084.1, from coordinate 1,872 downwards.
AAACACGGGTCTTACGTCAAAAATGGATCAGAGACACAACATATGAAAGCTTATGAAGGGTCAAGTAATTATTGCTATGACATTTGGATGGGCGATAAAGGAAAGTGGGCTGGTGAAGTCATTACGACTTATCAAGCTTATCAAATGGCGCAGGATAATTTCAAATGGTGGCAGTGCTTGCTAGGGCGTCAAGGGCAAGAGCTCATCATGCGTTTACGTAAAGGGGACATGCTTGAAATTGATTGGAATGGTAAACGCATCATAGTTTTGGTTTATAAATTTACGGCAGGGGCTATAAATATGGCACAGCATTACGAGTCTAACGCGTCAAAACGTATTGATGCCAAAGAGCTTGAACGGATACAAATGTCGGTAGGCCCCCTTCAAAAAGCAAACGCGGTCCGCGTCACGGTCTCCCCATCAGGAAAGGTGAAACGTCACAAATATAAATCATAGGTGGTATATAATTTGCATCAGCTTTGTCATTGGGAGAACGTTGATGCAAAACCGGATCATTGAAATCACCACGGATGGCGTTCATGTTTCGCTTTACAGGGGGTTTGTGAAATTATCGAAAAAGAGCGAAGACATTGGACGTGTGGCATTACCTGATATTGGGGCGCTCATCATTCGCGGATATGGGACGAGTGTGTCAACAAACCTTGTCGCCCGCCTCGCAGACGAGAAAATTCCTGTACTGCTCTGCGGCCCTAATCAAGCTCCATCGGCGATGGTATGGCCGGTTGATACGCATCATGCCCAAGGCCATATTATTGAGGCACAAGCGAGCCTGACCCAACCGCAAAAGAAACGTCTCTGGCAAAGCTTAATTAAAGCGAAAATCAATGCACAATCGCAGGCCTTAATCGCATGTGGGGAAGAGGCGCGTGACCTTTTGGAAATCGCGGGACGTGTGCGTTCGGGTGATCCTGATAATCAAGAAGCTTTTGCGGCGCGCCGTTACTGGCCAAGAATGATGAGGAGCGTTGATAAAAACTTCAGTCGGAAAACGGAAGGAGTCAGATTAAATGGCTGGCTTAATTATGGCTATACGATTTTACGGGCCGGCGCGGCGCGCAGCTTGCTGGCGAGTGGTCTCCATCCCAGCCTCTCTATTCATCACATTAGCCGCGGGGAAGCTCTACGATTAAGTTCAGATATTATGGAACCGTTCCGGCCTTGGGTTGACTTGACTGTACGAAGATTAGCCGAAGATTATAAAAATGACTTTGACTTAGACCGTGATAAAAAAGCGGCCCTTGTTAAAACACTTTCGCTTGACCTAAAAGGGCCTTATGGCACCAGCCCCCTGCAGACCTGTATGGATCGTCTCTGTCAAAGTTTTGCATCCGTTTGTCTTGGGGAGCGTCGATCACTAGAAATTACGTCTGAATTAGCAGATCCAACAAAGGAAAAGGTGAAGTGAGGGCTATTAGCTATCTCTCAGCCTATCAGCATATGTGGTTATTTGTTATGTTTGACTTGCCGACGACGACAAAGGAAGAGCGCCGATCCTATACGCAATTTCGTCATTTTTTGCTCGATCAAAGTTTTACCATGTGTCAGTTTTCCGTTTATATGCGACATACAACAGGACAGGCACAAATTAGACCGCTTATTAAGAAAATAGAGGCTGCAGTACCCTTGGAGGGCCGTGTCGATATTTTACAATTCACGGATCGGCAATATGCAGATATAGTCAGTTTACGCGGTAGACGGCGACATGATTCGCGCGAAAATCCGGATCAACTCCTGATGTTTTAGAAAGATTTGCATGTGTTTTTGGGGTCAAAATATAAGAAAAAGACTTAAATTTCAACCCCTTAGCGATAAGCTGGTCTAGCACTCTGGACAAGAAAGACCAACCGCAAC
>CAZNCJ010000083.1:6788-9261 GCA_964571595.1 uncultured Caulobacterales bacterium | reverse complement strand
AAAGTCTCTCTTAGTCCAGGCCAAAATCTGAGACAATTTATATGACGACGGACAAGTATATCAAAATAATGCATGGTGATCGAAAAGAAGAATTTATGAACGAGTTGTCTGACTTGATGAAAGAAGCTGAGTTTGTATGTTTTTGTGTCGTACTGGACAAACGAAAAGTCCCGCCAATGCATCAAGCTCATGACCCCTATAATATTTGTCTATCTCGCGGGTTTCGGCAGGTGCGCGATTATCTCTCTAATAATGACCCTGATGAGTTGAAGAAGGAAACGCATTTCGTTTTCGAGAAGCGTGGTCATGATGTGGATTTAGAATTGAGCAAAGCATATAAGCAAATATTGACTCAGGGAGCATTGCTGGGGCTTGATAATAGATATGATTTTGATCAATTTCGTTTGGAGTTGATGGATAAAAAGAGCAATTCAACCGGATTGCAGATTGCAGATTTAACAGCTAGACCTATCGGAAATCACTATCTAAAGGAAGCAGGACATAGAGAAAAGGTTGATATGCGGGCCTATAATATTCTTAAAGACAAGCTACGTTTCTGTAATGGTGATACTTGCGAAAATGGAAAGTACGACATCTTCCATACCGCTCTCTAAATAACAAAAGGCAAGCCGAAGCTCGCCTGTTGCCGGACGGTAACCCATCCCATTACTCATATTAACATAATGCAAACTTCTTAAAAGTCAATAAATTGAGGTTGGCCGATTGTCGCATTGTCAGATTGCCTTAACATTAAGCCAACCCACCCTGAAAGCCCTCTGTCTCATTTTCATTTGATAGAATTATCTTGATCCGTCCTTTGCAGTTCCATTGGTGGCATTTGAGCCGGCTTCAAAATTATGTGGGATAACGAAGAAATAACAACATACTTTAGGTCTTATTTTAGGTCATAGGTATTTTTTGTGTAAATTTATCCTATAATATCAATAACTTATATGAAAATTTTGGAGGCACCACCCGGAATCGAACCGGGGTACACGGATTTGCAATCCGCTGCGTCACCACTCCGCCATGGTGCCTGATGGAGCGGGGTATAGACGAGTGCGCGCGCTGGGGCAATCTCCATTTTGCAATTTTGCCAACAGTTTAACGGTTTAAATTCATTGAACTCAGAGCAAGTATACAAAAGCCTTGTAAATCGCGAGAAAACGCAAGCAATTATTGCCACACGCCTCAACTATAGTTATACGGCTTGCATTTAGCGTCCATGATTCAGGATAAAACCATGTTTAAATTTTCAACTGCGCGCAATCACATGATTGAAAGCCAAATACGCACAAATGATGTCACTGATTTATCAGTCATCTCAGCGTTTAGAAAAATAGAACGTGAGAACTTTGTTCCTAAATCTCGGGCAGCTTTGGCCTATAGCGACAGCCATGTTCAGATTGATGCCGATCGTTGGCTGGCCAGACCGCGTGATTTTTCAAAACTCATCCAAGCTACCAATATTGGCCCGCAAGACATTGTTCTCGATATCGGGTGCGGACGCGGCTATTCTACGGCCATCTTAGCGCATCTTGCGGAAACAGTCGTTGGCTTGGAAGATGATGAAGCGCGGGTGGAGCGCGCCACGAAAGAACTTGAAAATGCGGGTATTACCAATGCCGCAGTTGTAAAAGGCGAACTTAAGGCAGGTGCGTCTGAACACGGCCCTTTTGATGTTATTTTTATTAACGGCTCTGTATCCGATATTGCGAAATCTTGGCTTGATCAGCTTTCAAATAATGGCCGTCTTGTCTGTGTGAAGCAAAATGGACCAATTGGGCATGCCACGATTTTCACTCGTGTCGGCGATAGTGTAGGGGAACGCATCTTATTTGACGCAACTATTCCTGCATTACCGGGCTTTGAGGCCAAAGAAGAGTTTGCCTTTTAATTTTAAGCAAGCCCTTATTCATTCATTTTTGAATATCGAACAATTTATCGCCCATTAACTAAAATAGCGTATAGTGCTCTTGGTGAATGGGAGTGCAATGATGCTCAATATATATAAAACAACGGTTTCAGCCGTCATTTTGGCGTCTGCCGCATTGACATTTGGCACTGCGCCACTTGCGCAAGCCGAGACTCTGCAAGAAGCTCTCATTTCCGCTTATAACAACCACCCCAGACTTCAAGCTGAACGCGCAAGAGTACGCGAGAGCGATGAAGATTTCGTGCAAGCCCGCTCACAAGGACGATTAAGTTCAACTCTGACCGGTAATACAGGCGCCTCAATAACACGTAGAACGGATTTTGGGGTCTTTGGAGCTGAGGGACTTGCGACAGAAGATAATTTCCCGACGGCGTTACAGCTACAAGTGATTCAACCGATCTATGCCGGTGGGCGTGTGCGGGCCTTAAAACGTCAGGCAGAAGCGGGTGTATTTGCCGCGCGTGAAAGTTTACGCGGTATTGAGCAGAATATTTTCAATCAGGCGGCTACAGCCTATATTGATGTTTTACGGGATGA
>CAZNCJ010000083.1:0-6688 GCA_964571595.1 uncultured Caulobacterales bacterium | reverse complement strand
TTGCAACAAGCCCAAAGACTGGCCCAAAACAATAATCCGCAATTACTCGCGGCTTTATATAATGAACAGGCAGCCGATGCAGGAATTGACGTAGCCAAAGCCGCTTCCAAGCCAACACTTAGTCTCAATGCGGCCGCACAAGCCGCTCGCGGGCAATCCTCAGGTATTGACCGTATTGAAGGGGCGCAAATAACAGCAAATATTTCAATCCCGATCTTTACAGGCGGCCTTAACCGCTCACGCGTACGACAAGCCAGTCATGCTAAAACACGCACTGTATTTGAAACGCGCGACACCCAAAGAGCTATTGATCAGGCCGTCGAGCAATTATGGGCACAATTAGAGGCCTCTAAACGCAGCGTTATTTCTAGCCAACAACAGGTTGAGTCAGCGCGTATAGCTTTTGAAGGCGTGGTTTTAGAACAGCAAGTCGGCACGCGCACGACACTTGATGTTCTGGATGCAGAGCAAGAAGCCTTAAGCGCGCAACTTGCTTTACTGGACGCGGAACGCTCATTAAATATTTCGACATTTCAACTTCTCGAAACACTGGGCGTCTTTGAAGCTCGCTCTCTGCAATTACCAACAGATATTTACAATCCGGCACAAAACCATGAAAATGTAAAATATTGGGGTATGAAACAAACCGCAGATAAATTTGTACCTAAACCCGTTCAGGAAGGCCTTGTTAGCTTGGGCAATCAACTTCTAAAGCCCATCCATGCTGGGGGTGAGCTCTTAGACTTAAGCCAAGATCAGCCTTATCTTGGGCCGAATGATCCCTTTTATGAAATCCATAACACGGGTCAGGTTCAGCAAATTTCTACCATACAGCCAGAAATCATCTCACAGACCGTTTCCCAGCCGCAGATTATTACGGCAGCACCTATAACGGCACCATTGACGGCGCAAACCTCGGCTTCATATGGCGCATCGCTAAGCTTTGCAGCTCAGCAACCCCATCAATCTGCCCCTCTTCGGACAAACGCAGCACCTACAATCGCTTCAAGCACACAAATTGCGGCTGCTAATCACCAAGATAGTCAGGTTATAGATGATTTCATATCAACATATAGCGGGTTGGAAGTTTCGCCAAATATAGTGCAGAAACCAATTGTCCAAAATCAAGTTTTATCCTCGCCAAGTATAGCTGCTGATCCTTTTGGGGAAATTTCGAAAGAAATTCAGGCTGGATTTGATCCAGATCCATTTGGAACGATTTCAAAAGAGATTCAGTCAGAGTTAGGCACAAGACCGTAAATATTTTCGGTCGATAACGGATTTTTCCTTATTTATTGTATATTTATAAGAAATTCCCCTGAAAATTGATTTTTATCCAAGCTAGACAAGTCACACGTGTTGCCTTAATTACATATTGTGAACATGCGATTGTGTGCTGAAGGGTAATCTATGTCTGACGAGTCTACCGGGTCTACAGAAAGTAATGCAGAGACTTTCGAACCCAGCATGGAAGATATATTAACGTCAATCCGGCGGATAATCGCCGATGACGATTCGCACAAAACTGAAGTGCCAGAGCTCTTAGAGGGGGCTGAGCCTCAAAAAGTTGAGTCCACAACTGCATCCCTTGTAGAGGAGGAGGTGCAAAATCTGGCAATCTCTGATGAAGATATAGACCTGATGGTGGACGATCTGGTTATTCCAGACGACTCAACATTTTCGTCCCCTGATACCTCAAATGTTTTAGAAACTGAAAATTTAGCAGCACCAACTCCATCTAATTTTGACGAATCCGATTTTGAAGCAGACGTTCAGGATAAATCCGAGACAAGCCTTACGGGCTTAAACGTTATGGATGATAAGGCCACAGATACAGAAATGGTATCTGACGATGGCTTGATTGATATAGATGATCTTACCACGAGTGCTTTTGAAACTAGCGACACAAAAAATGAGCTTGTTGTGGACCCGGCGCATAACCTTCTCGAAGAACAAAACCTTCTAGAAACAGATGAGCCACTCGAAACATTGGACACATTTGAGTTAACCCCAGACTTAGTTGCTGATGATAAGGCAACTGAAGCATCAAATTTAGATAATGAAACACTTTTATCCACATCTGACCAAGCCGTATCTGAAGAAAGTGACATGGATATCGTTAAGGCCTTGATGGCTGATTTAACAGACGACTCTTTTCTTGATGATCTTGAAACGAATGAGACAAGCTCACTTGAAAACGAAACACAATCTGATGAAATGAGCGCTGAAGATTTAGAACAACTCGAAGCCTTGGGCAATGACGACACTATATTTGAGCTGGAAGATGTAGTCGAAGATGAGCTCGATATAGAAGAGGTTCTGGAAGAAGAAGAGCTTCTCGAAGACGTTGAAGAGACTGAAGAAGAAACCGAAATCTTGGACGATATATTAAATTTAACCCTAGAAGATGAGGAAAGCCTCCAAGCCGAGCAAAATAATGAACTCGCGCAATTAGAGATAGAAACACTTGAAGTGGACGATCCATCCCTTTTAACAACAGTCGGGAAAACCGCAGCAGGCGCAGGAGGGTTACTTGCTATCGCTAAAATGGCGGAAGCCGATGCTGTTGAAGCCGAAGCGCAATTAACGCCTGAGGTTGAAAGCACCAATACACAAGATAGCGATCAACAGGCCTCGCTGGAAGCACTGCTTGATGACATTAAAGATGACATTAACGAAGAGGAAGAAGCCCCAGTAGAACCTCTTTCTCTGGATATGCTCGACGCGGAAACAGATGAAGAAAGTCTTGGCATTGAAGCCCAGCTTGATGAATTAGAACAACTTGAAGAATTAGAAATAGATTTAAACGAAAGTCTTGAAACAGAGCTTGAAGAAATTACGCAACAATCAATTATGGAAGACCCTCAATTAGAGGCGTTGGAGGAGAAAGAAACTATGCCAAGAGCAAAAAAATCAGATGCTATTCTGGATGAAGTCGAAAAAACAGCTTCAGCCGATGTCTTCGCGTCACTTAATAAAGTCGTCGAAGAAAAAGCTATCCTGGCGGAACGCGGCGACCGGATTGGTGATCTGGTTATGGAAGCCTTACGTCCCATGTTGAAAGAATGGCTAGACGCTAACCTGAAAGGCATAGTGGAGCGGGCTGTTACGAAAGAAGTCAAGCGTATTTCGTCTGGTAAATAATACCAAGCCTTGCAACATCACTATTAAATTACCGTCCCTGCATGTCAGTGTGGCGGTTTTTTGCACTTATATTCAATTAAAAGCTGGATAAGTTTTCTATAAACGCTAATGACGTCCAAACACAAATGAGTTTGATGAGCTAGCTATGCTGGAAAAATCTTTTAATCCGCAAGAGGCGGAAACCCGTTTATACAAAGCGTGGGAAGAAAGCGGTGCCTTTCAGCCTAAAATGGATACAGCGCTAGAGCCTTATTCTATCGTTATACCGCCCCCCAATGTCACGGGCAGCCTACATATGGGCCATGCCTTAAATAACACCCTACAAGATATTCTTATCCGCTTTGAGCGCATGCGCGGCAAAGACGTGCTCTGGCAACCGGGGACTGACCATGCCGGCATTGCCACACAAATGGTGGTGGAGCGCAAACTCGCCGCGGAAGGTAAGCCGGGTCGTAAAGATATGAGCCGGGAAGAGTTTGAGGCTATTGTATGGGACTGGAAGGCAGAAAGCGGGGGGGCGATTGTCAATCAGCTGCGCAGGCTTGGCGCGTCCTGTGACTGGTCACGTGAGCGCTTCACAATGGGCGACCCTGACAATCCGGATGATAAAATGCCCGAAGCCGTCGTTAAAGTCTTCGTCAAAATGTATGAAGAGGGCCTTATCTACCGCGATAAACGCCTCGTAAATTGGGACCCGAAATTCCAGACAGCCATTTCAGACTTAGAAGTCGAAACAAAAACTGTCGACGGTCATTATTGGCACTTGCGTTATCCACTGGCAGACGGAGTGAGCTATGTTCACCCCCTGACTGACGAAGACGGTAATGTCACAGGCCATGAGAAGCGCGATTATATAGTTGTTGCGACTTCGCGTCCTGAAACCATGCTCGGAGATACGGGTGTGGCGGTTCATCCCGATGATGAGCGCTATGCAGGACTTGTCGGTAAATATGTAGACCTTCCCATTGTAGGACGCCGCATACCGATCATAGCCGACGAATATGCTGACCCTGAAAAAGGCTCTGGCGCGGTGAAAATCACACCCGCACATGACTTTAATGACTATGAAGTCGGTAAGCGGGCAGGGCATACGCCCATTTCTATTCTCGATGAGCGGGCGCATATACTGGAGCTAGACGTTATTCCACCCGATTATCACGGAAAGTTCGCTGCTAAAGCCCGCAAAATGGTCGTTGCTGCTTTTGAAGACGCCGGATTGTTGGACTTAACGGAAGACCTTAAAATCGAGCAGCCCTTCGGGGATCGCTCGGGCGTCGTCATCGAGCCAATGCTGACCGATCAATGGTTTGTCAAAGCCGACGTGCTTGCCAAAGAAGCCATTGCCGCCGTAGATGACGGACGGACGCGCTTCGTGCCCGATAATTGGAAGAAAACTTATGATAACTGGATGCACGATATCCAGCCTTGGTGTATCTCCCGCCAGCTCTGGTGGGGACATCGGATACCGGCTTGGTATGACGAAGACGGAAATATCACAGTCGCAGAAGATGAAAGCAGCGCACAGGCAAAAGCAGGAGAGGGCATTAAGCTCACCCGCGATAATGACGTCCTCGATACATGGTTCTCATCAGGTCTGTGGCCATTCTCCACATTAGGATGGCCCGATAAGACACCGGAACTCGCGCGTTTTTATCCCGGAGCCGTACTCGTCACGGCTTTTGACATCATCTTCTTCTGGGTGGCGCGCATGATGATGCAAGGCATTCACTTTATGGGTGAGGTGCCGTTCAAAGATGTCTATATCCACGCCCTTGTGCTCGACGAAAAGGGACAAAAAATGTCCAAGTCTAAGGGCAATGTTATAAACCCGCTAGAAATCATAGACACTTACGGCGCGGATGCACTGCGTTTCAATATGGCCGCACAAGCTGCGCAGGGGCGCAATGTTCGCTTATCCATGCAGCGCATTGAGGGCTACCGCAATTTCGGCACCAAGCTATGGAACGCCGCCAGGTTTGCAGAAATGAATGGGTGCCAATCCGACCCTGACTTTGATCCGGCCAACTGCACAATGCCAGTCAATCAATGGGTCGTCGGGGAGGCGGTCTTGGCCGTCAAAGAGGTGACCCGCAATATAGAGGCTTACCGTTTTAACGACGCTGCCGATGCAGCCTATAAATTCGCTCGTGGTATCTATGCCGATTGGTATCTTGAACTTATTAAACCCATAGTCGGGATTGAAGAGGGCGTCGGAGGAGAAGAGGGTGCCGGGAAGTCCGAAACACAGGCCACAGCCGGCTGGGTTTTAGACCAGATATTAAAACTGCTTCACCCCTTCATGCCTTATATCACGGAAGAACTTTGGGCGCAGACATCAGATAAGCGCGGCGGGTTTTTAATGCTGTCGGAATGGCCAGCACTTACGGATGATCTTGTAAATCAAACTGCCTCTGATGATATAAATTGGCTTATCCGCCTGATCACGGCTCTGCGGTCTGTGCGCTCAGAAATGAATGTACCGCCCTCTAAGAAAGCGGCCCTCATCCGCTTAAGCAATACCCCCGAGCCGCGCCTCAAAACATATAACGAAGTCCTAGAACGTATGGGACGTGTATCCGACGTTGAAATCTCTGATACCGCGCCTAAAGGGGCCTTACAGACAGTTGTTGACGGTATAGGCTTTGCTATACCTCTCGATGGTCTGATTGATCTGGATGCTGAGCGTACGCGCTTACAAAAAGAGATAGATAAAACGCAGGCCGAGATTGACAAAATCGATAAAAAACTCGGCAATAAAAACTTTGTCGATAAAGCGCCTGAAAAAGTTGTCGCCGAGCAACATAAGCGCAAAGACGGTTTTGCCCTCGAGCTTGATAAGCTCAAAACAGCGCTTAACAATCTGGCTTAAAGGGCGCGAAGATGATTGCACAGTCGGGCTTTCAATGATATGTCGCGCACGCGCAGCAAAACAGCCGCACATAAATATAAGATAAGCGTGCGCTTATCTCAAACCCCTCGGGTAAAACCGAGGTTATAAAGCCCTCTAAAGGTGAGGTGGCCGAGTGGTTTAAGGCGCACGCTTGGAAAGCGTGTTTAGGTTAATAGCCTAACGTGGGTTCGAATCCCATCCTCACCTCCAGAGCCTTTTCACGCATAAAATACCGCTTCCAAGCGTGCGCTTTATGAATATAAAGGCGCACATGTTTTTATCGCCAACAGTAATGCGGAAGTTATCATTGGGAGTATAACCGTCTTCATTAACCATAATCACGATTGAACCACACTTACGGTTATCTGTAATTAGGGCCCATGACTCACGTTACTAATAAGAACGCCAATCGACTTGACGCACGAGGCCGTACCTGTCGGGAAGCGCAGGAATATTTTGCAAATCATCTATGGTCAATCACTTGCTGCCTGTTGCTTTGGAGAGATATTTATCAGGCCTTGTGGCAATATTCGTACCTCAAAACAATACTTTTGGAACTATTTTAGACTTTGGGAGACCTATTACCCTTGAGGAAAACGTTGTCCAGCCCCTTTTTTATGTACCATTTTGATGTAAGGTTTCAGGTATAGGTGG
>CAZNCJ010000082.1:0-9422 GCA_964571595.1 uncultured Caulobacterales bacterium | reverse complement strand
GTAATCGCCCAATCCTATGGCAGTGGTGCTAAGGATAAGGTGGTTGATACCGTTAAGGATGAAGCCTATGGCTCAGCCAATAAAGCCGGCGAAAAGGCCGTTGATAAAGCCAAAGAGTCTTATGGCTCAGGCGACAAAGCCAAAGAGTCATATGGTTCAGGCGACAAGCCGGCACATGGTTCCGGTACAGAAGGTACAACGTCGCACGGTTCAGGAACAACTGGAACAACCTCACACGGCTCTGGTACAACAGGGACCACCTCACACGGCTCTGGTACAACTGGAACAACGTCGCACGGTTCAGGCACGACGGGCACAACAACCACGACAAGCTCGAGCTATGGGTCAAGCAATTCAGGCGCTACGACAGTGCTAAATTGCCCAACAGGTACGCGTGCACAGCCAGACGGAACATGTTTGATTGTCGGGAATTATCTTCCACGTTCATAAGCGTTTAGCTTACCCTATATATGAGATTAACCGCCCATTTTATGGGCGGTTTTTTATGAAAAAATAAGATTATGTGACCATGAGAGATTAATGACCACATTTATGAGGCTCATTAAGATCAACCGGTTGGAAGTGAAACCACTTTCGGAACCATTTGGGGTGCAAGATATTGTCAATATCGTCTGATAAAGATATGGCTGTCATGTTATTATATGTTTTACCACCACGTGTGTAACTTACTACAGCTTCTGGATTATCATCGATAAATGCCAAGAGGTCGTAATAGACTTTAGCATGCTTAGATTTTTCATAGGTTGAAATGCGCGGCGCTTGCTTGACATCGGTGATTTTCACTACATCTTCCAAATATTTATACGGTCCTGGTGCATTTTTCATAATCACATGATTGCTTACCCCGGCTTCCAGTCTTAAATTAGCAAACATATTGACGGATTGTGCGCTTTTAAGACCCAGATATGGCATGGCACAATTGGCAAAAAACAAAGCGGTAATCGTCCCGCCAATGATATAAGCGCCGGGTCTGTTCTCGCGCGGGGTCAAGGGTTTTAGGGAATAGCCGTGACGCATAATCACAAAGCATAGCGGCAATAATACAGGCAGCATAAATATCGTGACCATAGAATATTGGCGCGTCAGTCCCATTAAGACCACTAAACCGACAAGTATCAGGGCGGCCCCAATATAGACGGGGTGATGCTTACGATCCGCGATGAGTTTCATCATGGATGAGTTCTGAATTTTTAGTGCCGCTTCTTCGTTGATAAACAGACAATGTAAGGCGATAGACAAGGTCGTAAAAGAAATATACATGGCATATCCACTTAAGCCCAATAGCAAGTGGAAAGTAATGCCGCAGATAATGCCGATATGGCGATAACGTTTTGTGATGAGCATGAGAACCAGCACGGCTTCGACAATGAACGTGCCGTAAATTGCGAGATAATACATGGCATCAAAGCGTATAAAGTTGAGTGGGGGCGGCATTTTATGCCAGAGTTCTACAGCGCAGCTTGTCTCAGGGTTCAGGAAGTCAGCATTAATTTTGTGGAACACACCAAAGAAATACATCACGTATAATGTACCTTGTCCTGCTACGGAAAAATTGGTGAAAATATGTGTCCAACTTCTCCCGCGTATGGCTGTATAAATAAAGGCGGGCCAATAGCCCAATACGGCAAAATTCCGCACGATTGTATGATTTGACCCTACAGGAGCCTGCATAATGGCGCTTATTGTACTGGCGAGCATAAGTAGCAAAAGTAAGCGGGGCGATTGCGGTTTAAAAAACAATAAGAGCGCGGCTAATAATAAGACAACGAGGTCCCATTCTGGCGGCAAATGCCCATATCTCAAAGTATAGGTGAAAAAGTGAAATACTGTGAAAAGTGAGAATAAGAGCCCAAAAATACTCGCCCGAGCCTGCGCCCCTTCTTCTGAAGGCATAATCTGTTTGCGTCCCATTACAAATAGGGTCAACCAGCGTCCCGCGCGTAAAAACGGGTAAAGCAATGTGGCTAAAAACCCGGTAGACATAATCCACTTGTTTATTTTGTTAAAGAGGGTTGAAGGTGTCGAGAGCATGGCCAAGTGATTAACCGCGTCGCTACCTCCTATCAGGCGACCATCCATATCAATGACCATACCTAAATCCAGATCATAGCCTTTCTCGATTAAACGGTCTTTTTCCTCGCTATGTTCACGCAGGTCATAAAGTGTAACGGGACCTGCCGTCTCCTTTAGTCGTAATAATGATATATAACGCTGACAAAAGGGGCATTCCCCGTCATAATATATTGATAAAGCCATGTTTCCCTCAGGCTCTAGGCTTATGAGCGAGAGTTTAAGTTTTTCTAAAACTGCGTTCTAAAAAGAATATAATTCTCCACAACAAAGCCCGCCTCACAGTATGAGGCGGGCTCGTTTTGAAGTTTGGGTCTTACCGGACATCATGCCGGTTTCAAGATAGATAGCTCTTTACCCAATTTCGTTTTTACGAAAGGGCTGATCTAACAGCTTCGGGCAGACCCCTCAAAATAGATAGACAAATCAGACCTCCTTTCATAAATGCGGCCCCACAGCGGGACGGCTCAATGTGAAAAGACTGCGATAGATTCTTTTAAAAATCAATGCAGAAATTTTATGAAATTTAGGTCACCCTTTACATAGGCTTAAGAGAATCGACTGAAATTAAGCCAGCTCGGGAACCGCCCCGAGCTGAAATGGCGGTTTTCGCTTAAGCGTCGGCGACGAAATCCAGCGCGATACCATTATTACAATAGCGTAGACCCGTAGGTTGCGGGCCGTCTTTAAAGACATGCCCCTGATGGCCACCGCAACGCGCACAATGATATTCTGTGCGCGGGAGGACAAGCTTGAAATCCTTTTTGGTTTCTAGCGCACCATCAATGGCTTGAAAAAAGCTCGGCCAACCCGTGCCCGAATCAAATTTGTGTTCAGCCTTAAATAAAGGCAGCTCACATCCCGCACAGATAAATGTACCCGCGCGCTTTTCATCATTGAAGGGGCTGGTAAAGGGGCGCTCAGTGCCTTCTTGACGCAGAACGTAAAATTCTTGTTCCGTTAGCAATTGCTGCCATTCGGTCGCTGATATACTTGCCCAGTCTTGATCGCTCAATTTTGTCTCCACAGCTTGTGCATCGTTATTTGTCTTTGCGCAGGCTGCTAAAGCAGTCGCCGCAACGCCCAGACCTAATTTGCGCCTAGTTAACATAATATATGCTCCTTGTTCGAGCTATCCTATATGTCAAAAAGCCTTAAAATACCAATTACGTTATATCACGAAGGGGTGAGGTTAATTAAGAGAATATGAAAATCTTAAGCCCAAAAACATGATGATAATGAGAATGCCAATCCAGCGGTTGAGTTTAAACAATTTAAGTGCGTTCTCACCGTCCTTATCAAGACTATAGGCCATAGATAATAATAAAGCGCCTAAAAGAGCCATGAGGCCCAAGGAGGGTTTCAAGAGTTGTGTTTGGGAAAACCTGAACCAATATCCACCTTCAATGCCAGGATTGGCTCTCATTATGATTTCAAGACCTGTCGCAAAGAAGAGGAGAGCCGTCATAATGACAAAACACATAGCTACGGCGGGTTTGACATAGGCCCCAAATCGCCTTGCTGTGCTTTTGACGCCGATAAGCGCGTCGTCTTCTATATCTTGGCAGGCATAAATTGTATCATAACCCACGGTCCAGAAAATTAATCCCGCATATAATATGAATATAGAGATGGAGAGATGTCCGGTCTTGGCCGCATAAGCCACCAAAACCGCCCAGTTAAATGTCAGGCCCAACCAGAGTTGCGGCCACCACGTAATCCGCTTCATAAAGGGATAAGCCGCCACGAGCGGGATTGAACATAGGGCGATAATCTGGGCCAGACGCGGCAAGGCGAGTAAAACCATCAAGCCGATAAAGCATTGCGCAAATAGCCAGATCCAAGCCTGTTTAGTGCTTATCGTGCCCGCCGCCAGAGGGCGTAGGGCCGTTCGGGTGACTTGTCGGTCAAGATCTTGGTCAACAATATCATTATAGGTACAGCCCGCCCCGCGCATGGCGATGGCTCCGATAAAGAGGAGTAAAGCCCATTTATAATCCGTATTCATTATGCCGCTCGTAATATTGGCAAAAGAAAGCCCTATCCAACCCGGCAGCGCTAATAGCCAATATCCAATGGGTCGGTCCAGTCGTGAGAGCTGCAAAAAAGGTCGCCAGCTTTTTGGGGCGCGGTACACCCAATGGTTTTTTGGGGCGTCATTGATAATATCGGGTGACATAGGGGGTGATTAGCGCGAAAATTAGCGCTATGAAAGCCATATGCGAGAAAATTATACGTTAACCCGCCTTTATGTGGATCAGGATTTGTCTCAAGACGCACAGATCGACCTATCTAAGACGCAACACCATTATCTGGCCTCGGTGCTGCGAAAAGAGGTAGGTGATAAGATCAGGCTGTTTAACGGACGGGACGGCGAGTGGGAGGCTGAAATTACGCATATGATGCGTAAAGCCGCAAGCTTGAGCTGTCAGAATAATTTGCGCGCCCAAAGCCCGTCGCCGGATATAGTTCTCATTTTCGCACCTGTGCGTAAACATAGAACCACCTTCATAATTGAGAAGGCCACAGAGTTGGGCGTGTCCACCCTCCAACCCCTGATTACAGAGCGCACCCAGTTTTCAAAGTTTAATCCCGATAAAGCCCGCTTGCAGGTCATTGAGTCGGCGGAGCAAACGGAGCGTCTGGATATACCCAAGATTAAACCCGTACTTAAAAATGTGGACGCGCTGATAGTGGCGTGGGCGCAAGACTATAAAGGCCGCCATCTGATATTTGCAGATGAGGCGATAGCGGGACTGCCCGCTGCCCGGCCTGCTAAAAAAGTCTTGGAAAACCTATCCGGGCCAGCGGCCTTACTGGTCGGGCCTGAGGGCGGGTTTTCCGATCGCGAGCGCGAGATATTACAGGCCCAAGACTTTGTGCAGACCGTCTCGCTCGGCCCGCGTATATTACGGGCTGATACGGCCGCTTTGTCTTTGCTGACTTTATGGCAAGCCACGCATGGGGACTGGAACGCCTCATGACGTTATGCCTGATTTGTTCGCGGCCATTAGGGCAAAAACGCGAAAAACATCACGTCATTCCCAAATCAAAAGGCGGGGTGGAGACGGTTACCGTTCATCACATCTGTCACCGTAAAATCCATAAAGTGTTTACGCGTGCACAGCTTGCCAAAATGAAGGGGGAGTTAGAGCCAGTCTTGTGCCATGATGAAATCGTCAAATTTGTGAAATGGCTCGCGACTAAACCGCCGGATTTTTACAGAAGAACGTGTTAGTTAGTCTGCGTCCATGACGAATTGATCATAGCGCTCTAGGGCTTGCGGCCAACTCTTCTCAAAATAATCACGCGCCTTTAGCCATTTTGGAGTATCTCCAAACCCGGTTTGAAACAGTCTTATGCGCGTATGATTTCCAACGGGGACAAACCATATTTGTACAGATGTCATCTGGTCATTTATCCCTGAAATATGGGCGGGGGCGGGCCACGTAAACTGGATCATATGGCTGCTGGTTTTGTTCTTTTGATCGGGCGTTTGTAAGCCTAATATATGCGTGCCTGCGCTCTCTTGCGTCCCATCTGCGTTAGGATTGGGCAGTGGGCCAATATTGAAAACCCCGCCCGGTCGCAGCTCGATTTCAATATTGTCTGCCTGATTATCTGCCTGATCACCAGCCTGTTCAGTGGGCGAAAAATGCGCAGCAAGGCCGTCCGTGGTTGTCCAATCCTCCCAAACGTCATTAACAGAGCGCTCAACCGTGGTTTCAGTATAAACCATAGGGCGGAGCTGGGCATGGGCCGTAAAATAGCTAAAAGTGAGCCACAGACCTGCCAAGAATAAAACTCTTATATATATGCGACTCTGCAAACTTGCCCCTTTTCTAGGGTTAAGGACATATCGTCGTTTGATAATCTCCATATGCGCCCAAATAATCTTTTAAGAGAATCTATAGACGGAAGTTATCATAGATATGCGTGAAGACAAAATGGGGCGATGTGGGGCGAAGTTTATAGTGCTTAACGCTGGACGGTTAAATCGGGCTGTGTTACCCCGCCGCTATGTTTGATTTGGATATATTCATATTTGGGCCGCGAATTATAGGCCCGACACGCTCCGACTAAAATTATTGGACAAGCGTGTCGGGAGTTTAAGACCCTATTTCAAACACATTCGAGACAATTATGACCGAGACAAAACGCGATTATCGCGACACTTTATTTTTACCCAAGACAGATTTCCCGATGCGGGCAGGCTTGCCCAAAAAGGAACCTGAATGGCTGGCACGCTGGGAGGCTTTGGGCCTTTACGAGCGACTTCGCGAACAATCTAAGGGCCGAAAGCCCTATACGCTCCATGACGGCCCGCCTTATGCCAATGGCCATATCCATATGGGTACGGCGCTCAATAAAATTCACAAGGACCTGATTAACCGCTCCCATCAAATGGCGGGGTTTGATGCCAATTATGTGCCGGGTTGGGATTGTCATGGCCTGCCTATTGAGTGGAAAGTTGAAGAAGAGTTCCGGTCTAAAGGCCGGATGAAAGAAGACGTCAAACCGTCAGAATTTCGCACGCGCTGCCGGGCCTATGCTAATGAATGGCTGGATACGCAGCGATCAGAATTTAAACGCCTCGGCGTGGTCGGGGATTGGGAGAATCCCTATGTGACGATGAAATTTGAATCTGAGGCCGATATTTGCGGTGAGCTGCTTAAAATTGCCGCTACAGGCCAGCTTTACCGCGGCTCCAAGCCCATCATGTGGAGCCCCGTCGAACAAACAGCCCTCGCCGAAGCCGAGGTGGAATATAAGGAACGCAAAGCCACCCAGATTTATGTGAAGTTTCCTGTTAACAAAGGCCCGGATTCGGCAGCTTCAGATGGTAATAGTAACTCTGTGGAGATTATAGAAAAAGCAAATGATGCATCCATAGTAATTTGGACAACCACACCTTGGACCATCCCAGCAAACCGGGCCGTTAGCTACTCAACTCATATTGAATATGGATTATATGAGATTACGGAAATGGCAGAAAGCGAGTTTGAGCCTTGGTCAAAACCGGGAGATAAATTGATTGTCGCGGATGATTTGTGGGAAGCAGTTGCTAAAGCTGGACTAATTAAGAACGCTAATCGTGTAGGTAGAATAACCGATTTTGAAAGTATAATTCTCGATCACCCCCTCAAAAATATGGAAGGGGCAGACGGTAAATATGATTTCCCTGTGCCGATGTTTGCAGGTGAACACGTCACAGCTGATGCAGGTACGGGCTTCGTGCATACTGCGCCGAGCCACGGGGAGGATGATTATGTTGTCTGGATTTCCAATCAGAAAAAGCTCGAAGGCTTAGGCATTGACCCGGTCGTGCCCATGACACTCGACGATGCGGGGGCTTATACAGACGTTATGCCCGCCCGGTTTCAAGGTCTTGACGTTATCCGAACATCCCCCGCTAAAAAACGTGGTCAAGACGGAAAGGCGAATGCGGAAGTTCTGAAAGCCTTGGTCGAATGCGGCAATCTTTTAGCACGCGGTATTATAATGCTGCGCGATGCCCATAGCTGGCGCTCCAAAGCCCCAGTTATTCGCCGTGCCACACCGCAATGGTTCATCTCTATGTCCAAAGGCGGGCTTCGCGAGGCTGCGCTGAAAGCGATTGAAGAAACCACCTTTTATCCGCCGCGCGGTAAGAACCGTCTGCGGACTATGGTTGAAGACCGTCCAGACTGGCTGATCTCACGCCAGCGCGCTTGGGGCGTTCCGATCACCATTATTGTCGGACCTAATGGCGAGTTACACACTGAGCGTGATGACGCGGACGTTATCAATGACCGTATTTTGGCGGCTGTGCGCAAAACGGGCGTGGATGGCTGGTTTGACACAGCGCTCTCTGAGTTGATGCCGGAAAATAATGAGGGCTGGGAGAAGGTCACAGATATTCTCGATGTGTGGTTTGACAGTGGCTCGACCCACGCTTTTTGTCTCAAACAACGCGACGATCTGCCTGACCGTGCTGACCTTTATCTTGAAGGTTCTGACCAGCATCGCGGTTGGTTCCAAAGTTCACTCCTCGAGTCCTGCGCCGTTTACGGCCAAGCGCCTTATGAGGGCGTGATGACGGACGGTTTTGTTGTCGATGAGAAGGGCTATAAAATGTCCAAATCTCTGGGCAATACAATGAGCCCGATTGACATTGGCAATAAGTTCGGTGCCGACATTATGCGACTCTGGGTGGCCAGCTCGGATGTGTATCAGGACTTGAAAATCGGCAATGAGATTATCCAAACCAATGTCGATGCCTATAGAAAACTCCGCAATACATTGCGCTATATGATCGGCGCGCTTGACGGCTATGACGAAAGCGAAGCGATTGAGTATGACCAGATGCCAGCGCTGGAAAAATGGGTGCTACACCGTCTCCACGAGATCACGCAAGAGCATAAAGACTGGGTGACAGGTCATGAGCATCGTAAAATATTCCAGACCCTCTTTAATTTTTGTACGCTTGATCTATCGGCCTTTTATTTTGATATCCGCAAAGACGCGCTCTATTGCGACCCTGTAAACTCAACGCGCCGGCGGGCCTGCCGCACGGTAATGCACGAGATTTTCATTCGCCTGACAACGTGGCTCGCCCCGATCTTATGTTTTACCTGTGAGGAGGTTTGGCAATCGCGTTTCCCGAGCGAGGACGGTTCTGTGCATTTGGAGCTATTCCCGGAATGTCCAGACAATTGGGCTGATGAGAGTTTAGCTGGGCACATCAAAACCATAAGAGATTTTCGCAATCATGTGTCTGAAGCGATTGAACCTTTGCGGCGCGAAGGTGTGATTAAGTCCTCGCTTGAGGCGCGTGTCACAGCGCCTGCTGAGGGCGGGCTGGCGTCTGCGCTCACGGCTCTGTCTGTCTCGCGCCAAGAAATTTACAAAGGCGCCAAAGACCCAAATGATAGTCTGGCCGATTACCTTATCGTCAGTGATGTGGCCCTAAGTCAGAAAGCGGATGCAATTTCGATTGATGATTTAAAGACGCAAGCCGGGTTTTCTAAATGCGAACGCTCTTGGAAATACTTCAAGCCAGAGGGTGAGGGGGATATTACCCCGCGTGACGCGGCGGCTGTGGCCTTATGGGAGAGCATAAATGGCTAAGACCGAACAGGGTGTGTTTAAGGGGTTTTGGGTTTATGCCCTCATAATCCCCGCCATTATTGTAGCGGTGGATCAGCTCACAAAGTTTTGGGCTATCCGCTTTTTTAAAGCTCCGCTCAATATATGTGAGATAAACCCCCAACCCGGCCTGTTTCACGAATTTAGTCCGATTGTCGATTTATCCCTTGTCTGTAATCAGGGGATAAGTTGGGGGCTCTTGC
>CAZNCJ010000081.1:0-9747 GCA_964571595.1 uncultured Caulobacterales bacterium | reverse complement strand
ACGTCATGGCGCAGATGGAGCGCGACCTGGGCACTAAGCTCGATTGGGTCGCCGCTAATCATTATGATACCGCCAACCCGCACAGCCATGTTGTTATTCGCGGGGTAACGGAAACAGGTTCAACGCTCATCATTCCGAGAGACTATATCTCCCACGGCATAAGAGAGGCGGCTGAACATATCGCGACTTTAGAGCTTGGGCCGACCACTCAAATTGATGTTGCAAAAAAACTGGCATTGTCCGTCAGGCATGACCGCTTCACATCGATTGACCGGGACTTATTGGCGAAGGCGCAAAACCAAATCGTCGATTTGTCTAAATTGCCGCTGGATGGGTCGGACTGGTCACAGCGTTTTGAAAAATGGCGAGTGAAATATCTAAGCTCTCTAGGGCTTACCGAGAAGATCGGGTTCGGCAAATGGCGACTTGATGACAATTTTGAACGCACGCTGCGACGCATGGGTGATCGCGGCGACATCCTCAAAGCCTATCATCGCGGGATGAGCCGCGCCAATTTAGACAGAAGTCTTGATGGCGAGCCAATTTATGATCCGGCCAAAAAGCTGGCTCGCCCCATCACCGGCAAAGTCATTGAAAAAGGCGTGCTCGATGATGTGAATGATCGCAGCTATATTATCCTCGATACGATGCACGGCGAGGCTCTCTTTGTTGAGACTGGCCGAGAGGCTAACCTTGCGCAAATAGAGCGCGGAATGGTCGTGACCGCAGGGCCGCAAACCTATGCGCCTAAGACATCAGATAGGACTATTGCTGACATCGCCTCTAAACGCGGCGGCATATACAGCCCGTCTTTTCACGAGATGAATGATCCGGGTGCGCGCGAGGAATTTATCAAAGCCCATGTCCGCCGCTTGGAAGCTATGCGGCGCGCTGGTCATGCCGAGCGAAATTCAGATGGGTCGTGGACGGTTCCGAAAGACTATCTCAAGCGTGCCGCGCAATATGAGACATCACGCAGTTTTGGAAACCCTGTTAAATTAGACATTCGCTCTCGTTTGCCGCTGGCAGAGCTGACACAGACGATGGGTAAGACATGGATTGATACTGAGTTGATCAAGGGTGGGTCCGAAAGCGATGCATTAGGGTTCGGGCAAGAGGTCGAAACTCTAAAGGCGCAACGCCAAAAGTTCCTGCTCTCGCAAAAGCTCATTCAGCGGTCATCTGGGGTGACGCAAAGTACGCTCGACACGCTTGAGAAAATAGATCTTGATGCGGCTGGTAAGACGCTCAGCGAGCAATTCGGTAAGCCCTACAAAGCCGCGCCTGAATCTGGACGTATTTCTGGAATATACCGTGAGGCTATTCAGAGGCCGAGCGGTAAATATACCGTCATCGAGAAGTCCAAAGAGTTCACGCTCGTACCGTGGCGAGACACGATGGACAGAAATTTGGGTAAATCAATTTCAGGCGTGGTGAAAGGTCAGACGATTTCTTGGACGCTCACAAAGGCTAGAGGACAAAGCATCTCATAAACGGAGGAAGATTATGAATTATTCAATCAAAGCAATTTTGCTATTGTCAGGAGCTACATTACTATCTGCTTGTGGCGACGACCCAAAGGCAGCGAATAATGCCAATTTTGAAAAGGCTTTAAACGCTTACTACGCTCAGATGAAACAATGCGTCAAAATTGGCAGTAAGCCGAACGCAGATGGGATTGTCCAAGAGTTCCGAAAGGACGGTAGTGTTCAGGATAAACAGCTTCCTTTCTACAATGGTCTTGTCAGTATAGGGCTCTTGGAAGCGGTCACCTATCAAAAGGACACGAAAAACTTCAGCGGGCAAGTGACTGGGAAAGCCGACTGGGTGGGCTATAGATTTTCAAACAAAGGTGAAAGCTTCTTGCGTCCTGCGAGCCTAGACAAAGGAGCCTTTAGTACAGGCGCGCGTCAACTCTGCTATGGTACGCCGCAGGTGGTTGAGATTGTAAATTTCACCGAGCCTGCTGAAGCAATGGGCGCGAAGGTTAGCAATGTTCAATATACATATAAGCTTGTTGATGTTGCCCCGTGGGCGAGCGATCCAGCACTAATTAATCAATTTGAATGGCTGTCTGAAAGAATTTCCAATGATAGCATAACCAAAGACGATGACTTGGTGCTGACAAATAACGGTTGGGTGCATCATAGTGTTATGAAATGACGTCCGTGCTTCTCAAATGGAGGCTAAGCGGACATTAACGAGGATGTCATTTGACCTAAAAATGGTCAGATTACTCTAAATATTTGAAGTCTTGATATAAAGCCTTCTATTACTACATTTCATATATGCGTTTTACCGCCGACGGCCCAGACATACCGAATGAATTACTTCGCGCCCGAGACAAGGGTCAGGTTGTCTTTTTCTGTGGAGCAGGAATCTCACTTGCGCGAGCCAAGCTACCTGATTTCTTTGGATTAACTGAAAATGTTATGGCACGCTTAAAGCCTTCTGAGACGGGTAAAGCGAAGGCCCGTTTTACTATGCCAGAACGTATTGTAAGAGAGACAAAGGGTCAAATTTCTTGGAAAGAAGCGTCCGCTCTCATTTCTGCAGATAAAGTTTTTATGGATTTATATGGCGAGTTTGACCGCGCCGACATTGAGCGGGCGGTCGCGCGAGCCCTTCAAACCGATGCTAACACTGACCGCTCTGCCCATCAAATCATCCTCGACCTCGCTCACACACCCGCTGGCCGAACCCAGCTTGTCACAACCAACTTCGACCGCTTGTTTGAAACAGCGCCTGGGATAAACACTTACTGCTTTCCTGACCTACCAGACCTTACCCAACCTGATAGATTTGACGGCGTTGTTTATCTACATGGCCGTATTGATGATACTGGAGTAGCCGCTGAAAAGCCTGGCTTCATTTTATCGAGCGCCGAATTTGGCCACGCATACATGACAGATGGTCGAGCAGCTCAATTTTTAAAGGACCTCATTAAAGACTATACGCTCGTCTTTCTTGGCTACAGCGCAGACGACCCCCCAATCAGCTACTTACTGGAGGCATTGGGTCGCGTGGATGATGAAAACAGTTCCGTTTATGCATTTCATGCAGGAACTGAAAGTGAAGCCCGAAGCGTATGGGATGCGCGTGGAGTAAAACCAATAACTTACTCTGCTGACAATCATCACTTATCGCTCTGGACGACACTTGAAGCATGGTCCGTGCGCGCGCGCGACAGACAGAGTTGGACGCAAGAAACATTAAGGCTTGCAGCACAACGACCGGGCGAATTAGAGCCTTATGAACGCGGAAGAGTGGCGGCTCTTGTTTCATCTCGTGAAGGTGCAGCTCTATTCGCATCTGCTAAACAGAATCCCCCTGGCGAATGGCTTTGGGTATTCGATCCACGTAAACGACTTGGTAAGCCCAAACGTTCACTTTACAATCGTGATAAGCCTGCGATTAATCCATTTTCATTATATGGGCTAGACAGTGATATACCGCCAGCTCTTCCCGATCCAGATCAACCGCACGAGAAACGTGATGTAGATTACGTATCTGCGTGGAATGCGTTTTCACTGACACCAGCAGACATAGATACAGCGAAAGCGGAGAATATTGCATCCCACGCTGAGCTATATACTGCAGGTATAGCCGTTTTACCTCAACGGTTGTTTTCATTAGGTCGCTGGATTGCA
The DNA here is from genome assembly GCA_964571595.1 of uncultured Caulobacterales bacterium. Lineage (GTDB taxonomy): Bacteria > Pseudomonadota > Alphaproteobacteria > Caulobacterales > Maricaulaceae > CALCKU01. The sequence continues at coordinate 6,097 of CAZNCJ010000081.1, read as the reverse complement.
AAAACATGCGAGCAGCCCGCAACACTTGCCTGGGCGGGGTCACAACAGAGGCTAAATCCAGAGTATATTTCGCTCATAGAATCTCGTCTGGATGATATGGAGGGAGATGCAGATCTTGAACATATAGTTAGGCAGTGGCGCTATCTGTTTGAGGCCTGGGATAGCAGTGTTAATGGGCTTCGTGGGCATGATATGCGTTGGTATCACCTTCAGCGTCTTGCACGAAAAGCGCCTTGGACATCACAGCTCGTTCGTGCTTACGGGCAGGCCTCGCGGCCTGCGATCAAGACAGAACCGAATTACGCGCAATCAGGCGTTGCACCGGAAGATGATAACAAGTACCCATACTTTAGAATTGATATTGGCTATCCCAGTTTCACCTATGATATTGAGGTTCCAAAAAAGTGGCGAGTGGAAACCATCGCCGAGCTACGTGAAAGCCTTCGCCAAGCGGATGTACTGGAGACTGAGACTGGCCCAGTTTGGTCTTTCGAACTTGTTCCGATCAGGAAGGGTGATGACCCTAATGTAAATCAATATCGAAGAGGTGAAGGAATATCGGGACTTATTGCGCTCTACACGAATGAGCTTAAGCGACTTGCGAAGCACGATAAGGCGGCGGCTCGCCGGGAGGTCAAGTGTTGGCCCGAAGGAGCCTCCATCATTTTCCCGCGTCTCAGAATTTGGGCGCTAGGCGAAAAAGGTCTGATTGCAAAGCGTGACCAGGCCAAGGTATTGAAGTCTATTTCAAGAAAAGCGTTTTGGCACTCGGGCAATCAACGTGACCTTTTGACATCATTGGCGATGAGGTGGTCCAGCCTGACAGAAGAAGCTATTTCTATTGTTGAAGCTCAGTTGCTCAAAGGGCCAAAGCGGAAAAAGTCGTACGACAAAGATAAGGCCGCCTTTTCAGAGCGGAAAGCCTTCATGCAGCTGAGCCGCCTACACTGGCTCGCCAATAACGGGTGTGAGTTTTCGTTCGACTTAGCAGAAATATCGGAAGCGTTACGGAGTGACGCGCCAAATTGGAAACCAGAGTATGCCGATGGCGCCGATGAAGAGCTTGGTTCAAGGGGCGGGTTCGTTAGAACGGAAACCGATTATGATGCACTGTTGCCATTAGAGCTTAGAGATATCATTCCAAAAGCACGCGAACTCAGCGGGCGAACATCAGATTATCTAGTCGAAAAAGACCCATTCGCAGGTTTTGCAACTGCCAAGCCTTTGCGCGCACTAGCGGCACTAAGGCACACTACCTCGGCAACCTCAACGAACCAATCGGAGTGGCGAACCTTCCTCAATCATGATCGGCGAGCCTCAGATACGCCTTGGTTAAGTCTTCTAATCCTTCACAGACTTATGGACGTTGACGACACAGCCCTAAAGACCTTTCTATACGCTTTGACGTGGTGGTTTCGGGATAAATCAGGTCTTTTTTCCATTATCTGTCCAAAAGTTTATGACCTTATGTATGATCGTATTGTCTCGCTCATCTCAAAAGAGGCGGAGTTAGGCGCGTCAAAAATCATCTCCAATTCTTCTGGTAAAGATTGGCTAGGCAGTGCTTTAAATTCAAGCGTGGGCCATTTAACCGATGCTGCGATACGGGATAATCGTTGGGCCAATGCGCCCAGCGAGAAATGGTTGTCTCGAATGATAGCTTTGTTAGACATGCCGGGAGAGACAGCTGCGCTAGCAATGGCAGAGCTATCTCAAAGACTTAACTGGATTGACTATCATCAACCAGACTTTGCAGCCGAAATCCTTGAGCGTGCATTCAGTGATACTAACTCAGTAATAGCTGAGGCTTTTTGGAGTGGCTTTCGTCATGGCCGGATACTGCCATCAGATCGGCTGTTTTCAAATCTCAAACCATTTATCGTGCAAAGGGTACTAGATACGGAGGGTGAAGCTGAAGATCGCCGAAGCAGATTGAGTGCGGCTTTGCTCGCAAATTGGCGTCGACCGTTTGCAGACGGAAATACCGTTCACTTAACGGATGCAGAATTGACGAATGTGCTTCTTCACGGAAGCGAGAACTTCCGTTTGAGCATGTTGAGTCATTACGAAGGTTGGGCTGCCCATACACTTCGAGAGCCGGACAACGAACTCAATTATCTAAACCCAAAACAGGTTTCGGACTTCTTCAAGAATATTTGGCCAAGGCAGACAAGTGTTCGGACAAGCAAAATAAGTCGTAAGCTTTTCTCAATTTTGACCCACAATGTCCCCCTCATGGATGTTATTTTTGAGGATGTGTTGCCATTATTGGTTACTGTTGAAGACCAACATTTGAGTTTCTATTTTCGTGATACAGACACGATTGTCGAAGAAAGAGCGCAAAACCTGTTTCGTATTCTGCTTGCTGTTCTCCCAACACAAACTCGTTTTTGGCCTTACAATCTGTCCGCGATGCTCGATCGAATGATAACTGCAGAACCTAGCCTGGAGCATTCAAGCGATATGATTAGATTAAGAGAAAAATTATTACTCGGGTAAAGGGCTAATATTTAACCGGAATTTTTTGTGATTAACCTTCGTTTTGAGAGCTGAGAGCCTTAACTTAAGTAACAACGGTCGGTTCATTAGTAGGGACATTTTCAACTTTTGAAATATTACAGGTCAGACCAAACACCTGATGCAAATCCACCTCTGTCAGCATAGGCTATTTCATTCCACATATCTCGTGATGAAAAAGTAAGATGCCTGATTGGCCTTAAGGCGTTGCTGACATCATTTGATCTGTCTAGTAAATAAATCAATTGGCCTAAATCTACCCAGCGCGTGCGAAAGAAAAAGGGATTTAATTCATACAAACCTTCATCATTTTTATCAGAAACTTCCAGAACCTTAGTTAAAGCCTTTTGATATTGCTTGTTGAACTCTTTGACCGTTTTTTCATTTTCTTTTTCGATAGCTGACAACTTTACGCCGGAGAGGGCCACAAATATGGATTTAAGGAATAAATTATCTGTGACCGACCCATATGTCAGTGTCGATACCGCAATTTTTGTTATTGATAATTCGTTATCAGGGAAGGCTGAATTCAAAGGCGTTAGTTCTTCACGAATATGTTTCTCATGGCGAGCGAGCTGAAAAATTAAAGGGAATATGCTCTTACTTAAATCGTCCAGAAACGACAGCCCGTCTCCTGATTCAGATTGCCTAGTTAGTGATTTGTTTTTTATTTCAATTATAGATATTTCGGAACCAGTTTGCGTTGCTAGATCAAATTCAAATGTATCCTTCCCGATTTTATACTTTTCACTTGGATAAATGGCGTCGGCTTTAGTGTCGCTCACGAGTGCCAAAGATTTTTCGGTAATATTACTCAGAGTTTTTGATGGGTCTTTTAACATTTTCCACATTTTGGTAAAAATGATTGTTAAAAAAACTGTATTAGACCTTGATAGTGGACAACAGAGTAATTTTCCTTTTGGAGCCCTGTAGAACATAATACTTGAATCATTTCTAACAGTACCATTCATCGGCACGACGAAGTTCGGATTGACGGCATCACCAGCTTCTTTGGAATGTAATAGCAAAGTCGGGAAAATCTCTTCAATTGTCTTTATATTAAACAGACTTGGTCTTGCTGCTTCCAACCTTGAACGAAGGTTATCGTATTCTTTCCAGATTTTTTTGATAAAAGAGATTGCTTCATTTTCCCCTGCAATCTTTAACTCGATTAAGAACGCTTTATAAAGATAAGGCAAGCATTCTTGAGGCATTTGTTGTATTGTAAATAATTCCCGCCAGCATAACGTTTGATAAATAGCTCTCGTAAAATCGGCCTGGTTGATACCCATCATGCCATCGAATCGACTATACCTTTGGCAGTCAAATGTGGCAGCAATATCACGTGAACTTGTTACAATATTATTCCATAATACTTCTGGCTTTCGGGGTTTATTTTTGCTTGCTGTATGCTTCAACGCTAACGCTTGTAACCAACCAAATGGAATTGCGGGTTCTTTTGGTTGATTGAGGCCAAGGTTGGACTCTCCACAAAGCCAAATTTTGTCGTATATGTTATTGGTTTCGTCAAACATTCGGCCAATTTGCGCTAGAGTCACCGTCCCGCCTAAAAGCTGAATGTGCGAGTTTAGTTGATTGCTTGCATCTTTTAATGATTGGTCATCCCAGTAAATACCTAGCGCATTTATAGATAATTTCCTTTTTGCTTCTTTTAAGCGCTTATACGCTCCCGCGACTGCAATCTCTCTATCTGGGAACTTTTCAGTGTAGCTCCGACTTTCTAATATAGCTTCGGCTCTTAAAATGGCTTTTCGCCAACTTGCAGTTTTTCTTAAATCACAGAGGTTAGAGGAACGTACTTCCTGATAAATCACTTTGGCCGTTTGAGCAGCAAGCATATTAACTTCGCCAGCATGTGCGGATATGCTGAGCATTTTGGCAAGCTGGCTAAATTCTGTTCCAAATGATATTTTATCATCTGTTTGTAAAATTGATAATATTTCTAAATGAGCATCATCGACCTCATTGTGTCTTGATTCGAAAAGCTCAATGTATGTTTGGTGGTCTTCTGGTTTCAGCATAAACCATATTCAACATAAAATTAAGTACTTCCAAGCTTAATTTGAAATAGTTGAGTGAACATTGACTTCTGACTTCAAAGCAGAACGAAAGTCAGCGGCTTAAAACCGTCTAAAGTAAGACTTTAGCTAACTTCCGCTTTGGGGATAAATATCCCTAAGCAAGCCCGCCTTGGAAACCCTCAGTTTCATCTTTGTGTGTTTGAGATATGATTATCTTACCTGAGCAGTTCCATTGCCTACAGCGCATACGGGCTTCAAACTCATCGACGTAAAGCTGTCGAAGGTGAGACTTGTGGAAATAGACCACGGGTTCCTCATACCATGTGTAGCCGCAATTTACGCAGCGGGCTTCTAGTCTGTCACCTGCTTCAAAGTCTAAGATTTGCAATTTGTGTTTCCAACTCACCAAAAGTCCTCCGCGCGAGGTATGCGGGTGAAGCTGATTTTGCCGCCAAGGTTTCCGCCGGGGGGAAGTTTCCAAGGCCCCATTGTCACAAGTGATTTGCCATAACGCGTGTTCAGGCTATCCATAGCGTTTGTAACGGATTCCCATCGCTGGCGCTGTGGGTCATCATTGATAAGCATATCTAGTTGGCGTGTTGAAGCATCCGTCAGATCGCCCAGCGTGACACCAACACGCACGATTTTATAATGGCTTGGAATTCTGGCCTTTGCTTTAGCCCATAAGGCATCAAGGGCCGTTAGGCAGGCTTGGTCATCGTTGGCCATGTGCAGCTTGTGATGCGAAGACCATCCTCTCTCCTTGATGGATCGGTTTCGCAAACTAACCCACATATAGAGCGAGCTGGCATAAAAGCCTTCACGGCGCATACGGCGGGCGGCTTTCACTAAAAGCAATCGAGTGCATTCTCTGGCATCTTTAAAATTACGCAGCTCTGGCGGCAAAACACGCCCATGTCCAAACATGCCGCGTTCAGATTTTTGAGCCTTCACGTCATAACCATGTAGCGCATACCAAAGCCGTTCACCTGTAACACTGCGCCATAGCTTGCGCATTTGTTTGGGTTCGGTCGCGAGCAAGTCTTTCATATTGTAAATGCCCGCATGGTTGAGACGTTGCTCCATGCGTCCGCCAATTCCCGGAATGTCATCGAACGGTAAGTGGAGCATTGGTCCCGGCATCATATGCGGATGCCAAATCGTGGTTCCGTTGGGCTTGTCCATTTTACAAGCAATCTTAGCCAAGTGACGGTTTGCACCAAATCCGATTGAGCATGTTATGAAAGGTCCAACGCCTTCCGCGATGGCTGCTTTGAGTTTTTCGGATAGGCCTATCGGGTCAGCAATGTCTTTCGGGTCAAGTTTACAGCATAGTTCATCTATCGATTTAACAGCCTCTACAGGGATAACGCTATTGATCTCGGCAAGGAGGGCATTATGTGCGCGCCGATATAAATCGGGACTTTGGCATTGCAAAACGAGGTCAGGACAGACTTTCTTGGCGTCTGATAGTTTCATGACATTTTTAACGCCGCGCGCCTTAGCTTCCTTTGAGCAGGCGATGACAACCGTATGCA
>CAZNCJ010000080.1:0-9799 GCA_964571595.1 uncultured Caulobacterales bacterium | reverse complement strand
ATGATTGCCGCCATACAGAGTTGCCCGTCTTGACCAGCCCCCACATCCAACCAGCACATCAGCTTCAAACACACAAAAATATGTTTCATCATCAATTAATTGCGTGTCCAGCCCCATTCCCGCAAAGGAGGCGTCGATCTGCGCAGGCGATAAATAGCCTTTTTGTAATATTCGGATTGAGCGCTCCATAAGCGCTTTTATCGCTGGAATATCGGATGATGTCGCGAGTCTAAGCCGCAATTCTGTCATTACCACTACTTATAATATTATTATACGACGTTCTGATTAGAGCGATTATGCCCTAAATATGCCCAAGAACAAATCATTTAATCACAATTTTTAATCCCCGCACCTCTTTTCGTGCCAAATAAGTCACACATAAAATTTAATCAATTTGACTCGCAGTTTTTATATTGAGCAACGCCTAATATTTTGCAAGTTAGCCGCATTACTATTTTTAAAGAGGGTATCTTATGAAGAGATTCACAATGAAGAATGCGCTTGCCATGTCGGCATCCGCAGCATTATTGGCAGGCCTGACGGCAACGCCAACATTCGCTCAAAATAGCGGATTTAATCCTGAAGATGAAATTATCACAACAGGTACACGTCGTAAGGCACGTTCTGCCGCTGATGCACCGGCACCAGTTGACGTTATCCAGGGCGCAGAGTTTACAAATTCGGCCGCAAATGATCTCTCAGATCTTTTACGGACCTCCGTCCCATCCTACAATGTTAACACACAGCCAATTTCAGATGCGGGTACGCTGGTACGTCCGGCCAACCTTCGCGGTCTGTCACCAGATAACACGCTTGTGCTTGTCAATGGTAAGCGTCGTCACCGTGCTGCGGTTATTACGTTCCTCGGCGGTGGTATCGCTGATGGTGCCCAAGGTCCTGACGTCTCAGTCTTCCCAGCCCTTGCACTAAAGCAAGTTGAAGTCCTGCGTGACGGTGCCTCTTCACAATATGGTGCGGATGCGATTGCGGGTGTTTTAAACTTCCAACTTAAAGATAGTGCTGAAGGCGGTGCTTTTTCTGCGAAATATGGCTCTACCTATGAAGGTGACGGCGATAATATCCAGCTTGCAGCCAATTTCGGCCTGCCTTTAGGTGATAAAGGTTTCATCAATGTCACAGGTGAGTGGCAAGAAACTGACGATACTATCCGTTCTGTTCAGCGTGATGACGCCTTAAATCTTATCGCAGCGGGGAACACAGCCGTTCAAGACATTAACGTCAACACAGTCACAACCGATGTTGTCCAAATTTGGGGTCAGCCAGAAGTTGAAGACGATTTCAAAATCTTCATCAATTCAGCCCTTGAAGTTGGCGAAAACACTGAAGTCTATGCTTTTGGTAACTATGCCGAGCGTTCAACAGAAGGGGGTTTCTTCTTCCGTGATCCTATCCAGCGTGGCGGTATCTTTGGTGGTGGCTTAGCCACACTTGATGCTACACAAACTGGTGGACTGGCTTTAATCGATGATGTGCCTGGCTCCGTTGGCGGTTTAACAGATTTGATTGCGTCAACAGATCCAGACGACCTTGCTGACCAAACTGCAGCCATTGTGGCCCTCAACGGTATCGGTATTGGTGCTGCCGGAGCAGTATCAGCTGCAGATTTAACAGCAGCTGTTGCAAATGGTACGCTCTTTGACACAAATCTCGTAGGAAACCTAACGGCTGCTAATGGCGGCTTTAACGCTGCGGCTTGTCCAATTGGTATCCCGCTGACTGAAGGCGGCGGTATTCTACCTGATGCAGCCGCGCTTGCAGCTGTTGAAGCCAATCCAAACTGTTTCTCATTCCTGACACAATTCCCGGGTGGTTTCACACCGCGTTTTGGTGGCGATCTTGACGATTTCCAAATTGTCGGTGGTGTACGCGGTACAATCGATGTCGGTACAGGCTTAAACTATGACATTTCTGGTGCTGTCGGCCATAACGGAGCTAACTTTATCATTTCAAACACGATCAACGCCGCTCTTGGGCCAGATACGCCAACCTCATTTAACCCAGGTGGTTATGAGCAAGACGAATTCCGCGTCGGGGTTGATCTGTCATATGATATTCCGATTGACGGCTGGGCCAGCGATCTAACATTCGCAACGGGTGCTGAATGGCGCCGTGAAGAATTCACTGTTAATGGCGGAGATGACGCCTCAACAGTTGTCGCAAACACCTCGGCTTTAGAAACCTCGCTCATTGACCAAGGCTTCGGACCAGGTTCTAACGGGTTTAATGGATTTAATCCTGGAGCCGTAGGATCATTCGATCAGTCAAATATCGCCATTTACGGTGAACTTGAAGGCGATATTTCCGATCAAGTCACACTTCAAGGCGCTGTACGCTGGGAAGACTTTAACACATTTGGATCCACATTTAACTGGAAGGTCGGTGGCCTTTACAAGTTTAATGATGCCTTCCGTGTTCGCGGTACATATTCTACCGGCTTCCACGCCCCAACACCGGGCCAAGCCAATGTGATTAACGTCTCTACCGCTATCGGATCGAGTGGTCTTCTGGAAGACCAAGGTATCCTACCAGCCTCCAGTGCGCCTGCGCAGCTTATCTCTCCCGGTGCTTCACTCGGGCCAGAAGAAGCGCGTAATATCTCTGTTGGTTTCGGCCTCGATACAGATTGGGGTAACCTCACAGTGGATTATTTCAACATCACTGTGGACGGACGTATCGCGACAACGAGTGCTACCAACTTTACAGATGCTCTTGAAGCTATCGCGACAGATAATGGCGTAGCGCTTCCAGCCACTGTAAACACATCCACACTCATCACGGCGCTTGACGGTGCCAATGTCCTGAATGCGGCTGATTTCGATGGCTTTACAGGCACAGCCAGCTTCCAAACCTTCACCAATGCTTTTGATACACGCACGCAAGGTATCGACGTTGTCTATAACTATCCGTTCGACTTTGCCGGTGGTGAATCGCGCTTGACAGTTGTTGGTAACTGGACAGACACCTCAGTTCGTTCTGTATTGGCAAGTGACGGTAGCGGCAACTTTATTGACGCTGGCGACATTGCAGACTTCGGTGATGTTGTCCTGTCACAAGGCCGTATCATGAACTTGGAAGAAAACATTCCAAATCTAAAAGGTAATGTAACCTGGAGCCACAGCCAAGGTATCTTTAGTGGCTTTGTTCGTGCCAATTACTGGGGAAGCTTCTTTGAAGATCACCTCGATGCAGATCTGGCCTTCCCGATTGATGCAGGTGCGGAAATTCTATTTGATGCCGAGATCACAGCCAATGTCTATGAAGGTTTAGACATTAGTGTTGGTGCTCAAAACATCTTTGATAATTTCCCGGATGAGAACCCATTTGCTGGTGTTGTTGGCGCGCAGTTCCCATCAACATCGCCGTTTGGATTTAATGGCGGACAGTGGTACGTCAAAGCGGCTTACACATTCTAGAGCGCTTTTATTCTGAAATTTGACCCCGCCTTTTGGCGGGTTTTTTTTATGCCTAAAAATAAGTCTAAATATATACGGGCTTGAGCTCTATCTCAGCTCTCCCGACCAGGGTGGGCCAACTACCACGCCCCAAGATTAACAAGCTGGGCACGTAAATGTTCGGGTAAATCCTCTGCCCCCGAAATTACACTAAGATCGCCCGGTGCATCCTCTTGGCTAAGATAACGCCAACCCTGAAAAGGACGCTTGGGTGTCGGTATGACAGGAATGAGTTTGGGCGTCATTAATATCGAACACGCCTTACGCCCATCCTGCGTCTTGGCTGGCTCAAGGGCGACGATTTCATTGCGACACAAAATAACCCCTTTAATCACCCAATAAATCGAACCGCCATCTAATATCTCTGCGGCCCGTTTAGGGGTCATACGCGTAACATGTTCATGATGCGGGCTAAGGCCGCGCGCAGTTCGTCGCTTCACCACACGGTCCTGCCAGTCCTGTAAGGTCTGGATAGATTCAGAGCCAACTGAGAGCTTTTGCAAATGCACCGTCATAGCAAAGCTATAGCGGGCTTTTTGTCTTAAGGGGAGAGCCCCGCGCTTAAAAAGCCGGGCTTATCTTAAAAATTACGCTCATAAGGCGGTGTATCGACAATAAAATTAGGGACACTCGGGTCCAATTTAAAGCTGACAATATCCGCCTCTTCAGGTTTAGAGACCAGACCTGTTGTCTTGATGGCTTGACCCATCACAAATTTTACATAACGCGATATTTTCGCCTCATTGCGCCAGCTTGTCTCCAAGCCTAATTTCTTACGTAAAGTGGCATTTGCCAACATGCCTGTGTTTTTAAACCGGCTAGCCCACGTCCCATATTCCGTTGTCACAGATACACAAAAGGCGGAATTATCCACGCGGTGCGGAGAATTTAGTGGCCATAAAATAGCTTCGTCTTCTGCAAGGTCGTAAACCTCAGCGTATTTATCAAAAGATTCGTTATAAGGTAGATCATCATCAAGAATGTTTAAAACAATCTCTTCATAATCCTTATCACTGATAAATTCTTCCGTTTGCGGATAAATATAAATTCGCTTTGCCCCTCTGACATGCCAGAGGATCGTCTCCGTTTTGTCAAAGTGATAAGGTGTTTGAGAGATCGGAGAAGAGATTAAAATCCCGCCCCGAGAATTGGTTATTTTTTGCCCAACTTTCTCACTTAACGACCCATACATTTGATCCAGAACGGCTTTATATTCAGGATGCGAATTCATGCCTTGTCGGACATTAATCCAGATACGCCCTGCTTTAGCCGCCGCCAGTAAAGTTTCAGGTGAACTATCGCGAAAATCCCCCGTCCGGAAACGGTTTGGGTATTCCGGATGTGTATCCTCTCCCATAGAGCAAACATCCAGTAGATGTGAGGGGTGCTTACCTAAAAGCTCGATGAGGGCTTCATCTGTAAATAAGCCCGTTTTAGAAATATTATGTTGGAACGTATAAATTTCCTTTTGAAACTTACGCGTATGTGCAGCGGTCCAATTTCGAATAATGTCCATTTCTAAGTCCTTCATCAGATAGCTCACGCCTAAAGCGTTTACATTCTGATATAGACTAGAATAAAATGGTTTCTCTTTTACTCATTGAGAAGGTTAATTTTTTGCTTACGTCCTCGAATGATTTCACGGATCAGATAGAAGAGCGCACCCCAAAAAACCATAAGACCGATCATAAAGCCGGAATAAGCCAAAAACGGGCCATTTTCACCCAGTGCATTGGTCGTACCTTTTAAGATCAAACCAATAAACCCGCCCATAACTGTCAAACCGATAACGACCATAATAAAAAACGGGCCCTCGCTGGATTTGGTTTTGTGGGATTTATCTGTGCCTGCCCCGTGTTTGATATATTTTTGTGCACTATCGACGGCCTTAGCCTCATCTTTTGAACTTTGTGACGGAATTTCCATATTTTCTGGGTCCGAACTCTCGCTCTCATGGAGATCCATATCGTCCAGATCTATTCCTTCTGTGACTGGCGCAGTCTCTGAGCCCGGAAAAGCCAGCACGTTTTCATTCTGAGCCCGGCTAGTCTCCTCAGCTTCGGCGATTAAGTCAGCATTCACATCTGTGTCAGAGATATCTGCCGTCTGAATATAGATATCATTTTCTTCCACCAGATCGTCTGAAAAATTAGTATCTTCCAAGTCACTCGTATCATCAATTAAGGCATCCAAAAGCGCACTCACTTCTGAGGCGGCCTCCGCGATAGGTGAGGCCGGCTCCACTTGCGCAGCATCTTCAAATTCTGAGGTTCTTGCAGACTCTATTTCCGCGATATTTTCAAGAACCTCGTCTTCAACATTCTGGTTGTCATCATCGGAAAGCCCTAAAACATTCAGATCATCAATATCAATATCCAAGAGATTGAGAACGGCATTTTCTGTCTTATCAGCTTCAATGACCTCGCTGGAAGATAAGGTATTGTCGACATTGTCCTCAAAGCGCCGAGAAGGGCGCAGACGGCTTACATAAGGCGCATCAGAAATGCCGATCCGGTCATCTGCTGCAAAGACGGGTAAGTCATCTGCTGTGGTGAGGGTTTGCAACTGCGTGTCTTGTACAGGCGGTAAATCAATACGTGAGGCTGCAGCGGTTTTGCCTTGCGGTCTTAGAAACAAGTTTTTTTCTGCTGCACGCCTGCGCACCAGAGCATCCACGACATAGGTCTTGCCGTCAATTTCGCTTTTACGCCAAATATCAAATCCGCTGGCGGCGTCCAACACACGCCCATTATTGATAGCGCGTAAGATATCGGACTGCAAAAAGGCTTTCGGGCCAATATTAAAAGCAAGCGAGCACAGAGCATCAAACTGGCCCTGTGATAACGGCGCATAGACGTTTTCATTCACCATATCTTCAAAAGGTGCTAAATCGTCTTTTAAGATCGACAAGGCTTCGCTTTTGGACAAGGTCATGGTTTCATCATCCCTAATACGATGGCCATAGCCCACAACGCGCTGACCGGACACAAGTGTGCGGTCAACAGGTCTGTAACCTTCATAGGTTTTGATAAGTTTCAGCCCTATTTCAGATATAGTAAATTGCTGGCCCATAATGTTTCATTCCGTGACACATAATATAAGTGCCAGAAACTTTGCAAAAAATGCGCCGATTGGGGGATAAGTGAAATATATTCTCACCTATTTCGCGAACCCATCCCACATTGAATATCTCTCAAGCCAAGACGGCCTTTAGAGCAACCAGATAACCGCCAAGCCCAAAAAGGCAAAAAAGCCCACTATATCCGTAACTGTGGTAACAAAAACCGATGAGGCCACAGCCGGATCTGCTCCGACGCGCTTTAAGCCCAATGGTATCAAAATACCGGCTATACCGGCGCAAATATGGTTTATTATCATCGCAAGGAAAACCACGATGGATAAGCGTATATCCTGAAACCACAGCCACGAAATACAGAACATTATCGAAGCAAAAATAAACCCGATCATAATGGCAGCAAAGCTCTCACGCCTGATTGCGCGCCACGCCGTTTGCGAGGTCAGGTCACGCTCTGATAAGGCCCGTACGGCCACTGTCAGCGCCTGTGTGCCCGCATTGCCCCCCATGGAGGCAACAATAGGCATAAGTACAGCGAGGGCCACAATCTCGGTAATGGCATAATCAAATTGCGAGATAACAATAGAGGCCAGAACAGCGGTGAGAAGGTTTATCAAAAGCCACGGCCAGCGGGAGCGTAAAATGGAAAAGGCCGTATCCGTCAAACCAGCCTCGCTCACCCCCGCCAAGGCCAGAATATCTTCCTTGTTTTCGTCCTGAATAATTTCAATGACATCATCCACAGTCATCATGCCTACAATACGGCCTGAACTATCCGTCACGGGCGCTGAAATCAGATTATATTTCTCAAACAAAAAGGCGGCTTCTTCCTGATCTTTATCTTGCGAGATCGTGACAAGGGTGCGCTCCATAATCGTCTCAAGACTTTCTTCGCGTTGGGCGCGCATGAGACGTGAAACAGGAATATAGCCTATCGGATGAAACCCGGTATCAATGACGTAAATATTAAAAAACAGATCCGGTAACTCTTCGCCAGTTGCGCGCATGTGATCAATCGCATTTCCGACCGTCCAGAATGGCGGCGCGGCGACAAATTCGCGCTGCATAAGGCGACCAATCGTTTCCTCATCGAAACTAAGGCTCGCTTCTAAAACCGCGCGCTCTGGCTCTGCCAATGCATCCAGAACTGTTTCAAGCTGAGTGGGCTCCATCTCCTCGACAATTTGCGTGGCATCATCACTATCAAGTGTCGTGATCGCGCGGGCAATTTGCGCGGCGGGCAATAAGGGAAGAATATCTTCTACAATTTCGTCTTCTAGCTCGGCTAGAACATCCGCAGTAATCAAACCCCCTGCTCTGTCGATAAGCTGTTCACGCTGCGGCGGTGAAAGCTGCTCGAATTGGTCTGAAAAATCAGCGGGGTGTAAGTCTTTTAACTGTATATAGAGCGCGCTATCATCGATTTGACCTAAAGCCTGAACGATGACATTCGTATCCGCGCTTATATCCCCAATAATCGGCTCACTTATGCGTTCACCCGAACCAGGTTCCGAGTTATCAAAGGCCGCTTTACGATCTGTGTCCGACAAAATTCGCCCTCTCAATGCGTGTTAATTTATGACACCCTTATAGAGCTAAAACCTATAGGGCCAGAATGAAAAAGACGACAAAACCCAGTGCGCTTGCGATGAGTGTTTTACGCCGATAATTCGCGGCTAAAAGCCCGACCAAAAACCCGCCCAACACGACGCCCAATAAGCCCAAGGCGACAAGTTTTTGATAGGTTTTAAATTTAAGCGGCCCGTGGCCTTTATGTAATTCTATCATGGATTTTTGCAAATTTGGGACATGGCGCGTCGCAACTAAACCGTCCGAACCTTGTTTAAACTCGACATAGGCTTGCGATGTCGGACGTGTCTGGATCAAGGTTCCGCGGTTTTTGATATATTCAAACTCTTCATCAATATTGGCGCGCGCGAGCAAATCCCGCACCTCGCCCTCTAGGGTCGGGCTTTTAAAATCAAGCACGCTTCCCGCAGGTAATGTCAATGTCGTTGAAGTCTGCGCGCCCTTTTGTCCGATAAGATAAAGCCCGCCCGATACTGCAACCAGTAAAAAGGCAGGGGCGAGGAAGGCGGCAATAGATAAATGCAGCAAAATGGTAAGCTGACGTAATTTCACGGAATTCATTTGAGCCTCTTAGATTTATACCCTCGCTCTGGCTTAAGGTATTAACATATGAAGGGTCAAGACTAGGCTGACCTGTACTGTTTACCCGCCGGCACTGTGTAAAACCCCTAAACGAAATAATTCTTCTCACACTGTGACAAAAGGCGAAAATATAATAAGAGAGGTCTCATAGATTGATCATGCCTGCATGGCACATGAGGAGGCCGCTTATGGACGATAAATATGTTGAGCTCACCGGCTATGATTTGGACATATCCCCTGATGAGATGCAAAACCGCGCCGATAAACTCCTAGAGACATTGTCCAAACGCCGCACCATACGGGATTTTTCTGATAAGCCTGTGCCTCGCGCCCTCATAGAAACCTG
The DNA here is from genome assembly GCA_964571595.1 of uncultured Caulobacterales bacterium. Lineage (GTDB taxonomy): Bacteria > Pseudomonadota > Alphaproteobacteria > Caulobacterales > Maricaulaceae > CALCKU01. The sequence goes on along the minus strand of CAZNCJ010000080.1, from coordinate 732 downwards.
CCTCAAGACGGCAGCAAGTGCGCCCAGCGGCGCCAATCATCAGCCTTGGTATTTTGTCGCCATTTCCGATCCCGAGATAAAACGCCAAATCCGACTGGCTGCAGAAGCCGAGGAAGCAGAATTTTATAATAAGCGCGCCTCTGAAGAATGGCTCGACGCCCTCGCCCCGCTGGGCACAGACGCGCAAAAGCCCTTTCTGGAAACAGCCCCGTGGCTGATTGCGGTCTTCGCGCAAAAACGCGGCGGGGAGAGCGCGGGACAAGACAAGAAGAATTACTACGTCACCGAATCTGTTGGCCTCGCCACAGGCATGCTCATCACGGCCTTACATAATGCCGGACTGGGCACTTTAACCCATACGCCCGCCCCTATGGGCTTTCTGCGCGATATCTGTAAAAGACCGCAATCCGAGAAACCCTTTGTCCTAATGGTGGTCGGCTATCCCGCCAAAGATGCCAAAGTCCCGGCCCATGCTTTGATCAAAAAAGATCTTGGGCAAATCAGTACGTTTTTGGATGAGAGTAGCGCTCTCAAATAAGCCTTTGGCGAAGGCTTAACCCATCACCTCGTCTGCATAATGTAGATTATATGAAATATAATGATAAAAACGCCCGAAACACGTAAAACGACATTGACCTAAAACGCGTGGGAAGTTACATAGCGCGAGCATTTTTAATGCGGGTGTAGCTCAGTTGGTTAGAGCGCCGGCCTGTCACGCCGGAGGCCGCGGGT
>CAZNCJ010000079.1:0-10156 GCA_964571595.1 uncultured Caulobacterales bacterium | reverse complement strand
ATTGAACTGGGACAGTCTGACAATCTCATGGTCAGAGTTAAAATCCCGCTCATACCGCGTGATAACATTAAACTGGTGCGTAACACTGACCCGCCAGACAAGACTATACCAAATACCAGCGTGCCTGACCCTCAGGGTCCGGCACCACCATAACTAAAGCGGGCTTTTAGCCCGCTTTTTTTTATTTTGTTTGATTACAGTGGGTTAAGGCGTGATTTTAACGTTCACGGTGAAAGTCAAATATGACATCAATATCCAACGAGCCCACGCCAAGGGACAAGTCGTAATCCGGCATAGTGTAGAGGAAATCCAGACGAATTGTTTGCTGATCAATATCGCCATTGCGCTGCCGTATGCCTGCATTTCTACCAAATTCCATTATTTGCGTCGAGGCACCGCTTAGGTCACCAAGGTCATCTACCGCGTTTACGATCGTAACTTGGCCTGCATTGGCACGGCTCCCAAAGTTAAATCCGTCATCATTCCCTTCATCCTGAACGGAAGGGCGCAAACGTATATCCCCAAGGTCTAGTGTGTCCGCAAAATCACCCGTGGCTTCAGCCAGAGAAGCGCGTGCGCGTAATGAAAAGCGTGTGTTTCGTGATGTGATGAAAAAACTATGCGAGTATTCCTGTCCTGCACCATCAAGTTTTATATCTGTTGCTGAATTTAAAGAAAATTTTGCCAGACTATCTGATGCATCGAGAAAACCGTCTCCATCATCAAATACGGATTGTGAAATATTGACCCCGTCTTGGGCTATACCCAGTTGAAAACTTTCAATATCTGTGGGGTTTGTTCCAGCGATTGTATCCAATGTGCCCGTCACATTCAAAGTGTTCACATTTAGCGAAAAGGGTATCATTTGTTCGCCAATGGGTACGCAACAGCTATTGCTAGAGAAGCGCCAATTATCATAAATATCGACATTGCGCCCATCTGCAACAACAACACAGCCAAAGTTACGGCAGAAAAAATCCGTATCCAAAAAACTCGCGTGAGCCTGAGAAGAAAGAACAAAAAGGGCAGATAAACTGCCCCAAATTTTCTTATGTCTCAAAAGCTCATAGCGCATATTACGGCATGGCGTAGCTCAACGTATCAACAGGCACGCTTAGAGCTCTAAATTTGTTTTGAGGTGTGAAAGTATTCTTAAGTGTAAAATCAATCGTGTAAGGCTGGCCAGCTTCTAATTGGCCTTCATTATCGACTTTAAAATTATATGTGCGTTCGCCTTCATTAAGAACAACCGCATTTAATGGCGTTTCTATAACAACTTCACCACCTGCATCTTTTACAAAAGCCGTACCTTGCAAGCGGGCATGTGCATCGCCTTCATTTCTAATCTGCAAAGTGACAATTGACGGGTCCGCATCATTTACCGCCACACTTGTGACCTCCGGTAAGCTTTCAGATGGCGTAAACGTCAGATAAAACAATGAAGCAAGCTGGTAACGGTTCCAGACACCTGAAGCTTCTCCGCGTTCATCTAGTTCTGGTAGCAGCGTACTGGCGAGTAGGGCAAAGCGGTGATCGCCTTTATGCTCAATTTTATAAGGTGTGCTGATCTCAACCTTCACATCTCTGGATGTACCCGGCTTAAGAGTGACTTTGGCAGGTGAAAAACGTACCCAATCTGCAGCAGAGCGGGGGCTTTCACCCGGAGGGCTAAGCGCGAGCTTACCGTTTTTATCCAGACTCCAATCCGCAAGACCCATTGTCATAGATATTGTTTTGGAAGTGTGAACATTACCGATCGTCACTATTTGCGTTTTACGATCACCCGGTTTGACGGTCATTTCGACCGTAGAAGGTTGTACGCCCACCCCAAAAGCATGAGAAAGCTGCGTGCCAAATAAGCCAGCAACCACAAAGCTAAATGCTAAAGCCGTACTGGCCACTAAAGAGTTTTTAAGTTTCAAAGCCATTATAATCCCTATTGAACTTGAATTCAGTGAGCATTTTATGAAGGAAAATACTTAGTTTTGAGTTAATTTCAGATCTAATTTGGATGCAGAATGGGACTAATCGATAACCGAAAATGCATAATATACCTTCATATATCAGGCTTGCAATTTCCCAAAAGTGAAGCCAGAACTGTGTAAAGCCACACCCGACAACCATATGAGGCCAATGTGAAAACTGTCCACGCCCGCACCTGCCATATCTGTGAAGCCAATTGCGGGGTCTTGATGGAGGTTGAAGACGGGGTGGTTAAATCAGTAAAAGGCAATCCTGATCATGTCTTATCTGAGGGCTATATATGCCCGAAAGCTACCGCCATTCCAGATATTCAAAATGATCCAGACAGATTGCGTAAACCTGTAAAACGTGTTGGCTCTGCCCAAAACGCAACTTGGCAGGAAATTAGCTGGGAACAGGCTTTTAGCGAAATAGCCGCCAGACACGCACAGGTAATTAGCGGTCCTAAGGCTGCTTCTATGTATCTGGGCAATCCAAACGCCCATAATTATGCCAGTGCCTTTTCCAATCGTAATTTAATCAGGGCGTGGGGAGCTAAAGGGATTTATTCAGCCTCCACACTCGACCAGATACCGCACATGATCTGTCAAAAATGGGTGTACGGACATAATGCCCTCTATCCTGTGCCTGATATTGATAGAACGCAATATATGGTTTGCGTCGGGGGCAATCCTCTGGCGTCAAATGGTTCGCTTTGGACTGTGCCGAATGTAAAAAAACGCATTGAGCGTTTAAAACAACGCGGCGGAAAATTTGTTGTTATCGACCCACGTAAAACTGAGACTGCTAAATTTGGCACCTCACATCACTTTATCAAGCCCGGAACGGATACAGCCTTTTTCTTAGCCTTGTTAATCTCACTCGACGCGCAAGGTTTGATTAATCACGGACGGCTTAAACCAATGCTTTCTGGCTGGGATGAGGCCTTAAGTGCCCTAAAGGCGTTTGATAGCACTGAGTTATCAAAATATTGCGGCATAAGTTCGGAAGTAATTAAGGAGATAACCTCAGAACTTGGAAGTGGACAGCCTGCCATAGTTTACGGGCGTATGGGCGTATCGGTAACCAAATACGGCACACTTAATCACTGGCTTATACAATTGCTCAATCTGGCAACTGGAAATCTTGACCGCGAAGGCGGCGTTATGTTTCCCGATCCCATTGTTGACCCGGTAGAGCGGTCAGGAACCGGATCCTTCGGGCGTTTTAAAACGCGCCTAAGCGGGCGACCCGAAGTTTTAGGCGAGCTACCATCCGCTGAATTGGCCGCAGAAATCACGACAGAGGGTGAAGGCCAAATCGGTGCCTTAATGGTAGTTGCGGGAAATCCTGTATTATCAGCCCCCGGCGGTCGCCAGATTGATGAGGCCTTAGAAAGTCTCGAACTTATGGTTAGCCTCGATATGTATGTGACAGAAACATCCCGTCATGCGCATTACATATTGCCGCCATGCGGGCCACTCCAGCGCGATCATTATCCGCTATTTTTCACGCCATTGGCTATTCGTAATTACGCAGCCTATTCACCCGCCTTGCTGGATAAAGGCCCTGAAGAGAAAACCGACTACGAGATTATGCAGGGCTTAGAAGAGGCTTTACGGAGTTTCAAGGGTGACAATACGCCAGCCCTTAAAATAGAACCCCGTGAAATTCTCGACCAGATACTAAAGGCCTCTCCCCGCAAAATCAGCCTCGCAGATATCGTGAACAAGCCCAATGGTTATGATATGGGGCCTCTCAAACCCCGTTTGCCAGACAGGCTTAAAACTGAAGATAAACTTATTCATTGCGCCCCGGATATTTTAATGACCGAGTTGGAAGCCTTTAAAATCAGCTTTAAGGCAGCTAATAAGAACCATGATTATCTCTTGATAGGGCGCAGACATACACGCAGCAATAATAGCTGGATGCATAATTCCCACCGGCTTATCAAAGGTCCTAACCGTTGCACCGTTATGTTGCATCCCAAAGATGCCAAGACCCTAACTGTGAAAGATGATGATTATCTCAGGGTCTATAATCACATCGGGGAAATTGAAATCCCTGTTGAAATTACGGATGACATGATGCCCGGCGTTATTTCAATTCCGCATGGTTACGGCCATGGTCGTAAGGGCGTTAAGCTCTCTCAAGCGTCTAAAAACCCCGGCGTGTCGATAAATGATCTAACGGATCCAGCCTTATTGGATGATTTATCCGGAAATGCGGTTTTAAATGCCATTCCTGTTAAGCTGGAAGCTATCAGGGGTAGTCTGTTGGAAGTTGGTCAGGAGGCGTAGAATTTTCGTTGCTTTATGGGCAATGCGTGTTACTATGCAATAAATTGCATAAGGTAAAATGAATTTAAAAATATGAGTTTAGTAAAATAAGGAAACGACTATGCGTGAAGCTGTTATTGTATCTACGGCCCGTACCCCAATAGGGCGGGCTTATCGCGGGGCATTTAATGCCACACCTTCTCCAACACTCGCAGCACACTGCATTGACGAAGCTGTAAGACGCGCAGGCATTGAAGGTGCGGAAGTTGAAGACGTCAATATGGGCTGTGCCCTACAACAGGGCGTTCAAGTCACAATTGGACGAAATGCGGTACTGGCCTCCAACTTACCTGTGACTGTTCCTGCCCAATCTATTGATCGTCAATGTTCTTCGGGCATGATGGCGATAGGCATGGCCGCCAAGCAAATTATAGCCGATAATCAGCAAATTGTTATTGGCGGCGGTGTGGAATCAATTTCCATGGTGCAAACGGCTGAAATGCGGGTCGCGCCTGATATGAACGTCATTAAAAAACATCCCAAAGCCTATATCCAAATGATTGATACTGCCGAAATCGTTGCCAAGCGCTATGGTGTGTCGCGGGAAGCGCAAGACGAATATGCGCTGATCTCACAGCAACGCACACATGCTGCGCAAGAGGCTGGTAAGTTCGACGACGAGATCGTTGCGCTACCCTCGACAATGTCTGTTAAAAACAAGGAAACGGGTGAGGTCTCCCAACAAGAGGTTACGCTTTCTAAGGATGAGGGCAATCGCCCCAGCACGACACTTGAAGGCCTCTCTGGCCTCAAACCAGTGCGCGGCCCTGAGGCTTTCATCACAGCGGGTAATGCCTCACAGCTCTCAGACGGTGCATCTGTGTCCGTTCTTATGGAAGGCAAAGAAGCCTCAAAGCGTGGTTTAAACCCACTTGGCATTTACCGCGGTATGGCGGTAGCTGGACTTGAGCCCGACGAAATGGGAATTGGGCCCGTATTTGCCATTCCAAAACTCCTAAAAGCAAATGGTCTAAAAATGGACGATATTGATCTATGGGAGCTAAACGAAGCCTTTGCCGTTCAGGTCATTTATTGCCGGGATAAATTAGGTATTCCAATGGAAAATATGAACGTAAATGGCGGCGCGATTTCTATTGGTCACCCTTACGGAATGAGCGGGGCGCGTATGGTGGCCCATGCTTTGATAGAAGGCAAACGTCGCGGCGCTAAATATGTAGTCTCTACCATGTGTGTAGGCGGCGGCATGGGCGCGGCTGGGTTATTTGAGGTCGCTTAACTAAGAGAATAATTATGAGTAATGTTGAATTTAAAGACCGCGTCGCCATTGTTACGGGCGCGGGTGGCGGTCTTGGCCGCACACATGCTTTGGCGCTTGCCGAACGCGGCGTAAAGGTTGTTGTCAATGACCTTGGCGGGGCTGTCGATGGTACAGGTGGCTCTGAGACGATGGCGCAAAAAGTCGTAGCCGAGATTAAAGCGGCGGGCGGTGAAGCCATAGCAAACGGCGCTAATGTCACCAAAGAAGACGAAGTTGCGGAAATGGTTGATCAAACCATGAGTGCTTTTGGCCATGTTGACATACTCGTCAATAATGCCGGTATTCTGCGCGATAAATCTTTTTCCAAAATGGATATAAGTGATTTCAGAACCGTTTTGGACGTACATGTTATGGGTTCTGCCATATGCACAAAGGCAGTCTGGAACCATATGAAAGAACGAAACTATGGGCGTATCGTTATGACCACGTCTTCTTCGGGTATGTATGGTAATTTCGGGCAAGCCAATTACGGAGCTGCGAAAGCGGGCCTGTCAGGCTTCATGCGTACCTTGCACCTTGAAGGGGCGAAATATGATATCCGTGTAAATGCCCTCTCGCCAGTGGCTGCGACACGCATGACAGAAAACATATTGCCGCCTGAGGCTCTGGCTTTATTGGGGCCTGAAAGTGTCTCACAAGGCCTTGTTTATCTTGTTTGTGATGATGCTCCAAACCGTATTATTTTATGTGCCGGGGCAGGTGGTTATGCTGTAACCAAAGTCTTAGAGACAGACGGCATCAATTTTAAGGCGGGTGAGCAAACAGCGGAAAATGTCGCGAAACATTTTGCTGAGATTTCTGATGATAAAAACATGCAAGAAATTACAAACGGCATGATGCAAGGGCCCAAATTCATGGCGCGAGCCAAAGCCTTACTCTAATCAATCTAACAATAAAAGAAATGGGAGAATAGTAATGATCGTACATAAAGACAAATTAGCAAGCCTTATTGGCACAGAAGTTGGTCAGAGTGACTGGATTACGGTTGATCAGGATCGCATTAATGTCTTTGCGGATGTTACGGAAGATCATCAATTCATCCATATCAATGAAGCGGCCGCCAAACAAACGCCATTTGGCGGTACGATTGCCCACGGCTTCTTAACCCTTTCTCTTTTGTCTAAGATTGCCGAAGGTGCGGGCATGACAGTTGAAGGCGTTAAAATGGGCGTGAATTACGGCTTTGAAAAGGTCCGTTTTTTATCACCTGTACCCAGCGGGTCACGTATACGCGGCCGTTTTAATTTAAAATCTGTTGAAGAAAGAAAACCGGGACAGATTTTGATAATTTATGAAGTTAGCGTGGACATTGAAAATCATGACAAACCCGCATTAATAGCGGATTGGATGGTCATGCAATTTGTTTGATATTTTCGATGTATCTTTTTCCATTAAAAAAGCCGGTGTTATTCGCCGGCTTTTTTTGTAATCTGTAATTAATATAGTCTGATAAACAGCTGTATTAATTAGTTTTTCTTCTTTTTACCAAACAAGCCCGAAAGTGCATCTTCAATGGAAGGTTCTTTCGCGGGAGCTTGTTGCGTCGTACCTGAAGGCTGGGTTGCCGGACTTTGACCGCCACCGCCCAGAAGTCCGCCTAAAACATTACCAAGTGCCTGCTCGGTCGATGGGCGCTGTGCCGGTGTTGGTGTGGTCGCTGTGGGGGCTGTAGAGCCACTCGTAGGACTGCCTGTTCCTAATACGGAACCAAGAAGGGCACCTGCCGAACCGCCAACATTTTTCGTAATAAGCTTGGAGACTTCTTGTTGAGCCCGCGCTTGGGCACGTTCAGCCACGATCTGACCTAGCATATCCGTATCAAGGCCAGCTTTAATAGAACCAAAGCTACCTGTCATTCGGATGGGAATGCCGAAGGCGGCAAGGCCTGTCGCATTTGTACCTGTTAGGCGTGGACGTAAGCTAAAGTCGACGGTTTGTGCACCGAGGTCCATTTGACCTCCACCTGTTGCCGAAACACCCAGACCACTGAGATTAAAGTCATTTAGCTTTGCGACACCGTTTTGAATAGTCACGGCGCCGACCATGTCCTGGAAGGCTGTTGAAAATGAAGGACCGATGCCTGAGGGTAACGACCGAGATGTGAAGGCCTGGTCAATGCCGCTGACAAATTGGGTAACATCAACTCCGGATACTTTACCGTCCAGTATACTAAAGTCGCCGCCACCGGTTAAAGATCGCATGATCTCGGCTTGAGAACGACCTGCGCCTTTAAAGGAAAATTTAGTTCCTGCAGTTCCGGTAAGGTTAGCAAAGCCAGCCACAGCCTGCAGGAAGCTATTGGATTGCATGCGTGATAGGTCAAAAGACATATCAAGTGTTGGTATGGCACCGTTTGCATTGACAACAGCGCGCATATTTCCTTGCCCGCCATAAAGTGTCATATTTGGAAAATCCGCTGTCAGGCGTCCGTTTGCTAAGGCGGCCGTTATGTTGGACTGCCCCAATGACATTCTATCTGTAACAATATTCGGTGTTGTTATTTTGAAATTACCATCAACCGAGCGCAGCATTTCAACATTTATAGGCTCTTCGCTCCAAGGCTCGATATTACCCGAAGGGTTTTGCGCTGCATAGCTGGCCATATAGGGCCGCAGATCAAGGCCAGCGAAATTTAATGTACCTGAGAGGTTAGGGCGCTGATTGACGGTTTTGACACCAAAACTGCCTGTGCCCGTTATAGCATCCAGCGTGACATTGGCATTGTCAAAAGTAAGGTTTTCAGGGGAGCCAGAGACTAATCCAGATATTTTAAAGTTTTCATATATCGCGCCAGCCTGCGTGCTAGGCGGCAATACTGTGCCGCTGGCCTGTGCGATTTGTCTTAGAGAGGCAATATCGGCATTTAATTGTCCATTGACATTCAGGCTTGCTGATTGGGTGACGCTGCCTGTGAATGAACCATTGAGTTGCCCGTCGCGGAGTTGCGCGTTGAGATCTTCAAGTTTGTATTGCGTACCGTTAAGCTCAAGCCTTCCTGTTGAACTTAGACGGCCAATAGAAGACAGATAAGGGTTTTCGATATTGGCTTGGGTCGCCAATGTTTGTGCAGAAGGTACATCAATATCAAAATTACCATTCAAGCTAAGTGTGTCTGCGTATGTGCCTTTGCCGGCAAAGTTACCGTTTAGCGCGCCGTTAGAAAGCTGCACTTTGACATCGTTGAGGTTCGTATTTGTACCGCCGTGACTTAGAACGCCACTCGCTTTGACAGCCCCGATAGCTCCGGCTTGTGCAATCTCCAGATTGGCTATCTCGTTTAGGCGGACAAAAGACGGGATATCGGCTGAAAAAGCACCATCAGCTGAGATGTTTTCACCAAGCTTTTTAACACGGCCATTGTAATTTGCACTCAGAACATCGCCATTTATCGTGAGAGAAGAAATATCTGACTGAATATCTTCACCGTTTAAATTGATCGTGCCACTTGCTTTAACGGCACCAATAGCTGCCGCTTGGGCGATATCTAATTTCGCAATTTGATTGAGGCGCGCAAAGGACGGAATGTCTGCGTTAAAGTTACCATTTGCAGTTATCAACTCACCAGCCTTCGAGAACTGCCCCGTATAATTTGCTGTTAGGGTTTCACCGTTAATCTTGAGCGCATCGAAATCCGCTTTAAAATCTTCACCATTTAAAGAAAGATTGCCGCTCGTATTCAGACTATCGACGATATTAGCTTGTGGGATGTCTTGTCCAAACGCAGTCAATAATGAGGGAAGATTGTCGATTTTTGCTGTAAACGGCCCGTTAAGCGTAATGCTATCTTGATAATTGCCTTGACCTTTAAAGCTCGCCTGTAATCCAGTGCCAGTAACTTTAGCATCAACATTATTGGCAACAAACCCCTGACCTTGGGCTTGCATGTCTGCCCTAAAATCTAGTGCGCTAATTGTCTCAAGGCCTTGAATATCCTGCTCGAGGATATTCGCGATTTTTTTAACATTCGTAACTTTGGCTTCGATATTACCATCAAGAACAGGTTTTTCGGCCAGTGTGGCATTGCCTGAATATTTCAGATCAATGTCATCACCACTTATTTGGATTTTCGCACCATTGGCTTTTAAGATTTTCCCGTCAAAATCATATTGACCCGATATATCGACGCTATTGGCCAATGAAAGGTAATTTTGGTTTGGAATGCTTTCCGGTAAGAACTGCTTTAACTTCGCGACGTCACTTATATTACCGTCAGTGTTGAGTGAAAAAGCGATATCCTGACTGTCAAGAAACTGTCCCTGCGCATCGATTTTTGCAAATCCCGTATCCATGAAAATTTCAACAGGGCTGGCTTTACCGTCCAGAAAGCTACGCGGTGTGTCTAGGGAGAGGTTAAGATCAACAGGTGTTCCGTCAAATGTAAGGTCTCCCTTTACAGTGACGGGGTCTGCCAGACTTGAGAGGCTAAAGGCGAGATTGGCATTTGTGAGATTATGAGATGTATTATTACTGGCGTCACGATATCTAATCGCTGCATTTTCAATAGAGAATTTGCCGATTTGAGGATCAACAGCGTTAAAACGCCCATCACGTTTAAAGGGGCCTTTGTCTTCTGTTT
>CAZNCJ010000078.1:4174-10630 GCA_964571595.1 uncultured Caulobacterales bacterium | reverse complement strand
GCCAGCTTATCAACATTGTTTTTGCGTTTTTTCCGGCTCATATCCGCTTCAAGCATGGTGCGGTTTACAGCAAGAGTTGACATACGCTCATCCCACATAAAAATAGGCACGTCCTTAAAACCTAGTAGGTTCTGGCAAAAATCCCGAACGGACTGCGCGCGCGGACCACTAGACCCGTCCATATTGAGCGGCATACCAACAATCATAGCCGCCCCTGCGCGGCCCTCATAAATCTCAAATAAATCTTTGGCGTCTTTGTTAAATTTCGTGCGCTCTATCGTCAGTAACGGCGTCGCGATCAGCCGCGTTGCATCACTTACCGCCACCCCGACCGTCTTTGTTCCCGGGTCTAATCCCACAAGCGGGCCTGTGGTCTTGCGCAATGCCTCTAGCGTTATAATAGCCATAAGTGCGGGCTAGCTTGAAATAAATAAGGGCGCAAGACGGAAAGCAAGCTGCGCCAGAATATAAAGAGCGGCAAAGAACAAGAGCAACCCTCTTATCCACCGCTTCGGAAACCGGCGCCACAAAATCGTAATCGAGCCCAAAACCAGCAATAGCTCTACTAAACTTACAATCCCAGAATGATGATCCTGTTCGTAATATGAAAAGGGCGAAATAAAACGCCAATCGTGAATAGGCCAGAAATGCGCGTAAGCATCATGATTATGTACGGGAAAATCAAAAGCGATATGCAATAATGCGGCGAGAGCAAAAAACATTAAGAGATAAGCCCCCATACCAGCGCGGTCTTTGGCCCGCCACATCACATAACCGATAAGGGCCAAAGCCGTGTAAATGGGTATGGAATTGAAAAAGGACGCCAAAAGCTGCATGGGTTCTTCGAAATATATCTCGTCCCATATCCGGCTTTGGCTTTCGCCTTTGATAAATGTCAACCATATCCATGCTACATAAATAAAAGCATCTGGGATGATTGATCCTATAAGGACAGCTAGATTGCGCTTGGGATGCCCGCTTTTAGAGAAAACAGCCATCGCCATTAAAGTATGTGTCGGGGAGTTCATAGGCCTTGATTAACCCAGTCCGTCACGAAACGAAAGACATTAGAACGCCTCTCAGCCCTTGTTTATTTCTAATTTATTTCCTGCGGCGGCGCTCAGCACGGGCTTTAACCCGGTCTTTCGCAGCGCTATTTGTCGGCGGGGCGACGAGAGGACCAATCCGTGTCGTGATTTCCTCGAGCGTTGGACGTTCACCTGCCTCATAATTATCAAGGGCGACACGCATGGCCGCAATATGTTCCGGCGCAGTCCCGCAGCACCCGCCAATAATACGAACACCAGCATCGGCCGCCATAGAGACAAAATCTGCCATAAGTTCCGGCGTGCCCGTATAAACTGTGTTCTTGCCTTTCACGACAGGTATGCCGCAATTGGCTTTACCAACAATCACTGCCTCGGGTTCAGCCTCTGACATGGCGAGATTGGACACAAGCATATCAGACGCCCCCACCCCGCAATTTGCGCCATAAGCCAGAGGTGCTTGGGAAATTGTCTTAGCCACATCGCCTATATTGGCAGGCGCCAGTCCCATCATGGTTTTACCCGCCGTATCAAAACTGGCCGTGTAAACATAAGGTATACCCAAATCTATCGCAGCCTGCGCAGCAGCCTGTATTTCCTCTGTCGCTGACATCGTCTCTATCCACGCGACATCCGCTCCGCCGTCACGCAAACCTCTGATTTGTTCGGTAAAGGCGGCAATGGCGCTCTCCATTGTCATTTCGCCCATAGGCTCAAACAACTCGCCTGTCGGCCCAACAGAACCCGCCACAACAACAGGGCGCGGGCTTTCCGCAGCCACGCGACCGGCAATCTCGGCCCCCGCTTTGTTGATCTCATATGTCTGGTCTTGCGCGTCATGCAGCTTGAGACGCGGCGCATTGGCCCCAAATGTATTGGTGAGAATAATATCAGAGCCGGCCTCGACAAATTGACGGTGTAAGGCCTCTGGCTTTTCAGGATTGGATATATTCCATAAATCCGGCGGAAAACCCGGCTCCAGACCCATTTCCATAAAATTCGTACCCGTAGCCCCGTCCGCCAATATAATCGGTCGTTGTTCCAAAAGGTCTTGTAAGGATATCCGCATTGCCAGTCTCTGCCTCAAATCTAAAACATAAATCACGCTTCTCATAGAACGAAGTCTGGAAAATTACAATATGCGAATTTCTTTATATCTAACCCTCTTTCACAATTTTATAAATTATCAATATGCCCATGATAGCCTCTCACCTTATGAATATTGGCTCACTCATGACCGCGGAAGAACACAAGATCTCATTGCAGATCTTTAATCTGCGCAGCTATGTTTATAAATCTCTGGGGTGGTATTATAATAGCCCCGGATTAAGGCCGCCCGCCTTACAGGCCCTCTGCGCATTTGGTATGTTGGCCGCGCCTAATGGCTATATTTCCAGCCGAGGGTCGGTCCAAGGGGTCGGATATGGCGATCAACACTTCCTGCTCTCTGACATTACCGCAGATCAAGGCTTTGGCGGGGCCGTTATGACTTTGCAAGGCGGAACTAACCGCAATCGTAATTTCACGGCGCGCACAATAATCACACGTGATCGCGGCAAATTTAATCCCAAAGAGGTTGAAGACATGAAACGCGTCGGCTTTGTAGACCGTGAATTTGAGTCCCGCTTTGAAATTTATAGCGATGACCAGACAGAGGCGCGCGCCCTTATCACACCGGATTTCATGGAACGGCTGATGCAATTTGATGAGGATTATCTGGGACGTAATATTCAATGCGCCCTTATAGGCAATCAACTTTATATCTGCCTGGATATTGATGACCGTTTTGATTTTAACAAAACCACACCGTTACAAAAATACGAACATATTCGAACCATTGTGCTCCATGATATCGCGAGTGTTTTTATTGTCTTGGAACTGTGCCAGCGCTTACAAAACACGATAGGCGTACAAACAAATGAAACAATGGATAAAGAACGCGGGGTCTATTACGCCCAGAAAATGACGGGTATAAATCGCTTGCTCGAAACCCCGCCGCAAGGCTGGCAACATCCGCCCAAAATTGACCCTGATATGGAACATACCCATTATCTTTTTGACGGTTATCTGGGGCTAATGGTGCAATCTATTTTCCGGCCTCTGGCGCCGCCAAAACCATTTGGATCATAATGGTTTAAGGTTTAGTCCCGCCAAATCTTCCGGCCTATTGATATTGATAAAGTTATCCGCGCCCTCCCAGTAAACTGTCTTGGCTCCGCAAGCCCGCACAAGCGCTTTCATGGACTGCGACGTCTTAGGTTTTTCAACACCGTCTTCGTCATATTTTCTCCAAATAGGGACCAAATCGGCTTGCCGCCACCAGCCATAAACAGGATGTATACCAGACACATCACCTGCAACGGCGCTCACCCCGTCCATTTGCAACCGCTCGCATAAATCCTTAGGAAAGACCGGCCCGTCTACGGGCAATGTAAAAAAGCCCTTACAGTGCGGGGCGTTTTGATAGAGATATTGCGCGGCAGAAAACAGCCCCGCGACAGGCCCCGACGGGAAGTTTTTATCATCATTTATAACAGGCACATCCAAGCCGTAATCATGCGTGCCGGAAATGAGAATTTCAGGCGGCGGGCCGTCAGGGAATTGTTTCCCTGCCCGCGCGATCACTATATCAATAAAACGCCGCCCGCCAAGCTCCAGCAGACCTTTATCAACCCCGCCCATGCGCTGCCCCCCACCGCCCGCAAGAATGACGATATAAATCCCTTCACTCACGTGGTGGGTTCCGCACAGGGGTGCGCAGTAAAAACAGGGTCAAAGCTATGCCCATATAGCCCAGCAGGAAATGGCCGTAATCGAGTATCAGGAGCGCCAAAGGCGTCCCCGCAAAGAGGGTCGCATTGCCCAGAGCTGGCAGGACGATGAGGGTCGCGACCAATGCGCCAAGGCCGATATAATGAAAGAGAGTTTTCGCGCCGCTAAATTTAAGCAGCAACCACACTCCCAAGGCTTGCACAAGGCTTATCACAATGACCATGACATTTTGTATCTGTCCGCGCGCCACGGTCATATCAATCAGCTCTTGCTCGGACCGTCCGATCAGGACTTGCCACACATCATCAAAAATCGTGGCATACCAGCCATAACCCCAAAGCGAGAAAGCGAGTGCTGCTAGAATAATCGCCGCGCCGTCACGTAAGGTCATAAGGGGCTTTCCAGCCGGTCGGGCCTCCCGCCGACTTGCGTCATTATTGGTCGAGGAAGCTCCGTAATTTACGGGAGCGGCTCGGATGTTTGAGCTTGCGCAGCGCTTTGGCCTCGATCTGGCGGATACGTTCGCGCGTCACGGAGAATTGCTGGCCGACTTCTTCCAAAGTGTGGTCCGTATTCATGCCAATCCCGAAGCGCATACGCAGGACACGTTCCTCGCGCGGGGTGAGGCTGGCAAGGACGCGTGTTGTAGTTTCGCGCAGATTAGACTGAATGGCCGAGTCAATCGGCAGCATAGCATTACTATCCTCGATGAAATCACCCAGCTGGCTGTCTTCCTCATCCCCGATAGGCGTTTCAAGTGAGATCGGCTCTTTGGCGATTTTCATCACCTTACGCACTTTTTCCAAAGGCATTGAGAGCTTTGCGGCCAGTTCTTCCGGTGTTGGCTCGCGGCCAATTTCGTGGAGTATCTGGCGTGATGTGCGTACAATCTTATTGATCGTTTCAATCATGTGCACAGGAATACGGATCGTACGGGCCTGATCGGCAATAGAGCGGGTTATCGCCTGTCTTATCCACCATGTGGCATAGGTCGAGAACTTATAACCGCGGCGATATTCAAATTTATCCACCGCCTTCATCAGGCCGATATTGCCTTCCTGAATAAGATCAAGGAATTGCAAACCACGATTTGTATATTTTTTCGCAATAGAAATCACGAGACGCAAGTTCGCCTCTACCATTTCCTTCTTGGCCTGACGGGCCTCGCGCTCACCTTTTTGTACGGCTTGGACAATACGCCTAAACTCATCAACAGGCACACCTGTTTCCTGGGCAAGCGTACCGATTTCTGTCCGGATTTTATCAATAGATACACTTTCGCGCTTGGTAAAACGCTCCCAAGCCTCAGACTTAGACGCCATATCCTCTAGCCATGTCGGTTTGAGCTCTGACCCCAGATAAGCATTGAGGAATTCATGTCGCGGCACGCCGTTACCATCGGCTAGACGCATGAGACGACCTTCTAGCGAGATAAAGCGGCGGTTAATCGCATATAGCTGGTCGATAAGCGCATCAATCCGCGCATTATTTAGCTGCAGAGATTTAATCTCCTGAATGATACGCGCCTGTATCTCATCATATTCTTCCGCTTGCGGCTTGCGCATCTTCTTGCCAGACAGGCGCGCACGAATAAGCATTTGTTGCAATTTCTGGAAACGGGCAAAATCTTGAGAAATGATGTTCAGCGTTTCCATGACGTCTTCGCGGAGCTCGGCCTCCATTGACGCCATAGAAAGATTGACCTTTTCGTCTTCCTCTTCAACATCATCATCATCAAGCGTTTTCTGGCCTTCTTCATAATTACGCTCAATTTTAATCTTACGCTCATCATCGCGTGGTTTGAGATCGTCCTCTGTGGCTTCTATCTCACCCTTTTCGATCTTCTCGCGCCGAACAGCAGCACCCGAACGGTCTTCCTGCACATTTCCGATAGAGCGGTTATAGGTCGTATCCAGATCAATAATATCGCGTAGTAAGATACGGCCTTCTTCAAGTTCTTCGCGCCAGACCATAATAGCTTCAAAGGTCAGTGCGCTTTCGCACAAACCTTTAATCATCGTATCACGACCCGCCTCTATCCGCTTGGCGATCGCTATTTCGCCCTCACGCGATAAAAGCTCAACAGTGCCCATTTCGCGTAGATACATACGAACAGGGTCGTCTGTGCGGTCAAGTTCTTCCTTCGAGTTGCCGCCTTTAACAGTCGTCGTCTCGGCGCGGGCCAAAGTTTTCGGGCCTGTCTCTTCCTCATTGGAATCGTCAACAACCGAAATGCCCAGATCAGACAGCATAGCCAACGTCACTTCAATTTCTTCGGTCGTAATCTGATCTAACTTGATGTGTTTATTAAGCTCAGAGGTTGCCAACAAACCGCTTTTGCGGGCCAAGGCAATCATGCGTTTCACCTCAACATTTTGCATATCCAGCAATGAAGTAGACGCAGTGGTTTCTGCGGCCTTAGCCTCAGCTTCCGTATTTGGCGTCTCAACAGCCGCAACATTTTCTTCGGCTGCCACCTCTTTGGCGGTTTTCGCTTTTTTGCTTGTTTTCGCCTTTGTAGGGGCTTTGGTCTTGGTCGCCTTAGCTTTAGTCTCTTTTGCCTTGGTAACTTTGGGCTTGGTAACTTTGGGCTTGGTTACTTTGGGCTTGGTTACTTTGGGCTTAGTAACTTTAGCCT
>CAZNCJ010000078.1:0-4074 GCA_964571595.1 uncultured Caulobacterales bacterium | reverse complement strand
ACTTTGGGCTTGGTTACTTTGGGCTTGGTTACTTTGGGCTTAGTAACTTTAGCCTTGGTCTTAGTTGGGGCTTTAGCCTTAGTTTTAGTCGTTGTTTTAGTCTTGGTGGCAGCTTTTGCCATAAATACTCTCCGGTTCAAGAGGCGACTTACACCGTGCCTCTTAAAAATAGGTTTAGGCCTGCAAACGCAGCGTTTATTTTAAACACCGGCCTACATGCCTTAATTCTTATTCACGAGACTCACGTGAGGCCCGCATTAAACGCGCAAGCGCGTCAGTATTATCGCTGCGGATTGTGTCCGCCATTCGAGATCGGGTATCTTCACGGGTCGCATCGGCCTGATTTTTACCCCTATGGGCGGCGGCTTCTGCATTCCACAAAGCCAATCTTGTATTCAGGTCTGCGTCACGGCCTCCAAAGGCAGCTATGGTGAGCTGTTCATCCCTCGAAAACATGCGTAAGTCTTTTTCCAATCCTTCTTGGGCTATATGGGCATGAATCGCTTGCTTTTCAACCGCTATTGTGTCCCGCCAGTAATTTAGTAAGGCAGATTGTATATTTATACAGCTTTCAGAGCCAAAGATCAGCTCAAAAAACGCCTGATCGACCTTTCTAAGCATTTCCGGCCACTCCAAAATAGCGCCAATAAGGCGCTTTTCGCGCGCAATTTCAACCCCGCCAGCCTTTAAAGATGATTTTAAGGCCGCGCTGGCAGGTCTGCGAACGCGGTTTTGTCCATAAGGTGACTTGGGGCTCCAACGCGATTTTCGCCCAAATTCCTGATCAAATTTTTCAAGCAGGGCCGTTTTATATTGCGCCCTCACCCCGTCATGGGTCATTTCGCGCAGGGCAGCAAAAATACGGTCTTTAAGGCCCGCCTTCGCCTCTGGTGTGTTTAATGGCTCAAGCGTTAGCTCTCTTTGCCAGAGCATTTCCACCAGAGGCGTGGCTCTATCTAAAACGGCTTGCATGGCTGGCGGGCCTTTCGCCGAGATAAGATCGTCAGGATCTTGGCCTTCGGGCATAAGGGCAAATCGCAAGCTCTGTCCGGGTTTTAGTAGAGGCAAAGCCCGCTCAATGGAACGAAACGCGGCGCGCAATCCCGCCTTGTCTCCGTCAAAACACAAAACCGGCTCAGGTCCTACGCGCCATAATAATTCAAGCTGGTCTTCGGTAAGCGCTGTGCCCAGCGGGGCCACAGCATGTTTAAACCCAGCACGCGAGAGCGCGATGACATCCATATAACCCTCAGCCACGATCAAGCCGCGGGGCCTGGCCCCGTCAGTTGACTTTTGAGGCGCGTTTAACGCCCGTCTGGCATTAGGATAATTATAGAGCAGTTTTCCTTTTTGGAAGATCGGGGTTTCCGGCGAGTTTAAATATTTCGCCTTGGCGTCCTTGGCCATGGCCCGCCCTCCAAAAGCGACAAGGCGGCCCCGCGCATCATGTATAGGAAACATGATACGATTGCGAAACCTATCCCAGCTCTCCCGGCTTTTATCCTCGGGTTCGATAATCAGTCCCGCCTCAATCAGAACTTTTTCTGAGGCCCCTTGCTGAATGAGGTCTGCCTTCAAAGCATTAAAACTATCGGGAGCAAACCCAATTCCGAAATTTTCAGCCGCCGTGCGGCTTAAGCCACGTCCTTTAAGATAATCTCGCGCCTGGCTCCCGACCTCCCGCATTAAAGATTTAGCAAAGAAAATCTGGGCCTGCTCCATCCACGAGACTGTTTTTTTGTTTCGCGCCGCCCGTCTTTCTGCGTCGGGGTCCGCTTGCGGCATCGCCATGCCCGCTATCCCCGCCAGCTTCTCCACCGCCTCAGGAAAAGACAGCCCCTCTATTTCCATCAAGAAGCTGATCGCGTCCCCGTGCTTGCCTGAAGAGAAACAGTGATAAAACCCTTTCTCGTCATTGACAAAAAAGCTCGGTGTTTTTTCATTGGTAAAGGGGGAGAGGCCAGCAAACTCGCGGCCCTGTCGCTTTAATTTGACATGTCTGGACACCACATCAGAAGGCCTGACACGTTGTTTAAGCTCATCAAGAAAGTTCTCACCAAACCGCATGGGCTAGATTTACGACTTTTGGAGACCAAAAGCGAGTCACCTGTCTGGTTTAATCCACAGGCTTGCTCTTCCCGCATCTTTCGCCTTTAAAATCTCCTTGATTTGCAAAAGTTGAGAAAACGCGACATTATCGCTTAACAACAGGGAACAGAGCAAAACTCTGAGAAATAAAAGCAAAAACATGACGCAGAGATTAAAACAACTCACGACCGCCTTAGGACTTAGCACAGCATTCGCCTTAACGGCCTGCGGCGGGCCAAAAGAAAATTTAAGCCAAGAAGCCCTCATTAAGACCCCCTTAGGCGACATTCAGGGGGTGACGACCAAAACAGAGGGCTTGTATAATTTTAAAGGCATACCCTATGCCCAAGCCCCTATAGGTGATTTACGCTGGCGCGCCCCGCTGCCCGCTCTACCTTGGGAAGGCCTCAAAAAAGCGGATAAGTTTTCTGCTATTTGCATGCAACCCAGCGGTACAGAAGACGGGTTTTTGGACCGCATTGTCGACGGGCACGGCTTAAACTGGTTCAAACGCGCTTTAATCAAACGCGTCATATCGGCCAGACCCGACGCGAAAATGAGCGAAGATTGTCTCTATCTCAATATTCGCACAGCCCATTTAGGGGCCACAAAAAAAGCACCCGTTATGGTCTGGATTCACGGCGGAGCGCATCAATTTGGCTCTGGCGATTATAGCACTTATCAAGCCAACGGACTGGCGGAAAAAGGCGTTGTATTGGTCACGATAAATTACCGTCTGGGTGTCATGGGCTATATGGCCCACCCTGCCCTGTCCAAAGACGACCCAAACGGTGTTTCGGGCAATTACGGCACACAAGACCAGATTGCCGCTCTGAAATGGGTCAAAGATAATATTAGCGCCTATGGTGGTGATCCTAATAATGTGACGATATTCGGAGAAAGCGCGGGCAGCTGGTCTGTCACTGAACTTATGACCAGCCCTTTGGCAAAAGGCCTATTTCATAAAGCCATAGGCCAAAGCGGCGCCTCTACCTATCATCTGGGCCAGATGGAAGGCAATCCTTTGGGTTGGATGAGCGGCTATGAAGCCGGTGAATCTGTTACGGACGCCCTAGGCCTGTCAGACCCAAGCGCGCAAGAATTACGCGCCCTCTCCGCCAATGAGGTGCAATCCGTCGTGACAGAAAAAATGGCTGACGGGTTCCATCAGAACCGCGACGGTTATGTCTTTCCGGAAAATGTCGGACATAGTTTTAAAAATGGGAGTTTTCATGCCGTGCCGACATTGTTTGGTTATAATGCAGATGAAGCGACCTTGTTTTTCCCCAATGATCCCCAACCCAGTGTCTGGATTGATGACTTCCCCCGCGAGGGAAAACAGGCCCAGCTAGAGGCCTTACGCGAACATTATCCGACCAAAGCTGACACCCTTATGCAGCTTTATGATCTGGAAAATGATTTTGAAAAGGCCGGCACGCAATTTATGGGCGACGAAATATTTGGTGTAAATGTCAGATATGTAACCCGCCAAAACGAAGCCAAAGGCCAGCCCGCGTATATCTATAGTTTTGGACGTATACCCCCGAGTAAAAATCAAACACTAGATGCTTTCCACGCAGCAGAAATCCCTTTTGTTTTCAATTCTGGTGAAGGCATTTTGGGCATTAGCGAGAGCGATAAGAAACTCACTGAGATGATGACCTCCTATTGGACGAATTTCGCTAAATCCGGCAATCCCAATGGCTCAGGTCTTCTTGAGTGGCCGCTCTATCAAGGCCAAAATTGGATGCAATTTGGCGGCAATAATGATCTGCCTACTGGCCCGATTAAGCATTACCGCAAGGCCAAGCTAGACGCGCTTGAAGAAGGGCTTCTAAAAAAGCTGGATGATCTGGGCAAGGCTGTGAATGTACCAGAAAAGTCAGCACCGCTTATCATCCAAGCGCCTAATTAGGCGGGAATTACCCCGCGACATAAGCCTAATAGCGAGCGGCCCAACTGCTGATATAATGGGGGTCGTAAAGT
>CAZNCJ010000077.1:0-10632 GCA_964571595.1 uncultured Caulobacterales bacterium | reverse complement strand
AGTCTCTCTTAGTCCAGGCCAAAATCTGAGACAATTTATATGACGACGGACAGTGCTTACTATGTGCTTACTATGTGCTTACTGGCGCAAAAGGCCGGATTTTACCTCATGGTCAACATCCACTAATCATTTGATTTTAAGAGAAAATGGAGCGGGCGATGAGATTCGAACCCACGACCCTCACCTTGGCAAGGTGATGCTCTACCACTGAGCTACGCCCGCTCAAAAGACGTAAACTAAGACCTTATAAAAGTCTCAGGGTCGAAGAGGCGCTATATGGCCCATCGCCAAGAAAAGATCAAGCGCTTATAAGCAAAAAATCTCAGACCAGTAATTCCGGCCCAGCCTGACAGATCCGGGACGAAAAGATCCCTGAATTGCATATCGCGACATAAATAGATTTCACCGCGCTCCACGCCATGCTAATGCTTTTTGGGAAACGCTAAATTAATCGCCCCTCGCGCATATTGAGAGACTTATGACAACACCGCCCCTCGAAACCCCGCCCACCAGCCGCGATGAGCTTTACGCGTTTTTTCAGACCCATAATATCAAATATGAGACGACGGAACACGCACCGGTCTTCACTGTAGAAGAAAGCGCCAAAATCAAGGCCGAAATGCCCGGCGGTCACACAAAAAACCTGTTTTTAAAAGATAAGGCGGGGCAGCTATTTTTGATCTGCGCGCAATCAGACACACAAATAAAAGTCAATAAACTCCATCCTGTCCTGGGGTCTAAACGCCTATCTTTTGGCAAGCCGGATTTCTTATGGGAGCATCTGGGCGTTATGCCCGGTTCCGTGACTTTGTTTAGCGTTATAAATGACAAGCAGGGCGCGGTGAAATTGGTGATTGATGCGCGCTTGCAAGACCATGATATTGTCAATTTTCACCCTTTAAAAAACGATGCAACAACGGCTATTTCATCTGCGGATATGGTTAAATTTTCTAAGGCGACAGGCCATGACCCGCTCATTCTTGATTTTTCAACGCTTGGGGACCAGGGATAGGGGCAATCAGACATAGATCTGCCCCGAAAATAACGCAAACTCTTGCAAATTATGGTAAGAGATCACATCTAGAGTTCTAGACAGTCTATAAGGAAAACCATGTCAGAAGAAACCACCGCAGAGATCATCGTAAACGGCTCTGATATGGGCTTTATGGACGATGTTATTGAAAGCTCTAAAAACGTCCCTGTTATTGTCGATTTCTGGGCGCCTTGGTGCGGGCCATGTAAACAATTAATCCCTTCACTAGAGCGCGTCGTCAAAGCTCAAAACGGCAAAGTAAAGCTCGTTAAAATCAATATTGATGATAACCCTGCCGTTGCGGGACAATTAGGGGTGAAATCTATCCCTGCCGTATTTGCCTTTAAAGACGGACAGCCTGTAGACGGCTTTATGGGCGGCCAACCTGAATCGGAACTCAATAAATTCGTCTCCCGCCTGACAGGCGAAACTGACCCCGCAGAAGAGGCCGCGAAGTTGGTCGCGCGCGCCAAGGATAGTCTCGCCATTGGCGACCCTGGCGGCGCGGCCCAAGATTTTGCACAAGCCTTACAGCTGGACGACGAAAACCCCGAAGCCTTGGCAGGACTGGCCCGTGCCTATATTGAGAGCGGCAATATGCAAGGCGCAACTGACTTGATCGCCAGCGCGGCGCCGAAAATTGAAAACCATCCCGAAATCGCCGCCATTCGCGCCAGCCTTGATCTCAAAGAAGCCGCCCCAGAGCCCGATATGGCAGACGCCCTTTTTCAGGCGGTAGAAAACAATCCCGAAGATCTTGATGCCCGCCTTGAGCTGGCCAAAGCCTTAGTCGGGCAAGGCCAGAACGCAAAAGCCGTAGAGCATTTGCTTTATTCAATAGGCAAAAACCGTCAATATAAGGACGAGGCCGCGCGGCTATTTCTGCTGACAATTTTTGAAGCCGAAGGCAATGAATCGCCCGTCTCGATTGAAGGGCGCCGCGCGCTCTCATCCATCTTATTTGCCTAAAGAGGACAGATTACCCAGACCGCATGAGCACGCATTATAAATCACTGACAAAACGCACCAATCCGGAAACCATTCCGATATTTCCGCTTAACGGCACTGTGCTATTGCCCGCCTGTGATTTACCGCTCAATATTTTCGAGCCACGCTATCTTAATATGGTCGATGATGCTTTAAAATCAGACCGCCTGATCGGGATGATACAATCAGTTGAAAAAACCCAGTCAACACATGAAACAGGCACGCAATCCGGCCAAGCGGAACTTGTTAAAATTGGCGGATTGGGGCGCATTATTCAATTTTCCGAAACGGAAGACGGGCGCTATCTTATCGTCCTCAAAGGTCTAAAACGGTTTCGCTATCTCGGGGATGTGGATCATAAAACCCCTTATCGGCGCGCCAAGATCAGCTTTGATGATTTTGTCGATGATGCCGAGCGCCATACGGGAAAAGACATGCCAAGCGCTCTGTCCGGTGGATCTAATAATGACCGCGCCGCCTTGACCTTGGCGATGAAAAGTTTTGCCAAGGCCTTAGGTGTGAATGTGGATTGGAAATCATTGGCTGAAATCCCGATTGCCAATCTTGTCGATCAGGGCGCTATGATAAGCCCGTTTAAACCAGCCGATAAGCAATCCCTGCTCGAGGCTTCAGATACGAATGAACGCAGACGTCTGCTAATCGGGCTGATGCATCTCTATGCCACGAACTCCGGCAATATGAGCGGGCAAAAGAATGACAGCGACCCGCAAATGCCCTTACAATAAAGCCGGTCTTTAAAGGCAATACACGTAAAGAATAACCATTGATTATGACAAAAGCGCCAAAAAAACCCCTCGCTAAAAAACCGGCCACTAAACGGGCCGCTACAAAAAAGACGACAGCAAAAACAGCCGCGCCAAAAACCCAAAAGAAAGCCCCCGAAAAGGAAACTTTTTCCGGGCCAGTCATTGACCCCAAATTACTCGGTATTCTTGTCTGCCCCAAAACCCGCAGCGCCCTGACCTATGACAGGGAGGCAGGCGAACTGATTTCTAAAAAGGCCAAACTGGCATATCCGGTACGCGACGGCGTGCCGATCATGCTGGTAGACGAAGCGCGCAAACTCTAACGCCCCAAAGAAAGAGCTCTTTATGTCTGACACCCCAAAGACACTGACCCCAGCCGAGCAGGATGCACTTGATGCGGCAACCTTTCGGCGTCTCTTAAGCCATCTTGATGAGAATAAAGATGTGCAAAATATTGACCTGATGATACTGGCCGGGTTTTGTCGCAACTGCCTGTCTAAATGGTATAAGGCCGCCAGTGACGAAGCGGGTCTGGGTGTTGATTTGGACGCCGCCCGAGCGCGCGTTTACGGCATGGATTACGGGGATTGGAAAACGGCTTATCAGCCCAAAGCCACGCCCGAGCAGCTCGCCGCTTTTGAAGCGCGCAGTAAGTGCTAGGAGAGCGCGAGATGACAACACACCAATATGATTACGCCGATGCCAGTCAGTGGCGCGGCACGACAATCTTGACCGTGCGTAAAAACGGAAAAGTCGTCGTTGTCGGAGACGGACAAGTCAGTGCCGGCAATACGGTGATGAAAGGCAATGCACGCAAAGTCCGCACCTTGGCAGGCGGCTCGGTTATAACCGGATTTGCTGGCGCAACAGCTGATGCCTTTGCCTTACTTGAGCGGCTTGAGGCCAAATTGGAACAATATCCCACACAGCTCGCGCGCGCCTGTGTCGAGCTGGCCAAAGACTGGCGCACGGATAAATATTTGCGCCAACTCCAAGCCATGATGATCGTTGCCGATAAGCATGAGACTTATGTGCTAACCGGAAACGGCGACGTTGTTGAGCCTGACGGCGGGATTACAGCGATTGGCTCTGGGGGCAATTATGCCCTCTCCGCAGCTCTGGCAATGGATGAATATGAAAAAGACGCAGAAGTTCTGGCCCGTAAAGCCATGGCAATCGCAGATCGTATCTGTGTTTTTACCAATAATAATCTCACGGTCGAGACTTTAAAGACTACTTCAAAAAAATCCTGAAAAGCGATTATAAGCTGATAGCTATAGACATATATGTCAAAATATAAGGAAGCGCCCAATGCGGACTGAAACTGCCCCTAAAGTGACCCGTCTCGAAGATTATACGCCGCCAAATTTCAAAATAGAGCGTGTTTACTTAGAGTTTGACCTATCTGAGAAAGCCACGCGAGTGCGCTCCACATTAACACTAACCCGTCTGGCTGACGGCCCGCTTGAGCTAGACGGGAACGATATAAAACTCATATCGGTTAAGCTGGGCGGTAAGGACTTAAAACGTAGCCAATACCGCCTGACACAGAACCATCTCATATTAGAAGACCTGCCCCAAAACTGCGTGTTGGAAATTGAAACCGAGTGTAATCCAAAAGACAATACAAGTCTTATGGGGCTTTACGTCTCGGGCGGACGCTATTGTACGCAATGCGAGGCCGAAGGCTTTCGGCGCATGACCTATTATATGGACAGGCCTGATGTGCTCTCCGTGTTCAAAGTCCGCATTAACGCCCCGCGTTCTTTTCCTTATCTATTGGCCAATGGCAATATGGTTGAGAGCGGCGAGCTGCCCAATGATCGTCATTTTGCCGTGTGGGAAGACCCCTTTCCCAAGCCTTGCTATCTCTTTGCCCTCGTTGCGGGAGAGTTTGATATATTAGAGGATAGTTTCACGACGATGAGCGGGCGCGTCGTGCCCTTAACAATATATGTCGACACAGGCGCGGCCCCGCGCGCGGCCTATGCAATGGATAGTTTAAAACGCTCTATGAAATGGGATGAGGACGTTTACGGACGGGAATATGATCTGGACCGCTTCATGGTCGTTGCTGTGCGCGATTTTAATTTCGGCGCAATGGAAAACAAAGGTCTGAATATTTTTAACTCGGCCCTTTTATTAGCCGACGGAGAAAGCGCAACCGATATGAATTTCGAGCGTATCGAATCTGTTGTCGCCCATGAATATTTTCACAACTGGACAGGTAATCGCATTACCTGCCGGGACTGGTTTCAGCTTTGCCTCAAGGAAGGTTTTACAGTGTTTCGGGATCAAGAGTTTTCCGCAGACCAACGCGGCGCGGCGGTTCAGCGTATTAAGGATGTGAAGGCCTTACGCGGACGGCAATTTCCTGAAGACGGCGGCCCGCTGGCCCACCCTGTCAGGCCCAAATCCTATCAAAAAATCGATAATTTCTACACCTCGACCATATACGAGAAAGGTGCTGAGCTAATCCGTATGCTCAAAACAATTCTAGGCCCGCAAGCCTTTCGTAAAGGGTGTGACCATTATTTCGAGACACTAGACGGCACAGCCGCTACTGTCGAGCAACTCCTAGATTGTTTCGAACAAAGTTCAGGTCAGGATTTATCACAATTTATGCGCTGGTATGAACAGGCTGGCACGCCGGTTGTCACTGTATCTACTCAGCCCTCAAAGACGGGTTCGGGCACAAAAATCACGCTTGCCCAATCGACAACCCCTACACCCGATCAAGACAATAAGCTTCCGCAGATAATCCCGCTACGCTGGCAAATTATTGGACAGAACGGTGCCAAGACCGAGCCGCAGCTTACCTTGCTTAAAGAGGCAAGACTTAGCTTTGATATTCCAGAGCTGGATGAAAACTCTAGCCTTTCAATCCTGCAAGACTTTTCCGCGCCTATCATCTTAAAACAGAAAGCCCGCATTGAAGATAATTTGCGCCTTATGGGGTCTGACCCAAATGCGTTTAATCGCTGGGAAGCCGGGCAAAGTCTGGCCCGAGACTTATTAGCAGACATGGCCCTATCCATAGAAAAGGGCAAAGCCCCCCGCCCAAACACGGCCCTGAAAGGCTATATCAAGGCTTTAAAATCAACCTTATCTGACGCAGGCTTTAATAATAATTTCAAAGCCTTGGCTTTAACCATCCCAAGCGCGACGGAAATCACGCAAGCCCTTGATACCTCTGACCCAATCGCCGTGCATCTTTCCGGTCAATGGCTCAACAGGGCGATTTGTGACGGAATGCGCGAAGATTTATTAGAGTGCTATCAGTCCCTCAATAAAGCTGAAGCCTTTGATCCCGGCGCTGAGGCTGCCGGTCATAGAGCTTTGAAAAATAAATCTCTGGCATTACTCGGCGCGGGCCTTGACCCACAAGCCGCCGCACTGGCGCTTTCACAATTTAAATCTGCTGAAAATATGACCGACGAAATCAGTGCGCTGATGACACTTACGCGGCTAGGCGGGAAACGCATTGATAAATCCATTGATGAGTTTTATGAGAAATGGAAAGACAATCCGCTTGTCATTGATAAATGGTTTGTGGTTCAGGCCATGCGCGAATATGGCCACGATATTCACGCGATTAAAGAGCTGACCCAACACGAAGCCTATGATCCGCGAAACCCGAACCGCGTACGGGCCTTGTTAGGCAGTTTTGCCATGTCAAACCCCGTGCTTTTCCACCGAATTGACGGAGAGGGCTATAAGCTCTTTACCGAACAAGTTCTGGATATGGATGGTCGAAACCCGCAAGTCGCCGCCCGCCTTTTGGGTATATATGAGATTTGGCGCAAACTGGACGGAGAGCGACAAGCCCTCATACGACAAGAGTTAACCCATATCATTAAAGCCAAGCCATCTAAGAATGTTTTGGAAATTGCCACCAAGACGCGCGGCTAAGCCCCTAAATATTTTTATCACGTGTAAGGTTTTATTTATCGCAAGCGTGTAAGCATGTCTTATGTTAGACCCACGGACGATTACCGGCTTTAGAACCCATGTCTCAGAACAGCTCTATTCTGTGCTTAGGCAGCCTATTGTGAGCCTAAAGACAGGTAAGCTGCATCATTATGAATGGTTAGTGCGCTTTGATCACGAGTCTGGCCTTGAAGGCGTTTTACGGCCCGCCGAAATTAGCGGGGCGATAAAAGATCTTGATCTTTCTATGTTGCTTCAAGCCATTCTTGTGCTCAATGCTGATCCCGAAAGCCCGGGGATTGCAATAAATATTTCTGGGGCTTCTGTCGACCGTCCCGAATTTAGTAGCTCGCTTTTGGCCTGTCTTACGGCCCTAGAAGCCGCGCCCAATAAACTCACGATTGAATTAACCGAAACCTGGGACATGAACGACCTCTCAAAAGCCGAAGTCTTACTGTCAGAATTAAAACGGCGCGGTCATCCCATATGTATTGATGATGTTGGCGCGGGAGCGGCTTCAATTCGCTATTTGCGCGCCCTGCCGGCCAATTGGTTGAAAATTGATGGGGGATTTGTGAGCGCCGCCTTTAATTCCAGCCGCGAAAGGGCCATTTTACAGGCGATTTTAAGTCTCAGAGATGCTTTGGACTGCCGATTCATTGCTGAAGGCATAGAAAGCGAAGATTTACGCCATTTTGCCAAGAAACTGGGATTTGATGCAGCTCAGGGCTTTTTCATAGGTAAACCAGAGCCAGAAACTCGTATTTCTTAACTTTTTATGCGGATTTCAAGCGTTATAAAACTAACCATTCGACAAGCATGAAAACGTGGGTTTATTCTGCGTTATGATTCGTGAGGGTTTGCGTGAACAGACAATCCATAAGATTGCCACAAAATAGAAGTGATGTGCCTAACCAGTTTCATGCTCAAACTGGTCAAAATCAAGCCGTGCCTGCGCAAAGGAACTATCATGCCGGATTGACCCCTTTTACCCAAGGTGGAACACCATCTCTCTCTGCACGCAATCCTGAAGGCTCGCGCCTGTCGGACCAATTGGATAAAGGGTCAGTAAAAACACTTTTATATGTCACGATAGCCTTTCTGATTTTCTTCATGATTATGGTGTGCAGTAAGCTATTTTACGATCATACAAGCTTCCAAAACGCCTCTATTAATGGCCTTAAAAAAGAAATGACGGCCAAATCAAATTACGCCAGTAAAAGCTTAGGTCGTCAAGTGGAGTGGAGCCAGGCGAGCCTTGGAGGCAAGCGCTCTCCCGCCCAAATTATAAATACTGTTACACGCGGTCAAGGTATTGTCGGCGCAGCTGTGATGAATTCGGAAAATCGCGTCCTTGCTGCTTCTTCTGAAATCGTCGCAGGCGTTTTAAGTAATACGGATCTTCGTAATTTTCCGCAATCTGGTTTGCGGATCTCCTCCCTCATCGCGGAGGATTATTCCGTAAACCCCCTCGTCATTACGAAATCGGGTGGGCAATTTCTTGTTGTCGCCCTCGCCCCAAGCGCCTTGATTGGCAATTTTGATAAAAGCTCGGCCATCATCACGACATCTGGCCGCGTAATTGACGGCTCACGTGACATTGCTGAAATCGGCCCTGCCAAATATTTCAATGTTTCACCCGCACAGATCAATAGCTACGGGACGAAAAATGATGTTGTCGGACATAAATCCAACTCAAACAAAGTCTGGTTGTCCCATCAAACCATACCTGGGGCGACCTCACTTTTCGTAATTTCTGCCCAACCTAAATCGCTCGCCTCTAATTGGATGGGCAATCTGTTATTCTTCTTAACGCTATTTCTCGCAACTGGCCTACTCGTGGGTGTTTTGATGAAAAACATGCTGGCACATATGCGCAAGGTACAGCAAACTAATCACGAAACAGAAATTTCCCAACAACGCTACAGAACCGCCATTGATGCGGGCCACGGCGGAATTTGGGAACTTGATCTCAAAAACAATACGGCTTTTATCAGCCGGTCCCTTTCAGGGCTTATCGGACTGAAAGAAAAAGAGCAGACACTGACTATCCCTCAGTTTTTGGGAATTTTCCACGAACATGACCGCGAGAAGCTATTTTCGCTTGTCAGGCGTGCCCATATGAACGGCGAATTTAGTGTTGATGTAAATGTTGCCAAACGCCCTGTCATCTTATCATGTCGGGGACGCCCGTCAGTCAGAGGGTCTGATTCAGCCCGCGTTGTGATTGGTATGGCGATGGATGTCTCTGAACAAAGAGGTATTCAACAAAGCCTGCAAATGGCCGAATATAGATTAAATAATGCCTTGGCCGCTATGACAGACTCTTTTGTGATTTGGGACCCTATGGACAGATTGGTGTCTTGGAACCAAAGGTTTGAAAACTTTTTCGGCTTTTTACCCGGTCAGTTACAGCCCGGTATTGATCATGCCACGCTAGAATATCACGCCATGAATGCGGTTAATAATCTCTATCGTGACAATGATGAAAGCTCTTATGATATCCACCTTAAAGATGGAAGGTGGTTACATTACCAAGAAACCGTCACGTCTGAAGGGGGGCGCGTTTGTACGGGTACAGATATTACGGAAATCCGCGCCCGCGAGGAACAGCTCCAAACCAATCAGGTTATTCGCGAGCAAACCATTAATGTGCTTAGAGAATCGCAGACACGGATCATGGAACTTGCGGAAAATTATGAGCAGGAAAAAATCCGCGCCGAAGAAGCCAATCAATCCAAAAGTGAATTTCTAGCCAATATGAGCCATGAATTACGAACACCGCTAAATGCGATTAACGGCTTCTCAGATATTATGAAAAAGGAAATGTTCGGACCTCTTGGCGATCCACGTTATAAGGAATATGTCAATGACATCCTCTTTAGCGGACAACATCTTCTCTCCTTGATTAATGATATTTTGGATATGTCCAAAATTGAAGCCGGGAAAATGTCGCTAAATACCGAAGCCATGCAGATCAATGAAATTGTTCAACAGGTCATCCGTATTGTACGGGGGCGGGCAGAAGAAAATCGCCTTAAACTGATTTATTCCTCTCAAGAGCTTGTCGAAGTAGAAGCGGACCCCCGCGCCGTTAAACAAATTTTGCTTAACCTCTTAACCAACGCCATTAAATTCACGCCGGAGGGCGGGGTTGTCAGCGCCGAAGTCTCTGCCAATAGTGCCGGGCTTATTGTCAAGATCACGGATAGCGGCATCGGAATTTCTGCCGAAGATATAAAGCGTCTCGCCAAACCCTTTGAGCAAATCGACAGCCAGCATTCCCGCCAGCATGAAGGCACGGGCCTTGGTCTTGCCTTGTCAAAATCCTTGGTTGAGCTTCACGGCGGTAATTTCAAAATTGAAAGTGTCGTCAATGAAGGCACGACCGTTACCTTTACACTGCCAAACAAACCGCCTGTCGTTAAGACCGTCACACCGGATAATATTGTTGGAAGCGAATTCTCGCGTCTGGCACGCGATATTGCAGATGTCCTAAATGCAGATGGAGGTCCAAACACACAATATGCTGACGCGCATAATTCCGTCCCGCATGATGGCACCCCATCCCATTATCCGCAACATGTGCAACAGCAGAGCGCACAACAAGCTCTCCCGGCCCCAACTCAGCAAACGCAATATACCGAACTCCCGACGCATCAGGCACAAGCCGTCCAACCGGGCGCAGCTGATACGCAAACCTACGCCACAAGCGCCCCGCCCATGCCGCCTATCACACCAGCGGCATGAACGATCCTTTTTTTATTTAAAACTATAGGGGGATGTGAGCTGATCCATAGCTGGAAACAGACCCGTCTTGAAAAAATCAATATAGTCTAAAAAGAGCCTAGCCAGATCAATGAGACTGCTTTATATGTCCACAATCTTCAGTGCGGGTGTGGCGGAATTGGTAGA
>CAZNCJ010000076.1:0-10709 GCA_964571595.1 uncultured Caulobacterales bacterium | reverse complement strand
CCAACCATTCCCGTACTTTACCCAGCAAGCTCTCTTGCAAGGCCTCGTCCGACATCTCGTCAAACACACCCGCGACGAAAGCTTCTGTTAGAAGCGCCTTGGCTTGAGCCAGTGATATGCCGCGCTGTCGCATATAAAATAGAGCGTCTTCGTCAAGCGCGCCGAGCGTATTGCCATGGGCACATTCTACATCATCGGCGTAAATCTCAAGCTCGGGCTTGGCTCTGATCTGGGCCGTATCTGAGAGCATGAGCGCGTCATGGCGCATTTCCGCATCCGTCTTTTGCGCAGGTCGTCTAACGTGGAACTTGCCTTGGAAAACCCCGCGCGCCTTATCACTTACCACGCCTTTCACAGCTTGACGGATAACACCATCCGGGGCCGCCAGATCAATATAACTCGTCATATCGGTGTGGCGTTTACCGTCCAAGAGATAGGCCCCGTTTAGCACCGCCTCAACGCCTGTGCCCATAGCGGCAAGGCGTGTCTCAAGCCGTGCTGTCGCCCCGCCAAATGAAAGCCCGTATTGCTTTACTTTAGCGTTTTTCCAGAGCGTGAAATGCGTTGTGGCGACACGGACATGATCGGCCGCGTCATCATGCACAATCACGCGCTCAAGCGCAGCGCCCTCTCCCATCTTGATCGCCATGTCAATATTGCAAAAACCGCCCGTGCCTTGATGATGTTCCACCAAAGACAATTTGGCCCCCTTACCTATATTTAGGCGCAAGCGAATATGGCCCTTCTCTAGACCTTCTATTGTCAGCAGCGTCTGGCTGGAAAACCCGTCTGGCACTGTGATCGTCCAGACTTTAGGGGCCACATTCCGTGCTAAAGCCGACATAGGTGTCGCGCTCACCGCGTCCGTGCTGTCTTCTTCTGTCACGCTTACACCGTCAGGCAGGCTGAGCTTGGGCAGGCCGACTTGAGATAGACCCGAGGCGTTTTCCTCGATCCGCGCACGTAAATCCGTCCACTTCCACGCCTCCATACGGCGGTGAGGGAGATCCTCTATTTTGAGGGCATTAGGCATAAGCGTCATAGCCCTCTTTTTCGAGCTTTTTGGCAAAGTCGGCACCGCCCGTAGCGGCGATCTTCCCGCCTGCGAGGACGTGCACTTTATCGGGCACGATGTAATCCAGCAGGCGTTGATAATGGGTAATGACCAACATGCCACGATCCTTGGAACGCAGCGCATTGACCCCGTCCGCCACAATACGCAGCGCGTCCACATCTAGCCCCGAGTCAGTTTCGTCCATAATCAGAAAGCTCGGCGCGAGCATCATCATCTGGAAAATTTCCATGCGCTTTTTCTCACCACCTGAAAAACCGACATTAAGCGGGCGGCGTAACATATCAGGTTTGATCTTAAGCTCTTTGGCCACCTCTTTGGCTTTTTTAAGAAATTCGGGCGCTTTCATCTCGTCTTCGCCGCGCGCTTTGCGTTGGGCGTTAAGCGCGGTTTTCAAGAAGGTCATGGTCGGCACACCGGGGATTTCCAGCGGATATTGAAAGGACAGGAACACACCTTTTGCCGCGCGGTCTTCCGGGTCCATATCCAGTAAGTCTTCACCGTTAAAACTGACAGTGCCGTCTGTGACGTCATAGCCCTCACGCCCTGTGAGGACATA
This sequence comes from uncultured Caulobacterales bacterium, assembly GCA_964571595.1. Lineage (GTDB taxonomy): Bacteria > Pseudomonadota > Alphaproteobacteria > Caulobacterales > Maricaulaceae > CALCKU01. The sequence continues at coordinate 9,078 of CAZNCJ010000076.1, read as the reverse complement.
AGAGAGCGTCGATTTCCCCGCCCCGTTCGGCCCCATAATGGCATGGACTTCTCCGGCAGGCACTTCAAGCGACAGCCCTTCCAAAATCGTTTTCTGGCCGTCATCAACAGCGGCGGATAGGTTATTTATTTTTAGCATTATTCGTTCTCATCTATGATGATTTTATTAGGTATTATTTACGCGAATTTTCGCCTGACCCTTTATACGCCGTAACTTCGATTTCGACTTTCATCTTCTCGTCCACCAAATCTGCGATCACCATTGTCGCGGCAGGCAGGATAGCGCCGTAATGTTGCTGGATAACCGGCAGAACCTCTTTCATATATTTCCGGTCTGAGAGCGTATATTGCACACGAATTGTATGGCCGAGCTCAAAGCCCGCCTCGCCCATAGCCGCCATAATATTGGCAAATGTATTCTGGGCCTGTTGGGCTGCGCTTTCGGGCAGATTACCTTCGGCGTAATTATAGCCCACAGTGCCAGAGACAAAGCACCAATCGCCTTGCACGACAGCGCGGGACATGGCGTAGGTTTTCTCGCCTTCTGAGAGCGAGAGGAGTTTACGTTTGGGTTCAGCTTTTGCTTTTTTAGCCATTTTAATTTCCTTTAATTGGGTAAAAATAAGTGTTGATAATTAGGGGCAAATCGTCTTTTGCCACGTATCTGAATTTGGCCCGCGCCAGCATTTCTGGCGTAGTCCGTATATGATTAATGTGTCGTCTTTGAACACGGCGTATAGTTCTTCGGCTTTTACACTGTCATCGGCCAGACCATTAGAGGCCGCTAATATGACATTGCCGCCCTCACCGCGCAGCTCTGTAAAGACATATTCCGCAGAGCCTTCTGCGCCCTTTTCGGGTTTAAAATAGGTCTGTATTTTCTCATTCGACACGGCCTTGGCTTCGCCAATTTCGAGGTCGACATGTTCTGCTAAATCCATCGAATAGGCGGTAAAGTCAATTTGCTCTATCTTGGTAATATCTTCGATTGTCGAGGCGGGAATTTCAGCAGGCTCAGCTGTTTGGACCGCAGTTTCTTCCACGGGCGTACAGGCCGCCAAAATGCAAACAGCCACTAACGGTATGGCCCGAGAGGGGCCGGTATATGTTAAGCCGCACACCATGCCTACCCGACACTACCTTCCAGCGAGATCGCAACCAGTTTTTGCGCTTCCACGGCAAATTCCATTGGCAGTTCTTGGAGCACCTCACGGCAAAATCCGTTGACAAGCAGGGCCACAGCTTCTTCTTCCCCCAGCCCACGCTGGCGACAATAAAACAGTTGATCATCAGAGAGCTTGGAGGTCGTCGCTTCGTGCTCGAACTGGGCGCTTGGCGTATCGCTTTCCACATAAGGCACAGTATGCGCCCCGCATTGATCCCCGATCAGTAAGCTATCGCACTGGGTGAAATTCCGCGAACCTGCCGCCTTCCTATGGGCAGACACAAGGCCGCGATAAGTCTGGTTAGACTTACCCGCGCTAATGCCCTTAGAGATCACGCGTGATTTAGTGTTTTTGCCCAAATGGATCATCTTCGTGCCCGTATCGGCTTGCTGATGACCATTGGTAATCGCAATCGAATAAAACTCGCCTTGGGAGTTATCACCGCGCAGGATACAGCTCGGATATTTCCATGTCACCGCAGAGCCTGTCTCGACCTGTGTCCAGCTCACTTTGGAATTGGCCCCGCGGCAATCAGCCCGTTTAGTCACGAAATTATAAACCCCGCCTTTGCCTTCACTGTCGCCGGGCCACCAGTTCTGCACAGTCGAGTATTTTACTTCCGCGTCCTCATGCACAATGATCTCGACAATCGCGGCGTGAAGCTGGTTTTCATCGCGCATCGGGGCCGTACAGCCCTCAAGGTAAGAGACATATGAGCCTTTATCGGCAATGATCAGAGTGCGCTCGAACTGGCCGGTGCCTTGGGCGTTCATGCGGAAATAAGTCGAAAGCTCCATCGGGCAGCGCACACCCGGCGGGATATAGACAAATGAACCATCGGAGAACACCGCATTATTAAGCGTGGCGAAGTAATTATCTGTGACGGGCACAACAGAGCCCATATATTTTTTAACCAATTCGGGATGGTCTTTTACGGCCTCAGAGAATGAGCAGAAAATCACACCGACCTTGGCCAGCTCGTCCTTAAAAGTAGTGACAACCGAGACACTGTCAAACACGGCATCAACCGCTACTTTCGGCGCGCCTTCAACACCCGCCAGTACTTCTTGTTCTTTAAGAGAAATGCCGAGCTTGTTATAAACTTCCAGAATTTCCGGATCGACCTCATCCAGGCTTTTGGGGCCTTCTTTTTTAACCGGCGAAGCATAGTAATACATATCCTGATAATCAATCTCGGGATAATCCACCATCGCCCAATCTGGCTCTTCCAATGTCAGCCATCGGCGGTAAGCCTCCAGCCGCCAATCCAGCAACCATTGCGGCTCGTCCTTCTTGGCCGAGATAAAGCGTACAATATCTTCGTTGAGGCCTTTGGGCGCAAACTCTTGTTCGATATCGCTATCAAAGCCGTATTTATATTTATCAGCCTCAAGCGAGCGCACACCATCAACCGTGCTTTGTTCGATACCGTCTTTAACTTTTACATCTTCGGACACTATGCGGCCCCTCTCATCTTATCTTGTTTTTGGCGGATTTTCGTCCAAGCCGTAAGAAAGTTCTCAACATCACTATCTGTAGAATTATAGCCAAAACTGACCCGAATAGCGCCTTTTGGCGCAAGCTCTGAAAGCCCCATCGCCGTGATAGCGCGGCTGGCCCCGACCTTGCCCGAAGAACAAGCCGTGCCGGTAGAAACAGATATGCCTTCCAGATCAAGTGCCATCATCAATGTTTGCGAGGCCGCATCAGGCACAGCAAAAAAACTGGTATTGGGCAGGCGCTCCGCCCCCGCGCCAAAAATCGTCAAATCGGGCTCTATGTCTTTTAGGCCTGCCTCTAATTTGCCGCGCAACGCTTCGGTATGGGAGTGATCGCGCATGGCTTTGACGGCGGCGCCAAAACCTGCAATCCCGGCAACATTCAGTGTACCCGCGCGGCGGCGGCGTTCTTGCCCCCCACCTGAAAGCAAAGCGCTAAACGGTGCGTTCGGGTCCACATAAAGCGCGCCGACACCTTTAGGTCCGCCAATTTTATGGGCCGTCACACTGATATAATCAGGACGACTATCCGCGTTAAATTCCAATGATAGCTTGCCCAAAGCCTGCACGGCATCAATCAGGATAAGCCCGCCTGCCGCATGTGTGATCTGTACTGCTTTTGCATAATCTTGCAGGACGCCCGTTTCGCTATTGGCCGCCACGATAGAAACAAAGGGACGTCCGTCACTTACATCCCACCCTTGAAGGCGCGTTTCCAGCCAGTCTAAATCCGTCAGTCCATTCTGGTCTGCGGGGATAGGCTCGACTTCTGCCCCGAAGGCCTCGGCAGCGAGAATAGTCGCGGGGTGATCCATAGACGAAATCAACACACGGCGCGTGCCAGATTTTATCGCTGAATATATCGCCGTATTATCGCCCTCTGTGCCGCCACTGGTAAAAATAATATCTTGCGAACGCACACACATAGCCTGCCCGACAGCTTCGCGCGCCTCTGATATGAGGGCGTTAGCCGAGCGCCCGTCTTTGTGTTGCGCAGATGGATTACCGCTCACAGTCAGGGCCGCACTCACCGCGTCAATCACTTCGGGGCGTGTCGGGCTTGTCGCGTTATGATCAAGATAAATGCGGGTCACTCCGCAGCCTCCACTTGCGCGATTGGCAAACGCCCATCGACAACATCTTGCACGGTGATAGAGGCCAGAAACTGTTCTATGTGGTTTTCTAAGGCCCCCCATAAATTATGGGTCAAACATTTATCTGTGAGTCCCGTACAGGCGATTTTGGCTTCGGGTGTGCAGCCATGGGCTTTAATGTCTTCATCGACTGCAAATATAATCTTATCAAGTGTAAGCTCAGAGGCGGGTATCGCCATTTTATAGCCGCCAGCCGCCCCTCTTTGGCTATCTAACAAGCCTGCTCGACGAATTTTGCCAAATAATTGCTCCAGAAAGGAGAGCGAAATCCCCTGACGGCGGGCAATATCACCCAAAGGCACAACAGAATCCGGGCCTTGCGCGGCCACATCAGCCACGGCCATAACCGCATATCGTCCTTTTGCCGTTAGTTTCACCTTATCATCTTTCTTTTTTGAAAGGTTTTTCTCGCTTTTTGCAAATTGGCTTGCTAAAAGCCGCCAACTTTCATGTCTTGTCGGGATGTAGTAATTCCGACTAAATGAGTCAAGATTAAGAGGGCACTTTTTTACTACAAAAAAGACCCACACAGAAATAGGGCTGTTTTATGCCAGAAGTAATATTTGCCGGCCCTGACGGGCGGCTTGAAGGCCGTTACCATCCTTCCGATGACACCTCAGCACCTTGTGCGCTTATTCTCTCCCCTCACCCCAAAGCTGGCGGGCATATGGATCACCGGATTCCTGTGGCTATGTATGAAGGCTATAAAAGGCGCGGTTTCTCTGTCCTGCGCTTTAACTTTCGCGGGATTGGCCGCTCTGTCGGGACTTATGATAACGGCTCGGGCGAATTGCAAGACGCGGCTTACGCGCTTGATTGGCTGCAAAGTTTCAACCAGAACGCGCCCTTTAGCTGGGTCTCTGGATATTCCTTCGGGGCCTGGATCGGTATGCAGCTCTTAATGCGCCGTCCTGAAGTGGCCGGGTTTATCTCTATGTCTCTGCCAACCAACACTTATGATTTTGCATTCCTTGCGCCCTGCCCGGCCTCTGGCCTGGTCACTTACGGGGACCGTGACAGTCTTGTGCCTGCGGAAGATGTTGACCGTGTTGTTGAGAAAATCCGTGTCCAGAAGGGCACGCAAATCACGACACATCTGATTGAAGGTGCGGATCATTTCTATTCCAACCATCTTGATGAAGCTATGGACGTGATCGAGGATTATCTGGATGATCATCTTGATCCGCGTTATTGCCCGCCGCGCGAACCGCGCCTGATTGCTTAGATCGCCAGCTTTGATCAGCCTTAGCTGATCTGCGCTAACCTGCCTCCCGTTACGGCCTTACGGACCCCTGTGGTTGCTGGAAAAGATATGGGTAAATCATATAGACGCCGCGCGGCCATATAAGCAAAGGCTTGCGCCTCAATCGCATCCGAATTCCAGCCCATATCTTCGGCGCTTAAAATATCTGCCGCAATATGACATCCCAACATCCACTCAATCGCGCGATTATGACGCCCGCCTCCGCACAGAATGATACGGTCCGGGCGCACAGCCATTTGGCGTAATGTTTTAACGACCGAGAGCGCGCAAAAGGCCGCCAAGCTCGCCGCCCCGTCCTCGCGTGTAAGTCCCGACATTTCCGTCATGACATCAAAATCATAGCGATCCGCCGAGCGCGGCACAGCACGGCTAAAAAACGGCCGTGATAACCAGTTCTCAACACGGCTATGATCGACAGTGCCCGAGAGACTTATTTTACCGCCTTTATCATAATTTTGCCCGTGTTTGACCATCCATTGATCCAATGGTCCGTTCGCTGGCCCCGTATCACTGGCTTTTAATACGCCCTCTCCCACAAGGGTGACATTGCCCACGCCGCCCAGATTAAGCACGGCTGTGACCCCGCTAAGCCCCGCCTTCTCGACCAGCGCCTGATGATAAATCGGGGCGAGCGGTGCGCCCTGCCCGCCCATACGCATATCTTGGGACCTAAAATCCCAGATGACGGGCTTTTGCAGAATTTCTGCGAGATTTTCGCCTGAGCCTAATTGCAATGTCTGCCCGTTTTGGCCACCCACGGGCGGATGATGTAATATAGTTTGGCCGTGATAGCCGATAAGAGACAAGTCTTTGGCCCAATCAGGGTGTCGATTACAAAGATTTTTCACGGCCTGAATATGTAGCCTGTCTATAAAATCTTGCGCATCAGAAAAAATGTCGGGCGGCGGGCCTTTAAATTGCCATGCCAAAGCCGCCTTAATGGCTGCCTCTAACGGGTTTTCCCTTGGCATATCCAGCGTAAGAGACGGCCCGAATCGTGTAATCGTCTGACCATCAGTTTCCAAAAAAGCGGCGTCCACACCGTCAAGGGAGGTGCCAGACATTAGCCCCATAACGATGATAGGCGGTCTGGATTGCATATATACGCCTCTCACAACTCTCAATTTTTCGTCAAAAACTGTACTCTTATCTTGTTTTTGCCGCATTTAAACCGTCTAATGTTCACATAATTCATCTGACCGCAATGCGTCATATGCCATAGATTGCCATAATAAGAGGTGTAATTTGAATACCCCAAACTGACAAAGACGAATAGGAGAAAAAGTTACGACATGACATCAGGGTGCCACATATCACGGAATCCAAGATCCAAGCGTCGTTCATTTTCGCGCCTCCTCATGTCGTCTTGTTTTATGCTCTTTGCCAGCCATGCAGCTATGGCTCAAAACCATACAGTACAATTTGAAGCCCCCATGAGCATATCAGCCCAAGATTTTTTGGGTCAGGAAAATATGCAAAGCGCTTATCACAGCGTTGATCCACAGGCCTTCACAGACGGGATGGCCGTTATTTATAAGATCACAAGTGCTGAGGGCGAGGCCCAAATCACGGGCGTGAATGCCGCGAGACGCTATATTCAAGAGATCGAAGCCATCGAAATGCTGCGCGCACAATCTACGCTGAATATGGTCGGTAAATCTGCTTTTAACCGGACGACAAATCTCGTTAGAACACCCATTCGTACGCTCAATACTATTGGTGAGAGCGCGGCCAAAATTGAGAGTGTCGAAGAGGCCGTCCTCTTTATCCCCAAGGGCGTGGGTGAGGTTGGAATAAATCTCGTGAAAGGCGCAGGCGAGATTGGCGTGACAGGTGTGCGTCTGGCGAAAAAGGCTTCGAATACAAAATGTCAGGGCCTTGGGGCTTGTCTTAATTCTGCGGTAGAGGATATCTGGTCAGGTTTCAATTCTTTCGTTGGTAAAAAGAATTCTGCCAGACGGTTACATGCAAATCTCGGAACAGACCCTGAGAGCCGAAACAAAATCTTACAAAAGCAGATTGACCGCCTCTCTTATGCAGAATCATACACAGGCTCGGCCTATAAACTGGCCGTTTCAAGCGCGGGCATTGACATTCTAAGCCCGTACCAAACCGGAATTGGCTGGTTTAATAATGGCGAATTTCTCGCAGGTTATGAAGATGGTCACAAAAGTCGCAATCGTGATAAGGCCAAGCTTGAAAGCTGGGGGCTGACCCTTGATGAGATAGACAGACTTTATCGAAATACCGCCTTTACCAATGCCGACCGGGCAAAACTTGTCGCGATTACCAGTCAAATAGCCGAGCCAGTAGATAAAGTGAAACTCATCAGAGAGGTGATAGATTTTAACTCGCCTTACCTGATAGAAACCAGACTTCAGAGTTATGATTATCTCGCTCTTCTGTCTACGCGCGGCGAAGTGCAAAATTTTGCCAGTAATGCCCCAGCCCCGATCATCGTCTCGCCCGACCAAACGCTGATTTTTCCTGTTGCAGCGGATTATCTCCAATGGACACCTCAACTAGCCGTGCCGATTGACTATCTTTCGCAAATAAGAAGGGGCCAGACTGCGGAAGTCCATGTCATTGGCCACGCTTCAGACACCTTTAAGCAGAACGCGCAAAGACGGGGCCTCAAAGTCATTGAATTAAATTAGCGACGTGCGAGTAAACCGCCTAAGGCTTAGCTGATGAGGTCTAACCACTCATCTTCCGTGAGGGTTTTAATTCCCAGACTTTGTGCTTTTTTGAGCTTTGAGCCTGCCCCCGGCCCCGCAATAAGAAAATCCGTCTTGGCCGACACACTCCCCGAGACTTTTGCCCCCAGACTTTGTGCGCGGGATTTGGCTTCATCGCGCGAAAACTTTTCCAGCTTTCCGGTAAACACAACTGTCTTGCCAGATACGGGACTATCAATCTGGGGGGCTTGCGCGGGGATAACTTTATCCAGCGCAGCAATTAACCGCCCGACCATATCTTGATTTATGTCGTTTTGAAAAAAATCTGTCAGCGCTTTGACTTGCCCCGGACCAACCCCGTCAATATTCATCAGATCTGCATAAATATCTGTACCGATTTTCGCTTCCCGCATCGCCGTCACAAATGCGTCCCATGTCAGATAGTGATTGGCTAATAATTTCGCATTGCCCTGTCCGATATGGCGAACACCCAGAGCATAGAGCAGACGTTCAAATTCGATTTCGCGGCGCGCCTTTATCGCGGCCTCCAAATTCTTGGCCGACAAATCTCCAAAGCCGTCAAGTTCAGCAATCTTATCAAAGTTCAGATGAAATATATCTGCGGGTTCGCGCACCCAGCTTTTTTCATAAAACAAGGCCACTTGCTTCTCACCCAGCCCGTCAATATCAAAGGCCCTGCGCGATACAAAATGTTTAAGCCTTTCAATGGCTTGCGCGGGACAGCTTAAGCCGTTTGTACATCTTTTGACGACATCAATACGTCCTGTCTTCTCGTCAATATCATTCTCGGCTGGGGCGTCGCAAACAGGGCAATGGGTGGGATAGGTAAAGGCCTCGCCCTTACCTGCCTCAACCACTCGCAAGACCTGCGGGATAACATCTCCGGCACGTTGAATTTCAACCTTATCCCCTACCTTAAGATCAAGCCGCTTAATCTCGTCCTCATTATGAAGGGTCGCATTGGAAACTTCCACCCCGCCGACTGTGATCGGCATAAGGCGCGCTACAGGAGTTAGAGCCCCTGTCCGACCCACTTGTATATCGATAGACTCTATCGTGGTAATGGCTTTTTCAGCCGGAAATTTATGGGCAATAGCCCAACGCGGAGCACGCGATACAAAGCCCAATCTTTCTTGCAAAGCCAGATCATTGACCTTGTAAACCACCCCGTCAATATCATAGCAAAGGCCCGCGCGCTTTTCATAAATCTCTGCATAATGCGCCACCATATCCGCGTGATTATTGTGACATTTCATATCGGGATTAATGCTAAAACCCCAAGACTTAAACGCGCTAA
>CAZNCJ010000075.1:0-11449 GCA_964571595.1 uncultured Caulobacterales bacterium | reverse complement strand
AAAGAACTGGTGGGTGATAAGCACAAAGACCTTATTATCCAGACCACTCTAGACCCTAAACTCCAGATCGCGGCACACGAAACGCTCAATAAATATTTGCAACGTAATGCTAAAAGTAAAAAGGTTGCCAATGGCTCTGTGGTGTCCGTTGATACGAAAACTGGCGAAATCAGAGCTTTAATAGGCGGTCAGGATTATAACGAAAGTAAATTCAACAGGGCCGCACAAGCTAAACGTCAACCCGGCTCTGCCTTTAAGACCTTTGTCTATGCCGCAGCCCTAGAAGAAGGCTTTACCCCCGGCACAGTGAGGATTGATCAACCAACCGAAATTGATGGTTGGGAACCTGAAAATTACACAAAGCGTTACCGCGGGCCAATGACAATTCGGGAAGCCTTAAAGCTATCAGTCAATACAATCGCGGCCCAAATCGGGGCTGAAATAGGGCCGGGAAAAATCGCACGGACAGCTAAAAGATTTGGTATAAACACACCGCTTCGCGCAAACTTCTCTATTTCTCTTGGCTCCTCGGAAGTAAACCTCGTCGAGCTTACCAGCTCTTACCTAGTCTTTCCAAATGAGGGCATTAAAAAAAGCCCCTTCCTGATTAAATCAGTCAAAACGACATCTGACATGAAGCTCTATACGCGCAGAGAGCCCATCCCCGAACGTGTCTATGCGGAACCCTATGCTCGCCAGATAACTCAAATGCTCCAAGAAGTTATCAATACAGGTACAGGGCACGGCGCGCGTCTAGGCTCTCGCGAGGCCGGCGGAAAAACGGGAACCTCACAGGATTATCGTGATGCCTGGTTTATCGGCTTTACGTCCCAATACACAACGGGCGTATGGCTGGGTAATGACGATAACAGTTCGACGTTAAAAATCACAGGCGGCTTGCTACCTGTAGATATTTGGAAGTCCTACATGCTGAAGGCGCATAAAGGCTTAAAGCGCAAACCTCTGCTGAAAACAGATGATGAAATTACAGATGTTAGCATTCAAAAATATATCGATTTTTATGCATCGCTTACAGACGCTTACACTTTAGAACGAAATATTGCTGCGGGGATTGTCGCACCAGATACGGCAAAAATACTGGTCGCGAATGAACCCGATAACATAACTGACCGCTCTGAAAATCTGTCTCAAAATTAATCATCTCGTTAGCTAATATTTAGGCTTTGGTAATAGCTTTTCGCGATTTTAGACTAAACTGACCACTCCCGAAGACACATATCTTAGAGCCTCGACATGTCTAAATATATATTTGCACAGGTGATATGCTTTGTAGTGAGCTTTCTATATACACCTATCTCATTCGCCCTAGAGACTGACTCTGTTGGCGGGGTTAAAAAAGTGCCTGTTTATAGCCAACAAGCCTGTGCTGATTTATGTAAGGAATCAGAGCTCTGTCGTGGTTATGAAGTTCATACAACGATCGTAAATGATGTACCGCTTCCTGAAATGATCTGTCACTTAAGTGACGGCCTTGAAGAAAACAGCCCTTTTAGCTTCCCGGCCCCGCCGCCCTTAAATCTAGAAACCTCGCTGGCAGATTTAAATAGCTATCGCCGCGCACATAAACTTCCCGCCCTTAAACTCAATAAGGCTTTAATCCGCGCAGCCCAAATACATGCTCAAGACCTTGCCGATACGGGGACAATTTCTCATACGGGTTCAGATGGCAGCGAGCCAGCCGAACGTGTGGAAAGAGAAAATTATAATTATCGTAAAATTGCTGAAAATGTCGCCTCGGGCCAAACAGATTGGTCTACAGCTTTAACTGGTTGGAAAAATAGTAAAGGGCATAATGAGAATTTATTACGCGAAGGTGTGACCGAGTTTGGAGCCGCCCTTGTTTTTGATCCTAAATCAAAATATGCCACCTACTGGGTGATGCTTGTAGGTTCACCCCTCTCCAGCTTTTGATTTAAACCATATGCCCTTTAGTTGGCAGACCTAACAAAATTCGTCCTGTCAGATCATATGTCGCTGGCGCGGTAATAATATGCTGTGTCATGGCATAACCATCCCTGAAACGTCTTTGCAAATCACTGTCCAAGAACAGGGCAGGCCCGCCCGCCATTTCATAAATCATTCGCGTGACATCAGCACATGTGCGTATTAGGTGCGTACAAGCAAGCCTTAAATTCGATCTTGTTTCCAAACTATGCTGCCCCTCCGCGATAGCCTTAGCCCAGCAGCTCTCCATTTCTTCTCTGACATAAGCATGAGCCGCCCGCAGACGTGCCGTCGCCTTAGCATATTCCACGCGAATGGTTTCACGCTCGCTCAGCGTTCTGGACGCTCCAGAGGTTTTTTTATGCCCGGCAAGGTCATTAAAACTCTCAAGCGCCCCCGCCGCATTCCCATAAGCCACAGCCGCGACACCTATGGCGAGTAAGCAAAATGGTGGGAATGTATAAAGCGGGCCTGTTTCCACAGGCTTATCAAACCCCAATGCCACACTACGTTCTTTTGGCACTTTTAGGTCTTTGACAATTATATCGCCGGAACCCGTGCCTTTTAGGCCTGCTACATGCCAGCTATCTACCAGCTCGCAATCAGAGGTCGAGAATAATAACATGCGCGGAGGCGTATCACGGCCTTCAATACGAGCACCGCAGGCCATCCACTGCGTATTGGCCGAACCTGATCCCCATCTCCAATGGCCCGTCAAAATGTAATCATCCCCCGCCTCTTTGGCTATGCCAGATGGTGCAAATATCCCGCCCGTTATGATTTCCGGGTCCCCGAATATTTTCTTGGCGATAGTCGGGGACAAGTAAGCCGCGCTTAATGTATTGGTGCAGGCAATCATAGAGCACCAACCCGCACTCGCATTTACCTGCGAGACCGTGGAAAGATGTGTAAAAATTTCGGGCAGAGACAACTCAAACCCGCCCAGACTTTTGGGGGTTATGAGACGAAACAGGCCTGCCTTAGCCATTTTTTTCGCCAAAGCGGCGGGCAAGCGCCTTTGCGCCTCCATCTCGGCATTTGCGAGTTCAATATCTGGTAATAAAGCTTTGATATTATTTGATAATTTTACCGCATCTGTCATTAGGCACTAAAATCCCATACTATAGGCACACCGTCCAGAGCAGTTTGATAATAGCTTTGGAAACCCGGCATTTTTACCTGATTTAAAAACCCCGAATAGGCCATATAACTGACCAGAAAGCGTAAATCCTTAGCCCAAGGCGGCAAGAAACGAGGTGGATCTAGCCGCCCAACACTTGCCATTTGGGCAAAGGCAGGCACATCTTCCAAGTCCATTTTTCCACAAAACAGAATACGAATAAGGTCTGCTCGTTCCAATTTTACCACGCTACGCATAAAATTATGGACGCGCAAAAGCCCGTTCAAATACACCATATCCTTCGTAAAGGGCGCTTTGCCTGTTACCAGCCCGCCTCGGAAAATACGCCGTGTGTTTTCATAGGATTGCTCACGTCCGTTTTGCGTGTCCTCAGTTCTCTCGCGGTAAAAATCGTAAACCTCTTTGAAATCCGCCCCGTCTATCGCTTTCTGAATAGCGATGACACGGTCAGATAACCGCCTAAACCGCACGGGATCCATAGCGCCGCTAATCATTTCTGCAAAGACCGCCAAGCCTTCCTGAATTTCAGTTGTCCCCGCATGGGCACGTCCTAAAATTGGGAAATAGGTCTGGGCCCGACCATTAAGCGCTGTCGCCGTGTGGATAAGGGCTTCATGCTGTAAAAGCTGATCAATATCGCGCTCTGTGAACCGCGCATCCTTACGCACTCTAATTCGCCTAGAGCTTGCAGCAGCTTTAGCGGAGAGCGTGGATGAGATTTCCACCTTTGGCATGACTCTCCCAAAATGCCTTTTCAGACGTGGTCGTAATTTTCGAGCGAATTGTTTTGCGCTATAATGAGTTTCATAGCCTTCCACGACGAGCTTATGAATGTCCAAACCGTCCAAAGTTTCGTCCATATGCAAGGCCAAATCAATAACCTTGGTCGATCCGTCAATCATGAGGCGACTGGGTTGACCGTAGAGTTTGGAAGAATGTTCAAAAAATTCAGCTGTGCCACGCGAGGCGATCATATTTGCGGTAACTTCGAGATCTTCTGCCAAGCGACGGAGCCAGTTAAAGACGACGTGATCGCCCTGAATACGGGTCTGGATTGTCTTAATATCAGATAGGCTTTCAGTGACATCAATCGCAACATATTCCGGCTTGGGCAATCGCCCTGTTTTTAAAAAAACGTCACGCAAATTATGATTCCACCCTACTGAGCTTAAAATACGCAAAGGGCGGGCGGCCACATTCAAATTTTTGGCAATCGAACGGGCCTGTTCAAAATGTTTTTCAGATAGAGCGTCCATATGCTAACTTTTATTGCTTGCCCTTCAAGGTCAAGTATGAATTAGAATTGCCTTAAAATTTTTAAAGCCCTTATATTTACGCAAGAGGCTAATCAGGAGTTAAGCTATGAGAACTTTTAGGGACATTTGCGTCATTGGCAGCGCCTTGATTATAAGCGCATGCGGACAAATATCCAAAAAGGAAGTTGCTGAAATCAATAATGACTGGACGGGCAATGAGATTAAAATCGAAGCCCTCAAAGATGATAAAATAGAGGGCATAAGCTGTCATATGGCGCATTTTGACCGGAGCATCCTCGACCGCCTGACCAAGGGCGACTGGTTTGAGAACCCGTCTAATGGCTCTATTTCATGCGGCGTGACAGGACCAGTTGTCATAGGTGATATCAACCGTTCAAAATCAGGAGAGCAAGTCTTTAGACAAAAGCAAAGTTTGATTTTCAAAACCCTCGCTGTGAGGCGCGTATATGATAGCGAGAATGATACACTTGTCTATCTCGTCTATAGCCGCAAAATTGTAGATGGTTCCGCTAAAATGAGTATCGCAACAGTGCCTTTACACGGACATGATGTTACATGGGCCGCACCTTAACACGTCTAAATCATCTCACTGAATTAAATAGAAGTGAATGAGCGATATGCATTGATAGTTATGCGAATAATCCTTAATAAAAACCATAAATGCCTGTAACATAAGGCAATGATAAATTTGGGGATTACCTTGGAGAAAATATGCTTGGTTTAATGATGAAACATGATCTTATGATCAGTGACCTAATAGAACATGCCGCAAATGTGCATGCTGATCGTGAAATTTACACCTTAAACACAAATATGACCGAGCATAGATATACGTGGGGCGATTGCGCCCTGCGTGTGAAAAAACTCGCAAACGCACTCAAATCAGCTGGCATAAAAAAAGGTGACCGCATTGCGACTATCGCTTGGAATAATTACCGCCATATTGAAATCTATTATGCCGTGTCTTCTATTGGGGCCATTGTACACACAATTAACCCGCGCCTTAAACCCGAACAAATTGGTTGGATGATCAATCACGCCGAAGACTCTATGGTGATGTTTGACAATACCTTCGGCCCTATCATTGATGGTATCCATAAAATGTGTCCTTCGGTGAAAAAGTGGGTAGCTATGTGCGCGCCGGAAGATCTACCGGACTATAAGGCTGATGTGCACTCTTATGATGACTTCATAGCTGATGCATCTGATAGCATAGAGTGGGAGCGCTTTGACGAAAACACAGCCTGCACATTATGTTATACTTCGGGTACAACAGGCGATCCAAAAGGCGTCCTTTACTCACACCGCTCGACAATTATTCATGCCATGGCAGGTAGCTTTAAAGACGTGATCGGGGCAGGTTCCGGGGACGTTATTCTCGCTGTTGTCCCCATGTTCCACGTCAGTGCTTGGGGTCTTGTCTATTCCGCGGCTATGGTCGGAGCAAAACTCGTTATGCCCGGCCCTGGTTTGGACGGCGCTAATCTATGTAAAATGATTAATCAGGAAGGCGTCACCCTTATGGCGGGTGTCCCCACAGTCTGGCTGGGTATTTATAATCATGCCAAAGCAAATAATATTGAGCTCAAGACAGTTAAAAAGGCTCTTGTTGGCGGCTCTGCTCTGCCTGAAAGCCTGTTACGATATTATGAGCAAGACCTCGGCATACCTATGCAACAAGGTTGGGGCATGACAGAAACAAGCCCGCTTGGCACAACATATGCGGCCCATCCTTCAACAGATTTGTCTGACTATGAAAGCACTGTGCATCATAAATTATTGGCAGGGCGTCGTATATTTGGTGTCGAGATGCGAATTGTCGATGATGAAGGCAAAATCTTACCAGAAGACGGTGAAACCTCTGGACATTTACATGTACGCGGACCGTGGATCGCCTCGTCCTATTACAAAGGTGCTGGTACAGATAGTTTTACCGATGATGGCTGGTTTGCAACAGGTGATGTGGCTGCTTTACATAAGCACGGCTATATGGAGATTACAGATCGCTCCAAAGACGTTATTAAGTCTGGCGGTGAATGGGTCAGTTCTATCGAGGTTGAAAACGCAGCATGTGACCATGACGACGTCGCGATGGCAGCCTGTATCGGTGTGCGCCATGAAAAGTGGCAAGAGCGCCCGATATTGATCGTTCAACCCGTGCCCGGGAAAACGCCAGACAAAGACGAGATCAAAACCTGTATCGCCGCTAAATGTGCGAAATGGTGGATGCCGGATGCGATTGAATTTGTCGAATCCCTGCCCTTAGGCGCAACGGGTAAAATCCTAAAGCGTGAGCTGAAAATTCAATATAAGAATTACGAATTATAATCTCAGAAAAACAGGTCATGATATAGGTTAAGGTATTTTACTTATAGCCCTCACCTATTTCAAATAATTTGCCATTCTCTGTGACAAGAACAATTATAATTGAGAGCACGCTGAGCGCTAAAAATCCGACCAGTATAGAACTAACCGTTCCATCAAACTGTCGTGCTATCACCAAGCCTATCCACGCTGATAGAGTGCTTGTGGTAAAACCGTAAACCGCACTCGCTGTGCCCGCAAACTCGCCTTGGGGTTCCAAAGCAATGGCGGAGAAGTTAGAGCCAATCATACCAAAACAGCCAAATGCCATGGCAAATAAAGGCAGGAAGATGAAAAACATCTCTCCGACAAAGTTCATCAGTAGAAAATTCGCACATATCAGGATGAAAAACGCAATCAGCACTGTGTGGCTCATCCGTCTCATCCCGTATTGCTCAACCAATTTTGCATTGGCAAATGTCGCACATGCCAGAGATATTGCGATAACGGCAAACCAAATAGCAAATTGATGCCCGCGGTTAAATACATCTTCAAATACCTGCTCAGAAGCTCCGATAAAGGCAAACAGCGCCCCGAACATAATACCGCTGGCAAACATATAGCCAAAGGTGACCCGGTCGCTTAGAACGGCTTTGAAGGCCGTGGAAATTGATCCCAGACTTAAGTCGCGTCTTTTTTCCTCGCTGAGTGTCTCAGGTAAGCGAAAGAAAGTCCAGACAAGCATTATCGTCCCAAAAATCCCGCAAATTCCAAAAGTCCACTTCCAGCTCGCAAACAACATAAGACCCTGCCCGATAGCTGGCGAAATAATAGGCACGATCATAAAGACGGTCATAACCAAGGACATCACTTTCGCCATGGCCCGACCTGCAATGAGGTCCCTTACAATAGATGTCGCTATCGACCTGACACCTGCGGAGAACATGCCTTGGACGAAACGACACCCCAATAGAACTGTAAAACTAGAAACGGCCATGCAGGCAAATGAGGTGAATATATAAAACACTAGACAAATTAGTAATAATGCGCGGCGTCCAAAGCGGTCAGATAATGGCCCAAAGACGAGTTGGGGCACTCCAAACCCTAATAGATAGGCAAAAATTACGAGCTGCTGATCGTTTTTATTTTCCAGAGCAAATGTCTCGGCAACATCCCCAAGCGCGGGCAGCATTATATCAATTGCGGCTGCGTTTAGGGCCATTAAACTCGCAATGATCGCAACCAATTCCCACAAAGGCAAAGGCAGGTTTACATCCGCTAGTTTTGAATGCTTTTGCGTCGGAATTGTTGAGTTTGAGGCCATAAATGTCAGTGCTTTCCAGGCAGGCTATGCGCTTAATTGCGCCCATGTTCAAGCGTCTATTGAGCCCACATCAGCTAATATATTTGTGAAATTGGTAATATTGACAGAACGCCTTAATAGGCGCAGTACAAAAACATGGGTGCAACGACACATTATATCCCGCGCGAAACTGTTAAGCGTCTAAGCCGTAGATCGGATCTATGGGGGGCTTGGCTGACTTTCCATATCTGGGCCGTTATTTTTGGCTCTATGGCACTGTTTATTGTCTGGCCAAATCCTTTTACTTTTATTCTTGCTTTCTTACTCATAGGTTCGCGCCAACACGGCTTATCCATTTTAACCCATGATGCCGCTCACGGAGTTTTGTTTAAAAACAAAAGGTTAAACGAGTTTGTTGGCGTATATTTACTGGGTGCGCCTTATGGCGGTGATATGAAAACTTATAGAAAATATCATCTTAAACATCACAGATATGCTCAATCCGAGAAAGACCCTGACCTGCCATTAGCGGCAAAATTCCCTATCAGTCGCGAGAGTATTCGGCGTAAATTTTTACGTGACATTTCTGGCTTAACCTATCTGCGCATACGACTTGCGAGCTTGAAAGCCAAAGGTTCGGGAGAGATTGTAGAAGGCGCGGATGCCTTTGAGAGTAACTCGACTTGGCCTTTCCTGATCACAAATCTCGTTATTTTCTCAGGCCTCGCAGCGATAGGAAAATGGTATATTTACCCCACATTATGGCTTCTGCCGCTTTGGACGTGGTTTTTTGCAATTATCCGCCTGCGTAATATTGCTGAGCACGGTATGACGACATTTGATGACAACCCCCTTACCCATGCCCGCACCACAAAAACAAACCTGTTCACACGTATATTTATTGGCCCTTATTGGGTGAATTATCATGTGGAACATCATGCCTATATGTTTGTGCCATGTTACCGGCTAAAAGAGCTACATGCGGAAATGGGCAAGGCTGGCCATCACGAAAATATGGAAATAAGACCCGGCTATCTGAATGTTCTAAAATCAGCCATTATTCCTGCCTGATTATTTTTAGCCACGCGTCCGAGCACACCCTATTTTCCGCGACGTAAAATCGCTTCGACAAAAATCGTACCTAAAATATAGAACCCCGCCAGTATAACCCCTTTGACTGTGCCAGATATTTTGGATTTCCCTATCCGCTTGCGGTAATTCACGGCCACATCCACACATCGCAGCTTCTTTTTCAAGGCCCGTATCTGCATCTCAACCGTCCACCCAAAGGTCGGGGCTTCCATACCCAAATCATCCAGACTTGTCTTACGGATAGCCCTAAACGGACCAAGATCCGTATATTTATGCCGCCAGATAAGCCCGATCAGTGTACAGGCTAGATCATTGCCTAATCTTTGCTGCAAAGTCAGCGAGCCTTTTTCACGCTGGCCTAAAACACGCGAGCCGATTACGAGGTCGGCTTTATCCTCGAGAATTGGCGCAATAACATCCACAATTTCTGCCGGATAATCAGAGGCATCACCATCTAAAAAGACAATAATATCGCAATCACCCGCTTGCTTAATACCCGCAAGACAGGCTCGACCATAACCGTGCACAGGTTCAGAAATAACTGTTGCACCGTGCGTACGCGCCACATTAACCGTTTCATCAGTAGAGCCATTATCAACAACTATGACCTCACCCACAATCTCAGGGATTTCGGATAGAACTTTCCCGATCGCCTTTTCTTCGTTTTGGGCCGGTATAACCACTTTTATATTCGGACTAGGCACGCATTACACCTTTAACTTTCGGCGATGATAAAAGGCTTCAAAACCTAAGACTATCATAGGTATGCCAAATTGAATGGGAACTAAAATATTCGTGTAAACGTCATATATTTCGCGTTCCGCTAAAGCATAGCGCACGTAATAAAGCCCGACCATAAGCGTTAAGAGACCCAGTCCGTAAAGCGGTAAAAAGGCAAAAAACGGCATGACCCATAAGAGATACCACGGATATCCTGTGGGAGAGATCAAATATAAACACAGACTCAGACACATTAAGAGTGCGGGGACATTTTCAACATCAATACGGGGTTTTAGCGAGAGATAAAAACTCAAGCCCGCTAAAAATACCGCAATGACTATACGCGCAGCCTGTTCCCCAAAAACGCTTAAGAGTGAGTTTAGGTATGGATATATAAAACTACTGCGCACCCAACTATTTGAATAGGCTACCAATCCACTATTTTCATGTAAGCTCAGAAGCATTGGCAAGACAAGCACAAGACAAACCAAACCAGATAAAGCCCCCGCCGTCACATAAATCAAAGGTCGGGAGCGATAATGTCGTAACAAAACGGGCGCGAGTAATAATGGCCAAAACTTTACCGCCCCCGCCAATCCTATAAATATTGCACTCCAATAAGGTCGTGTTTTAATCACAACCAGGCTGGCCATCAAAAATGGAAACATGATGATGTCCATATGCGCCACATTATAAACGCTATATATGATCAGCGGGTTGAGCCAATATAGCAGGCTCCAATAAGGATGTCGGCCAAAAGCCTGTAAGGCTTTGATAAGGAGAAACAAACCAATCCCGTCAATAACGAGATATAAAATCCTCAAAGCGTCCAGATTGGCAGGCACAATAACTGACGACACCGTAAAGACAGCCATTGCTATAGGCGGGTATATTGTTGTGAGCCATGGGTTATTAATACGTGTTGTAATCCCTTGGCCTGGCCCTGCTGATAAAGCCTGTAAATCTCTTATATCTTGCGGAGCTTGCGGACTAACGCGGAGAAAAACATCGGGCGGGTATTCATATGGATTATAGCCTTCCGCCGTGACCATTCCGTCCCAGAGATAGCGGTTCCAGTCATCTTCATATATCGGCGTTGACCCTAAAAAAATAATGCGCCCAAACAGACCTATACCAAAAAGAATGAAAAACACCGTCTCACTGGGAAGCCCGTAACGCCGAAAACAGGCCACAAGGCCCAGCCAGAAAAGCCCAGCCCCCATAAGGGCCACAACAAATTCTATATAAGGGTGCTCAAATGTATCTGTGCCCAGAACGAAACCTACGCTTAACCAGCGTATGACCAATAAGCCCACTGCAATAGCAATAGCTAGGCCTATAATGAGACTTAGGTGTTTAAAATTAGGCTTGGCGAGATCATCAGACATCTTGTCAGATTAACTTAGGAGCCATACCCTCCGCCACCAGTAGGTTGAGGTAGCCTTGGTGCGGGTTGCGGGGTCGTTGACCTACGCTTTGCAGGCTGTGCCGCAGCGCTGCGATCTCGAAGCTCTTTATCGACATCGAAATAATCGACACCATAATTCAGTTCAATCGGCTCAAAACGGGCAGCCCGGTAAAGTGCGCTCTTAAGATTTGGTTCGGCGTGATTTTGCAAATGCGCCACAAGATTGGCATCATCAGTGC
>CAZNCJ010000074.1:10234-11766 GCA_964571595.1 uncultured Caulobacterales bacterium | reverse complement strand
CCCTGCATTTCAAATCTGGATCCAATACCGTTTAGCGGCTTTCCATGCTCGCGCGTAAGTAAATGCGCGAGATCCTCAGCGTTATCTTCAATGACTTGCCCAATTGCATGGCAGAGCCCCTGACGTTCAGCATCAGGCAAACCGCTCCAGGCAGGAAAAGCTGCTCTAGCTGCATTTACGGCATCATCTAATTGAGCTTTTGTTGCGATCGGGCATTCGCCAATAACTTCGCCAGTTGCAGGGTCTTTGACTTCAAAATGGTCGGATGCAGAAACCGGCCCTCCGTTAATCAACATTGTATATTTCATGATGAACCTTCTCAATTTACGCAAAATAGATGATGAGTCACAATTACATGATTAATCATGTAATGTCACGCTATTATCGCTTCAGGTTTAGTATCTCAGGACCGTATTTAGCTAATATGTTTCCACATTTTTCATATGTTGGTAGAGCAAGCTAACACTTATTGCTGCAACTATAGCGGCTGGTGTAAATAGTAAAAAGAGTTGCTGTTCAGAAAGGCCCCAAGTTAGGAGATATCCCGCCAAAAGTGGGCCGAACACAGCCCCGATGCGGCTAACCCCTATTGCCCAACCTGACCCCGCCGCGCGTAATTCCACGGGAAATAATCCAGGTACAGTCGAATACAATCCAATCATTGCTCCATGGGTGAAAAAACCAGTTATACCTACAAACACTGTAATCATTGCCATAGAGGGCGATATATTTGCGAGCAACAGCATCATTATAGCCAGGCCAATGAAAAAGAACGCTGTCACTTTTGTTATGTTAAAGCGTAAAGCTATAAAGCCGATTACTACAATACCTATCATACCCACTAAGTTAATAAGGCGGCCGGCTCTATTTCCTTCAGCAGCGGTAAAGCCCATATCCTCTATAAGCTTAGGCATCCACGAGAGCATAAAATATAGAACCATCAATTGAAGAAAGAAAGAAAGGCTTATCAAGCTTGTGCGGTAAATATATTCCTTGGAAAATATTTGTCTCAATCCCGCTTTATTTCTCTTAAGCAAAGCTTCTGATGTTTCTGATTGCTCTCTCATCTTTAGAAACTCTTTTGACTCTGGTAAAAAAAATACAATTGGAACGAAAAAAAACGATAAACCTGCCCCAAAGGCAAAGACATGTCGCCACGTCCCTATATTAAGCAACCAAAGACAGATATATCCTGCCAAAACCGCACCGATTGGAAAACCAAGTTGAAAAACAGCAATCATTGTCGAGCGCAATTTAGGTCCAGAATATTCTGACACCAAAGTGTTTAAACTCGTGATAATAGCGCCAACACCAATTCCCGTGATAAATCGACCAGTTAAAAGCCAACTTATATCTGGAGACATGGCTGCCATAATCATCCCGATGCCCGACAATATAAGGCCCATTACCGTTATAGCTTTTCTGCCTATTCGGTCTGCATAAGGACTTAAGAAAGTCGCACCCAATAACATCCCAAATAAAGCTGCACTAAAGACCCAACCGAGATCAGACCTCTCTATTCCCCAATCATT
>CAZNCJ010000074.1:0-10134 GCA_964571595.1 uncultured Caulobacterales bacterium | reverse complement strand
ATCGACGCTATGCCCACCCAACAGATGAATGCGCCTTATCAAAAACATGAGCCGCGGCTGGCGATGTGCCGTCCCCTCTTCGTTTAGCTAAAACGATTGAATGACTTGGTAATGGATTTTCAAGGGGTCTAGAGACAAGGTCCTTTCCATCATAGCTCCTCGAAGGGCCCGTCTGAGTCATAGCTAAGGCAAATCCAAGACCATGCCCGACCATGCCCCGCATCATTTCAAATGAAGCCGCTCGAAATAACACTTTTGGCTCTATTCCTCTCGCCCGAAGGACGCCCTCAAGCTGGTCCCGACTTGTATCTTCAGCTATCGAAATCATGGGCTGATTGTGCAGATCTTCGTCACGAATAACCGAAAGTTTGGCTAAAGGGTGATCTGCAGACAATAAGACATAGGGAGTCAATTTTGTAATGGGAGTTGTTTCAAATTCTTTTGGAAGATCAAAGTCATAGAGCAATCCAATTTCGACTTCTCCAGAAAGCAGGGCTTCCTTAATCCGACGATTATCTCCCTCTATAAGATTTACAGATAATTCTTCCGCCTGATGTGTCAGGTTTTCTACAAGCCCTGGGATAAAGTACGGAGCAAAAGTATGGAAACAGCCAACCGATAAAGCACCACTTTTTTGACTCGCCTTAAAATTTGCAGATTTCGGTACGATTATGGGCTGAGACGATCCATATGAGCGATTAGCATAAATTAAGGCCGAGCCTCTTTCAGCAATATGTACATCGACGACTTCCCCAAAAATGACATGGTGCGTGCCTACTTTGACCGTCGAGCTGATTTCACAATCAAACCCAACAAGCACATCGGAAACTCTCGGAGATCCTGTTTTACCGACGACCCACTCAGTACAATCAAATTTATCTGATAATTCGTCTTTGTACCGCCCAGCGAAAGCGTCGGATATAAAGGATTGATGGTGATGAAGTACATTCACACAAAAGACGCCATTTTCTAAAATCGACGAGGCCGCAGCGCTATTCTCATTCACACAAATCAGTAGAGTTGGCCTTGGTGTATCTGCTGAAACGGAAGACATTGCAGAGACAGTTAGTCCAACACGGCCTGCCGGACCATCCGAAGTGATAACATTCACAGTCGCGGCGGCATGACTCATGCCCTGAAAAAATTTTGCTTTAGCGTCTTCTTGTGAAATATTTGACATTTTTTCTTAAGAACTGAAATCGCTGGGTTTGAAATTTATTAGCAATACCCTGGGATATAAGGATGGTCGAACATCACCTTCCCCGCATTCATGAACGAGCCTTCGGTGAGGAAGGCATGTTGGGCTGTCACCATGGAGTCAGTCAGGTACTGGTTTAAAGGGTTGTCTCTAAAGATACCCATTGTTCCAACCATCTCAAAACACGCTCTTGCAACATCAGCACCTGTACGCGCGGCATGGCTTGCAGATAATCTTAAGGCCATATTCTGCTCTCGGGTTATCGTTCCTCCTGATTGAATGACATCCCAAGCCTCATCGGTCGCCCCGTAAAACCAGCTACGTGCGGCTTGGAGCTTTCCTTCACATTCGGCAATATGAATTTGTACATTCGTTCTATCACCGAGTGTAGGGGTTCCCGTAATAGATTTAGACTTTTGAGCAATCGCAACAATATGATCAATGGCCGCGCGCGACGTCCCTAACCCGCACACTGCTAGGACTTGGGCAGCTAAAGTCACAGTCGGGTAGAGGTATTCTGGAGCGTCAATACTCGACGGCGCATCACGTAAAAGGATCATTTCATCTGGAACAAAAACGTCCTCAACAACCATTGTATGACTGCCAGTCGCTGTCATCCCGAAAGTATTCCAGTTTTGATCAATGGTAATTTGGTCACGCGGCATGACGGCCATCTGTTTAAAGACTTGGTCGCCTTCGCCAGGTACTGAAACACCTACAGCAACAAGAGATGCGCCCATACAGCCACTTCCGAAAGGCCATCGACCAGATACTTTGATGCCACCGTCGACTTTTACAGCAGGCTGGATGGGAAAAGTAGCGCCCGCAAAAACGAGGCCAGGGTTATTATGGAAAATCTTCTTTAAAGAAGCTTCAGGCAATGAGCACAAATACTTAGTGGCAAAGGCAAAACTGGCAACCCACCCTGTCGAACCGTCTGCAATTGATATCCGCTCGATAAGCTTCATAAATTCTGTCGGGGAAATAGGATCGCCACCAAGCTGCTTAGGAACAAATGCACCATAGAGGCCAATAGCTTGCAATTTTTCTATTATGTCCTGCGAAATGTGACGTTGTTCTTTAAATTCAGCACGCCGGCTTTTAATCTCTTCGAGGAGTTTAACGAATGCATTTTCATCGATTGGTGAATCATTCAAGCGTGTCACAACAGATGACTTTTGAGCGGTTGCAGGCATAAAAGAACTCAATATTATTTACGTGATTATTCACGTATCACATATCCCTGCAGCTATTGCAACATAATTCTATTGCAACCTTTCTCTTTCGATAGACACAAAATTATTGATATTGGACAGCTGAGATCGACTATATAAATGAAATAAAAAAAGCTTTAGCTTAAAACGTTATTCTAGATTTTTCATAACTTTAGAAAGCACAGTCACTAACGCCGCCATCTCATCTTTAGATACGCCATCAAAAGCCCGGTCGACAACTTTATTGGCGTGCTTCCACGCTACCAAGCGAGCCTTCTCACCTTTCTTAGTTAGAAAAGCCTCTGTCACCCGTGCATCAGTTTCCCGCTGCCGCACTTTAACGAGCCCTTCTGATTTCATACGCTGAATAATACGAGTCATAGTGTTAAGTTTGGCGACACTCTCTGTTGCGAGGTAACTGACACTTCTCGCTCGGTCGTTACCAAGAAGCATTAAAGCTCGCCACCTGGGAATATCAAGACCACTTTTCTTTAGTTCAATTTCTAATTCTTTTAAGTAAAGCCCGTCACTTCGTGAAATCCAGTAGAATGGCCACAACTCGCGATCAAATTTTTTTTCTAAGTCCATTTTAGTAACCATTGAGTATATTAAGCCTTAGCGCAGCTTAGTTAGCTGCTACTACGCATTTGCGGCATAGGATGTTTTCTAGAAACTAACAATGCCCCAGACCATTTCCCCTTGCTGTGAACTAATTGCGCTGTCTCTCTTATCAAGCCCATTACAGCTATGGCAGCTGGCGTTAGAGGTCTATGAGCTGGATAAGCCATGTTTACAGTGTGGTGAAGGCTTGGGTTAATAACTTTACGCGCCGATAGCCTATTTTGTGCAACCCGCTCATTTATTGCTGACCATGGCAATATGGAATTCCCGAGCCCTGCCTCAATAAGTTGCAGTGTAGGGTGCAAGGCACCTGCTACTTGCGCCGATAGAATTTTCATATTCTTTTCTTTAGCATATCGTGCAATTTCGGGGGCAACCCCGTGATGCTCCTGCGGGATAGTCAGCTGCATATTGTCGAGCTCTTTAAACTGAATATCTTCACCGAGATTATCTTCATCGAAAGGCAATGTTAGAAATAAGTCCTCCTGAATGAGAGGCTCAATACGGATTGACGCGCTTGGCTGAACAAGATGACTAAGAACTAAATCATATTTTCCCGCTTCAAACCCTTGCTGAATATTCCCTGCTAAGCCAGACTCAATATTTAAATTTATGTCGGGAAAACTTTGAATGAGTTTTTTTGACAAAGGAACAGTTAGCACTTCTGATGCGCTTGCTGTCATCGCAACTGACACTACCCCTCGAGGGCTTTCCGCTGTTGTTAAGAGGCTTTCTTTCGCACGATTATACTGGTTTAAGATACCATAGGCGTGCTTCAAGAAAATATGGCCCGTCTCTGTAAGCTCCATACCCCGACGGCTACGCGTGAAAAGCAATGTATCGAGTTCTTCCTCAAGACGTTTAATACTCTGACTCAAGGCTGGTTGGACGATATTTAATCTCTCGGCCGCTCTGGATAAGCTACCCAACTCGGCAACATGCACGAAATGTTGTATTCTGCGAAAATCCATCACATAGCCTAAATTAATATCACTAAATGTGATATATAATATCAATCTATTATAATATACTAATACGTCAACCCTCTATAGAAACATGATTATTCACACAACTCCTTTGCGAGATATCTAACTTTCGTAATCAGGTTTAGCCACATTGAATGGATTTAGGACATTTCAACATGAACAAGCCCATGACAGCTGAGCAAAAAGCAGATGCTAAGAAATATGATCATGGTCGGGATTGGAGTCACCTGGCCGAATATGAAGCGGCCAAACAAGGGCTACGTAATTATTGGTATCCCGTATTATGGGCGCGCGAGCTTAAAAGTAAAAAGCCAACAGCTGTAAAACTATGCGGTGAAAAAATCATGCTGCAGCGCGGCGCTGATGGCAAGCCTCGCGCTCTGCATGATCGCTGCCCGCATCGGGGTGTTCGCCTGTCCCAAGGCAAGCAGTGGTGGCCGGATACAGTGTCTTGCCCCTATCATGGTTGGACTTTTGATCTTAAATCCGGGGATGTTGTCGCTGTTATCACTGACGGGCCAGATAGCCGTATGTGCGGCAAGGCGGCTGTTAAAACCTATCCAGCACAAGAGCGCATTGGCCTTATTTGGGTTTATATCGGCGACCAGCCCCCTCACCCGCTCAAAGACCAGTTGCCTGCAGAACTCGTTAATCCACCTAAATATGCTGTGGGCGGACGCATTGAAGACAGAGAAGGCGATTGGCGCCTTTATGCTGAAAACGGTTTTGATGAAGGCCATGCCAAATACCTGCACCGCACTTCTATCTGGCGCATTATGAAAGTTATGCCGACTTGGAATAAAATTCACATCGAAAAAGAAGGGCGCTGGCTCTATCGCGTCGAGGATGAACGCCATTGGGAAGCCGACTTTCCAGGTCTCGGCAAATGGACGAATGAGCGCTGGTTTAAAATTAAGCCCAAGCAGCGTCAGGGTAAAATGATGGGCAATACGGGCGGCGGTAAAACCGACCCGCACATTAAGGCGCAAAATTACCCTGGCTTTGCATCACTGTCTCTACCGGGTGTGCTGCGTATCGCCTATCCGAGCTTCATCCATTATGAGTTTTACGTTCCGATTGATGTTGATGAAACAAAATATGTGGGCGTAATGATTCAATTTAAAACGGGTATCAAAAAGTGGCTCTATTATTTGCAATATTTGCTTCAAATTCGTTGGATGTTCCACGGGAATTTCTCTGGGCAAGATCATTGGATGGTTGAGGAGACAAACGCGCCGCCAGAACGTCTCTACCGCCCTGACATCTCACTCTTAGAGTGGCGCAAGCTTTTCAAGGGCCCCCATCCAATTCAAGACAAAATAGAAGAAGAGGCATAATATGTCGAATAACCTAGTCAGCTTAAATCCGGGTCCAGCCCCAAAAGGCCGTATGGTTTCTGCAGGTAAGGACGAGTATTACACAATAGAAAAAGGAAAAGGCAACCGCGTTGTTTTCTTGCTTCACGGCGGCGGGCCTGGCTGTACGGCTTGGTCAGATTTCGCTGTTGTTTCAAATATGTTTGCCGAGCATTACCGAGTAATTATGCCAGATTTGCTGCAATATGGACAATCCAGCAAAGACATCATCACAGGCCCAATGTGGGATTATCACAGCGGCTCTATCACGCGGCTCATGGATACACTCGGTGTTGAAAAAGCTGATTTCGTTTGCAACTCTTGGGGCGGAACAATTGCCCTTCGTCTTGCGTCCCGTTTCCCTGAGCGTGTACGCTCACTCACGATTACAGGCTCCATGCCCGTCTTTCGTGGCCCCCTCTGTCCGCTTCCCGAAGCGGGTCGACGAGGCCGTAATGCGCGGGACATTTATTACGGGGGCGATGAAGGCCCGACGCTAGATAAAATGCGCCAGCTTATGGCCCGTCTTGAATGGTACAATCCTGAACTCATTCCGGAAGAAACTGTCAAAATGCGATTTGAGCAGAGCCTGAACAAAGAAGAAATGGCTCTTGCGGCGAATACGGATAGCCCACGTGGTGAGTGGCAAGAAATGGAACCTGTTCTTAAAGACGTAGCCTGCCCAACTCTATTCTGCTGGGGCCTCCAAGATGACTTCTTGACGCCTGACTATCCTTTGATGTTGATGAATATGGTGCAACGCGGGCAGCTTCACTTACTCGATGCCTCCTCGCATCATTTGCAAGAAGAGCGCCCAGAGCATTACTTCCATATTGTTCACGGCTTCCTTCAACAGCCCCATGATTTAATCTAAGGCTCAGGAGACCATTATGAACCCCATTCGTTTTGTAAAAAATCTTTTTGTCGACTTCCTGCTGAAAGTCTCAGGCACATGGGTCGGCGCGCCCAAAGATGAGCCTTGGGAAGATTAATTGAGCTTAGCTTCAGATATCGACGCCTTAATATCGGATGACAGTTTAACACAGACTTTATCTGACATGGTCAATATCGCTTCGCCAACAGGCGAAGAAGGGCCTTTGGCTGCGCACCTAGCAGCGAAATTA
Organism: uncultured Caulobacterales bacterium; assembly: GCA_964571595.1. Lineage (GTDB taxonomy): Bacteria > Pseudomonadota > Alphaproteobacteria > Caulobacterales > Maricaulaceae > CALCKU01. The sequence continues at coordinate 3,636 of CAZNCJ010000074.1, read as the reverse complement.
AAACCCTATTGCACGGTAACGCAGACTCAAGAAATCGACCGCACACAATCTAATGCCTTTGGGCAGTTCTCTGAGCTTAATGAGGGCAAGACCCTTATGCTCTATGCGCCAATTGATACCGTAACGAGTAATGACGAAGCCGAGGACCTGCCTTGGCTTGGCCCTAAAATGCGCGATGATTTTCGCGCTAAGGCTTACATAAATGATGGGCACATATTTGGACTCGGCGCGCATAATCCCAAAGGCCACGGTGCTTGCATTATAGAAGCCGCGCGCGTCCTTAAAGCTTTAAACATTGGGTTCACTGGCAATTTATTCTTTGGGTTTGGAGCTGGCGGGATGCCAACACATGGCCGGGCAGGTTTTCGAAAACAATCAGGCCACGGAACAGGTTGCGCGCATATGCTCGCAAATATTCCAGAAGTCGACGCCGCGATTATCGCCAAATCTGGCACATCGGTGACATGGGAAGAAGTCGGATTTATCTGGCTAGAAGTGACAGTAGCCGGCAAGCATAATTATGTCGGCGCACGCCATCTTATGCCCTATGACAATGCTATTGCAAATGCGAGCAAACTTATTCTTAAACTGGAGGATTGGTTTGAGGGTTATTCAAAGCGTCATGCGACTGAAGTGTGCCGTCCACAAGGCCATGTTGCGCAAATGAATTCTGGGTGGAGGCGTATGCCGTCATTTACGCCCGAGGCCTCACGTTTCTTAATCGACTTACGATTCACACCCCAGCAAAATGCTGATGATGTCGAAGCCGAACTCGTCGGGGCTATTACCTCTTTTGCTAAGCATTTAAATATATCGATTAGTTGCAAACGCGTTCAAACCATAGACGCCTCGCACACCAGTCCTGAAGAGCCTATCATTAAAACGACAACACAAGTGTGGGAGCAACTACAAGGCCGCCCCCATGAACCCTTTACACTCATGTCTGGCGCAACCGATGCTAATATACTGCGCCAACACGGCATCCCAACAGCCCGTATTGGCCTCGCTAAAACAAAACTACCTGATGTGGATTTCGCGCTAGGAATGAACTGCGTCTCTATCGCGGAATTACGGTACCTAACGAAATTCCTTGTCATGAGCGTGTTAAATTATTTTGGGAGACTTACATAATGGCTAAAATCGTTATGGGCATTGGCGCCTCTCACACAACTTTGATGAACACACAATGGGCCAAGGTTGACCACCTGCCTACAGCGCATAATTTTAAAAACGCACTAAAGGAAGCCAGCGATGCCCTCCATGCTGCGAAGCCTGATGTTGCTATTGTTGTTGGCTCCAATCATTTTCGCGGCCACTGGCTCGATATGATGTCTAGCTTCGCCATTGGCGTTGATGAAATTGAGTCTAGCGGGGAGCACGGCACACCTAAGGGGCAACAGAAAACCAGCCCAGAGCACGCCCTCGCTATCGCCAATAGCCTTTTGGACCAAGGCTTTGACATGGCCTTCTCAACGCGTTTTGTTATTGATCACGGGATTAGTCATGCGATTCAATATCTAACATTGGAAAACCAAATTCCGGTTATTCCAATAATGATCAATAGTTTTGCCCCGCCTTTGCCAAAATTACAGCGCTGCATTAATTTAGGGATTGCTATTCGCAAGGCCGTAGATGCCCTCCCTGATGATATGACAGTCGCGATCATCGGTAGCGGTGGCCTATCCCACCAACTTCCCTTCCCTGATTGGCGCAAGCCAAAGAGTGACAATGACGACTTCCTTGTCGATAGCTGGAAAAATGGCCGCGGGGATTGGGAGCGTTATGAAAAACGCCGCCGCGCGATTATTGTCAATGCCCCGCCTCAGCTAAACGAAAAATTTGACCAAGACTTTCTTTCCGCACTTTGTGACCGAAAAACTCAAGACTGGCTTACAAAAATATCCGAAGATACGCTTGTAGAAACAGCTGGAAACGGTGCGAATGAAATACGGAACTGGATTGTAATGCACGCTGCAACAGATTTTGCAGCAGGTAAAACCCTTGCCTACTCCCCCATGCCAGATTGGCTAACAGGGATGGGCGTCTTTATTTGTGAACCCAAGCATTTGGCCTGATGCCAATTGCGATAATAACTGGAGAAAACTATGACTATTTGGCACGACCTATTGGGTCTCGAATTTGAAGTAAAACATGTGGATGCCAAGGGCATCAAGACACGCGCTCTTATCGCGGGTGAAGGCGAAGACGTCATCATGATGCACGGCACATCTGGCCATATGGAAGCTTTTACGCGTAACATCCGTTCACATGTTGAGGCTGGCTTTAAATGCCACTCTATCGACGCATTAGGACACGGCTTTACTGACAAGCCTGATTATAATTTTGAAATTCAAAGATATGTTGACCACGTCATCAATTACATGGACGCAATGGGCATTGAAAAAGCGCATTTGGCGGGCGAGTCTCTTGGTGGTTGGACGTCTGCGATTTTAACCTTGCAAAACCCAGAACGTGTTCGTTCCTTGCAGCTCATCGCGGCTGGCGGAACAAAAGCAAATCCAGCAATTATGGAGCGCCTAATTAAATCAACTACCGCAGCTGTTATGGAAGATGATATCGACCTAACACGCAAGCGTTTGCAGCTTTTGATGCATGATACGAAAGATGCAACAGAAGAGTTAGTTCAGACACGTTATGTGATCTATCACAAGCCAGACTTCCAGAAGAACCTGCACAACCTACTATGCCTTCAAAACATGGAAATTCGTCAACGCAACATGATGACGACAGAGCAACTTAATCAAATTAAAGTACCTACGCTCGTCATCTGGGGTCGTAACAACCCATTCGGTGAAGTCCCTGAAGCTAATAAAATGCAAGAAGCAATTCCAGGCGCGCGCCTAGAACTCTTCGACGAGTGTGGTCACTGGCCACAGCACGAACGTCCAGAGCTTTATAACCCGCTCGCCATAGCCTTTCTTAAAGAACATAGCGGCAAATAAATGACTTCAACAGACATCACCCAAGCCGCTGCCCATGCGCTTTATCATGCCCTGCGAAGCGGGGAGCCTATTGGCCCTTTAACCGAAACCTATGAAGGGCTGACGGTTGATGACGCTTACGAAATCTCACTTGCGGTTTACGCTCTGCGTAAGAAAGCGGGGGAAAAAGACATCGGTAAAAAAATTGGCATCACATCGGATGCCGTTATGAATATGCTAGGAGTCGACCAACCTGACTTTGGTTTTCTAACGGATACGATGTGGGCTAAGGATAATGTCGTTGATACCACAAATATGATCTTGCCGCGCGCAGAAGCCGAGATTGCTTTTAAATTGAAAGCAGACCTCAATGGCCCTGGCGTAACGGAGGAAGATGTTCTGGCTGCCACAGAGTCTGTGGCAGCTTGTTTTGAAGTCGTGGATAGCCGAGTTAAAGACTGGAAGATTAAAATCCAGGATACAATTGCCGATAACGCCTCATGCGGGACGATGGCGATTGGTCCGAATTGGGTTGACCCAAAGACAGTAGATCTATTGGGATGCAAAGCTGTCGTTACTAAAAATGGAAACCCCTTATCTGAAGGCGTTGGCGCGGCCACATTAGGCTCACCTCTTAAAGCTGTTGCTTGGCTTGCCAATACACTCGGCGAACGCGGTATTCCTTTCAAAGCTG
>CAZNCJ010000073.1:0-11854 GCA_964571595.1 uncultured Caulobacterales bacterium | reverse complement strand
CAAGATCAGCCATTAAGCTGGCTTCCCCTCCCGAGCAGGAAACTGAGGCTAAGCTATTGGCCGTCATCGGGCCGTATGCATGTAACACTTTCAAAGTCTCAAGAAACACAGAGACAGACCGCACTTCAGCTATGCCCAGACGTTTTAACAAGGCCGAGGACTCGGCAGCACTTCCCACCAGAGATGCCGTATGGCTCATTGCAGATATACGCGCTTTCTGTGAACGACCCGCCTTTAACGCGACGATAGGTTTGCCGACACGGTGTGCCCGATGACAGACCTCTTCAAACGCCGCTATATCGCCAAAGCCTTCAAGATAAAGCCCAATAGCGCTTATGCGCGGATCATCTATTTGCGCTTGAATTAAATCCGCAATCGAAATGCTAGCCTGATTGCCAATCGTGATGATCTGGCCAATAGGCAGACCTCTTTTTTGCATCGACATATTAATCGCAATATTTGAAGATTGCGCCAATATACCCACACCGCGCTCAACGCTTAAGCCGCCGTGCTGATCTGGCCAAAGTATCACATTATCCAGATAGTTAAGCAGCCCGTAGCAATTCGGACCGAGGAATGGCATATCACCAGCCGCCTCGATCAAAGCCTCTTTGAGATGATCATTCCCGCTTTCTTCAAAACCTGAGGCAAAGCAAATCGCACCGCCTGCACCCATAGCGCTCAACCTGTCAATAATCTCAATGGTGAGATTGCGATTAATTCCAAGAAATGCGGCATCAGGGGCGCGGGGTAAGTCTTTGATATCAGCGTAACACGCGAGCCCTTGTATATCTGTACGGCTTGGATGAACGGGCCATATCTCACCCGAATAGCCCGATTTTTGCAATTGGGTGAGGACATTACCCGCCCAAGCACCGCCAAACAGCGCGACGGCGCGCGGATTTAGAAGACGTTCAAGTCGAGACATGTTCGTATCTCATCCTTTAAGCCCCTAATGGTCGCAGCAGTGATCTCGAAATGATATGGCGCTGAATTTCGGAGGTCCCCTCCCAAATACGTTCAATACGGGCATCTCGCCATATACGCTCAAGTGGCAACTCACTCATCAACCCCATCCCGCCGTAAATCTGGATGGCTTCATCGGCAACCATGGCCAGCATCTCTGTTGCTTTTAACTTTGCCATTGCCATATCAGCATCTGTGCAAGTGCCGTGATCATATTTCCAACCCGCTTCATAGATGAGTAGCTCAGCGGCTTTCATTTCTGTTGCCATATCGGCTAGCTTGAAAGACACACCTTGAAATTTGCCAATTGGCTGTCCAAATTGCTCCCGCTCGGCAGCGTAAGAAACCGCTAAATCAAAAGCGCGCTCTGCACGCCCCAAACACGTTGCCCCTATCTGCAAACGGGTCGCGCCTAACCAGCTATTGGCGACATTAAATCCCTGATGTAGGTCACCCAACATGGCCTCAGCTGGCACGCGGCAATCATCAAATTCCAATATCGCATTTGTATACCCGCGGTGAGAAACATTCTTATAGCCCTCACGTATGGTCAGCCCCGGATTATCATGGTCAACAAAAAAGGCCGTGATGAGTTTCTTCTTACCTCTTGGTGTGTCCTCTTCTCCGGTCGCCATGAATGTAATTGTAAAATCGGCCTCTTCGGCGTGACTGATGAAATGTTTTGTCCCGTTCAGCACCCAGTCATCACCGTCCTGCCTGGCGCTTGCCACCATGCCACGAAGGTCAGAGCCTGCGCCCGGTTCCGTCATTGCCAGACAGTCAGACTTTTCCCCGCGCAGGCACGGCTCAAGATATTTCTCTCTCTGGGCTTTCGTGCCCGCGCATAAAATATTTGACGGACGACTGACGCATTTCCAATGTAATACATAGCTCGTTTTACCCAGCTCCTTTTCATAAAGCAGCCATGTCAGCGTATCTAGTCCTGCACCCCCAAATTCCGCCGGTATATTAGCCGCGTAAAGTCCAGCCTTGATCGCTTTGGCTTTGAGTTCTTTGGCTAAGTCCGGTCTTAAAACACCCGTGGCTTCTATTTCGGCCTCATGCGGGTAAAGTTCTTTTTCTACAAATGCGCGGGTTGTTTCCACGATCATGCGCTGTTCTTCTGTGAACTCAAAGTGCATTTACGCCTCCAAAGGGCTGGGCAAGCCCGATTGCGCTTTGGCAAATATGGGAAGGTTTTTCGCAACGATACCGACGGGTTCACATGAGGTTCGACTTGTCAGATTAACGTGTAGTAGAAATTGATCCGCACTGGCGAGCAAGCGACCATCTGCGTGATACATTTGGTGGTAAAGCCTGAGCTTCTTGCCTTGGCCTAATAAAATTTGGGTTTCCACATAGATCGCATCACCTGAATGGCATTCCTCTATATATTTAATCTTTGTTTCAACCGTGAAATAGCTATTCCCGCTTTTGATATAGCTCTCATCTGCCCCTACCATAATCATAACCGCATCAGCCGCATCAGAGAATACTTGTCCATATCTGGCTTCATTCATATGATCATTATAATCCGTCCAGTTAATTGGAATGACGCGGTTTATGGTACGCAGAGGCTTTGACGCATCCACATTATCATAAGAGGTAAGAGATTTATCCTGATCATTTAACAGTTTACCTGCTCCCCAATTCCGCCCTTTCAGGCTTCGTAATATACTCACCAAATTATCATCCCGAATGCGCTCCAATTCACGTATTGAATATTGACCAGATTGCGCATCAGACTGGCTGGCGATTTTATCAATAAGCCCGTCCGTAAGGTCAGGCACTTCCATGAGCTTGGTCCATGGCCATTTCAACGCCGGCCCGAATTGCGCCATAAAATGCGCCATTCCCGCCTCACCACCTGCTACACGGTAGGTTTCAAACAATCCCATTTGCGCCCAACGTAAGCCAAATCCGTATATTATAGCCTCGTCAATTTCCTGGGTCGTTGCAATGTCGTCATTGATGAGCCATAGGCCTTCACGCCAAACTGCCTCTAGCAATCTATCGGCTATATGGGCGTCAATCTCTTTGCGAACATGCAAAGGAAACATACCCAGATCACTGAGGACTTTCTGTGCTTTTTTGATTGTTACCGCATCACCCACAAGCTCGACCAAGGGACATAAATAAACGGGATTAAAAGGATGGGCGACAATGATTTGCTCGGGTCTTATTGACCCCTCTTGCAACTCGGAAGGCTTAAATCCAGATGTCGAGGACGAAAGAATAGCCCCTTTAGAACAATGGCTTTGAATATCGGCGAGAACTTTTTGTTTTAAATCCAGTCGCTCTGGCACACTCTCGACTATCCAGTCAGCCTTTTTAACGGCGCCTGAGAGCTCTTTATGGTGCGTAAGGTTGCCTTCAATAGGCAAGGTATGTTCGTACAGGGCGGGCAATGAACGACGCGCATTAGAAAGCACCTCATTGATTTTACGCATGGCTTGTGGATCTGGGTCGAATAGATTGACATCCCAGCCCATCAGCAAAAACCGCGCAGCCCAACCGCCGCCTATAACACCCCCACCGATAATAGATGCAAGCTGGCTCATCGTGGTGCTCTTTTTGTGAGGCCAAGTTTTTCACGAACGGCTTGCGGCGTCATGATGTTCGCGCCCATGGACTGGATGATCGTTACGGCGCGCGCCACAAGACTTTGATTGGTGGCAAGCACACCCTTTTCCAGCCAGAGATTATCCTCTAATCCGACACGCACATTCCCGCCCGCCAGAACTGCTGCCGCCACGAAAGGCATTTCATTGCGCCCTATCGAAAAGGCCGACCAGTTCCAGTCTTTCGGGATATTATTGACCATAGCCATAAATGTATTCATGTCATCTGGCGCGCCCCAAGGTATGCCCATACAGAGCTGCACTAAGGCTGGACTATTCAGAACACCGTCTTTAACGAGCTGTTTTGCATACCATAAATGGCCCGTATCAAAGGCTTCGATCTCGGGCTTCACACCCAATTTCGTCATCATACGGCCCATCTCAGTAAGCATGCCCGGCGTATTACACATCACGTAATCAGCTTCCGCAAAATTCATGGTGCCGCAATCCAGCGTGCAAATTTCAGGCAAGCAATCCGCAATAGGCTCCATACGGTCCTGCGCACTTCCCATATCCGTATTTTTCGTCAAAGGCAGGGGGGCATTAGCAGGTCCGAAATATAAATCGCCGCCCATGCCTGCTGTCAGGTTGAGGACAACATCAGTGTTAGCGTCCCGCACGCGTTCTGTCAGTTCCCGGTATAATTTCGGGTCGCGCGATGGGGCGCCGCTTTCAGGATCTCGTACATGACAATGCACTATCGCCGCGCCCGCTTTGGCGGCTTCAATACAGCTGTCGGCGGTCTGTTTAGGAGAACGCGGCACATGAGGGCTGCGGTCTTGCGTCCCACCAGAACCCGTTACAGCGCAGGTTATGAACACATCCTTGTTTATCTCTAATGGCATCGCAAACTCCCCAACATACTGGTTTTGTGAGCAAATCATAAGACAGTTTGCAAATTATACTTTACATTTTACGCATAAAATTAAACATATAACGTATGAGCAAAGCCGATAAGGAACCCCCTACACGTGACGTAACAATCCTGCTTTTACCCCAAAGCTCAATCATGACCCTTGCCTCTGTGCTGGATCCGCTGCGCGCTGCTAACAGGTTATCCCGTAGGCCATTATTCAAATGGCGCATAAAAGCCTTCGCAGATAAGCCTATCCCCCTGACATGCGGCATAGATATAGACATTGATGGCGTGTTAAACGAACGTGATCAGGGCGAGATTTTGATAATTATCGCGGGCTTTAATTACCAAGAACATATCACCCATAAAGGATTGCAAACCTTACGCAGACTCAGCACGCGTTTTGAGAAAATATTTGCTATTGAAGCGGGTACATGGGTCTTAGCCCAAGCGGGCATAATTACCCATCACTCTGTCACAACACATTGGGAAGATGTCGAAAATCTCGCACAGACATATCTTAGCCTTGATGTGAGAAAGGACCGGTACGTTATTGATGGACATATTTGGAGCAGCGGCGGGGCATCACCCTCTATGGATATGATGCTACATTATATCCGTTCCACCCATAATAAATCCCTCGCCCTCGATGTGGCCAGCGTATTTATTTATAATGAAACGACACCGCCAACACATTCTCAACCCAATGTTTCTTTGGGACGCATTCACGAAATGGAACCGCGTTTAGCGGATGCTATTGGTTTAATGGAAGCGCAACTCGAAGACCCTTATAAAATCTCTGATCTTGCAAAAAAGTTAGGTATATCAACACGTAACCTTGAAAAATTAAGTCAAAATTATCTGGGTACATCACCCGGGGCATATTATTTGCGCTTACGTCTACAGGCCGCACGAAAACTAGTTTTGGATACCACGCTGTCTTTACTGGAAATCTCAATAAGAACAGGATTCAAAAGTCAGACTTCCTTTGCCCGCGCCTTTAAAAGACGTTTCGGGACAAGTGCGCAAGGATTACGCCGTCTTCAAAATGAAATACCTACAGCGAGCTTATAACTCTAGGCTCTATTTTTAACGACGCCTATTATCAATGATATAGTCATAAGCACCATCACAAATGAAAATGGCAATGCTCCGACAATCATGGCCGCATTAATAGCATCTAGCCCGCTCGCCACGAGCAATGCCGCGATAGATGCGCCTAAAATAATACCCCATAGAATAATATGCTGTCTGGCTTTTACGCTTGTCTCGCCCCCGGATGATATGAGGTTAATTACCAGAACCGCAGAATCTGCCGAAGTCACCAAATAGGTCAACAATAAAACAACGATGATAAAAGACATCAACTTGGCCCATATCGGGGCCAGCATCAGATTTATTGTCGCAAATAATTGGGACGATATATCGGCATCTATAATCTGCCCATTGGCAACCCCGCTTAGCTCCATATCAATAGCTGTGCCGCCTGCGGCTGCAAACCAGACAAAACACATGACAGAGGGCACAATGAGTGTGCCTAATATATATTCTCGAATTGTACGCCCTTTGGAAATACGCGCAAAAAACAAGCCAACAAAAGGCGCAAAGGCCACCCACCAGCCCCAATAGAATATGGTCCAATCGCCCTGCCATTTTGCCAAAGCCTGTGATTGTTCCGTCCCTACATCCTTCCAAATTTCAGTGCTCATTTGTGGGAAGGCTAATAGATAGTCCCATATCCCCGTAAAGAAGGTCTTTATCGCAAATGCTGTAGCCCCGAATATGATAAGGAATAAAATAACGAAAAAGGATAAGCCCATATTCAGATTAGATAGCCATTTAATCCCGCGCCCCACACCTGATAGAGCAGACAAAGTAGAGGCTGAGACGACAATAAAGAGGCAAAGTAGTGTCGCCTTTAATGTAGGTTTACCTTCAAGCCCCAACATCCAGTCAGCGCCCGATATATTATGAAGGCCTGATACGAATTGCGAAACACCGTATCCTATGGTGACTGAGATGCCCATTATCGTTGCTAAAACGGCGACAATATCAATGACATGGCCTAGCATCCCTGAAAGACGATTGCCAAATAAGGGCAAAAGCGCGGATCGTATGGTCAGGGGCTGATCTTTAGTATAAGCAAAAAAGGCGAGCGCGAGGCCCACTAAGGCATAGCATGACCATGCTGTTAACCCCCAATGCATGAATGACCACTCATAAGCCGATTTCACGGCATCGGGACTACGGCTTTCAACCACACCCTTAATAATATCCGGGTTATTATTAAACTGATATATCGGTTCGCCTGTCGCAAATGTCAGCATGCCGATACCAATGCCCGCGCCAAACAACATTGAAAACCATGATAATCTTGAAAACTCTGGCCTATCAGCTTCTTTGCCTAGGCGTTGACGCCCTGCAGCCGGCCATAAAGCTAACCCGAAACAGCACAATACAAACATCAGGACAATATATATACATATACCATGTCCCGAAACTGGAATTTACATAGGCCTTGGCATTTTGAAATATTTCATTTGCCTGGCTAGGAAAAATAGCGGCCCAGAGTATGAACAGCCCCATTATGATTTTAGATGTTATAGCAACCGTTTTATTAAAACCTGTGTAAAATCCACCACTTGCGGTCTTTACTTCAACATGTGCTACATCAGTCATCACGCTACCTCATTATAAAGGGGTCAGCCATCGGTGCGTCCGATGTATTAATCCAAGTTGTTTTCGTGCGAGTATAGTCATAAATCACCTCCATACCCGCCTCTCGTCCATAACCAGATTGGTTAAATCCGCCAAATGGCGCAATGGGTGAAATCACACGGTAAGTGTTTACATAGCATATGCCGGCTTGCAAACGCTTGGAAACACGGTGCGCACGGGCAAGGTTTCGCGTAAATACGCCCGACGCCAGACCAAAAACTGTATCATTGGCTAGCGCGATCGCCTCTTCTTCGCTCTCAAAGGCCATAAGAGACATGACAGGCCCGAAAAGCTCCGTCTTTAATGTTGCGATATCAGGGTTTGGGCACTCAACCAAAGTTGGCAGGAAGTAATTACCAGCCTCTGACCAGTCCTTTGTCGCAGATGTTTGAGGCGCAGTTCCGCCACAATGGATAGTCGCGCCCTGGTTACGGGCCTTATCTAGAGTATCTGTTATATGCGTAATTTGTTGAGACGTACAAAGTGGCCCGAGATGACTTTGAGGATCTAGCGGATCACCTACAATAATATTTTTGGCGCGGTCTTTTATTTTTTCAATGATCGTCGGCAGTAAGGATTTATGGATAATCCCGCGAGACCCCGCAACGCAGGACTGCCCCGAAGCGCCGAAATTTCCAGCGATCAATCCGTTTACCGCACTTTCGACGTCAGCGTCATCAAACACAATCAAAGGTGACTTACCGCCTAACTCCAATGTTGTTACGGCGAAATTATGGGCTGTATTTTTTATGACATGAGAGGCCGTTTCTGGCCCGCCTGTAAAGGCGATACGGTCTATATCAGGATGGGAGGTGAGAGGTATGGCGCAGTTCTGGGCGTCCCCTGTAATGACCGAGACAACACCTTTGGGAAATCCGGCGGCATCAAATAATTTAGCGAATTCCAGCATCGCACAAGGCGCCATTTCTGAAGCTTTTACAATCACACAACATCCAGCCGCCAGAGCCGGTGCTATTTTTGTCGCCGCTAAAAACATCTGGGCATTCCACGGTACAATAGCTGCGACAATACCTATCGGTTCTCTGGTGGTAAAAACATGCAGATCAGCTTTATCAATGGGCAAGGTTGCGCCTTCAATTTTATCGGCCAGCCCTGCGTAATAGCGGTAGTAATCTGCGACATAAGCTGTCTGTGAAATTGTCTCTTTTGCCAGCTTACCACTATCCGTTGTTTCTATACGCCCGAGATTTTGCGCCTCCACCTTAATGAGGTAAGCGAGTTTATAGAGTAATTTACCGCGCTGTGTCGGGAGCATGTCTCGCCACTCAGGGGCGTTCAAAGCCGCCCGCGCGGCCTTAACAGCCGTCTCTACATCGTCAGGTGAAGCACAATCAAATGTTGCCCACGTCTCTTGTGTGGCTGGATTTAAACTCTCCATGACTTGCGCAGCGCTGCCACTTACCCAATCGCCATTTATATAGAGCTTATAATGTGGTCGTGACATAACTTAACTTATTTGGACTTATTCAAGAAACCGATCAATAGCCCTATGCGTATCTTTAGCATGACTTAATTGAACCATATGTCTTGCTTCTACTATAATTGCGAACTCTGCAAGTTTTGACAAATTCGCCAGTTTTTCAGACATTTCAGCCGTAGAGTTGTAGTCATCCTCACCTGTTATAAACAGAATGGGCACCTGCCCCGTTTTTATGACGTGAGTTTCCACACCTTTAGTCTGGGCAAAAGCCTTATATGCTCGCGCATAAGCGATCGGCGAATTACTGGTTATCATTGCCGTGCATAATTGAGCGTGCGAGTTTTCAATGTCATCAAACCAGCGGCTAACCGGGCCAATTGCCAAATCCTGATCAGGATTGTTTTTAATGTAATCCGCGCGTTCGATAACAGCCTTATGCGCCTGAGAACTACGTTCATATATTGTCGATATCGCAATAATTGCGATGAACATTTCAGGTGCCATTGCCATAAGGCGTGTGACGATCAAGGCCCCTAAAGAATGCCCCATAATTACACAGGGTTCACCCACGATATCTTTTAAGAAATCTAATATGTTTTGCGCGTAATCCTCCACTTCGGGTTCCGCCGCACTTAAAGGGGCACTATGGCCATGCCCTGGCAGATCAATCACATAAAGACGGTGTGTGTTTTTGTAATGGGAGATTTGTTCTTGCCAGCTCTCTGCCCGTAATCCCACGCCGTGAATAAGCACTATTGGCGGTGCACTCAAAATAGCCGGGACGGATTTAAAATAACTAATTCCACTTCGGGACGTCGCCCTTGGAAGTTCTTGTAAAGTCATATCAGCTTTTGGGCGGCTTCATAATCAAAGCCGGAGTTCTGGATTTATAGCTCTGATATTCTGGATCATCCGCCCATTTTTTATCAGCTATACGCTCTAACATGGGAATGCCGCTGACTTTGGTGAGCAGGAAGGTAACAAATATTGGCGAGATCAACACAATCCATTGCCAGCCGCTTAATATAGGCACGGCCATAATAGCTATCCCCGTCCAGAGCATTATCTCTCCAAAATAATTTGGGTGACGCGACCATGCCCATAATCCGCTCGCGATGAAACGGTCTTTATTTTCAGCTTGCTTTCGGAATGTATTTTTTTGTCCGTCCGCGACCACTTCAATCGCGAAGCCTATAAGCCAGATGAGAGCGCCCCCTATACCGATAAGCCCCATAGGCTTTGAGATATTTGAGGTAATAATCATAAGCGCACAGGCGCTCGTTAAGACAACCCAGCTGGCTTGCAAAGTCCATGTCAGAAAAAACCTAAGCGGTGCCGTTTTGATCTGCTTAAAGCGTTTATCATGTCCGTCGCGACGTATACGCCCAAACAAAAAACTACCCAGTCTTAACGCCCATATACACACCATAGCTGCAACAAGAATGGCACGTAAGTCATGCGGGGCAGATAAATAAAGAGCTAGAGCAATTACGGATAAAAACGTAACTGAACCCATTAGGTCGTAATATTTCTCCGTCTGCTTTATAACGGCCGGAATATAGGCAAGCCAGTTGATAAAATAGGCAAGACAGCCACAAAGAAAGAAAACAGATAGGCCCGAAACATGGGATACACCCCCTTGTCCGCCTATATGGGCGACACCCAGACCCAGCCCGGTTGCGATTATTATGGGTATGAATAGTTTTAGCATTCCGTAAAGCTATCAGAACCATTTGGATAAGGCAAAACTGTTATTAAATTCGCGCTTAATCTTAATGGCTATTGCACATAGCTTAAAATTCGGCGTGCTCGTTTAACCACGGGCACTTCAACAAATTTTCCGTCCAGCAAGACCACATTACCGTCAGCCGCATCATAGGCCGCAATAACCTTTTTAGCGAAGTCGATCTCATCATCTGATGGTCTGAGAGCCTTATGGATACGCTCTATCTGAGCAGGATGAATAGCGGCGCGCGCATGAAGCCCCAAAGCTTTCCCCCTGCGTGTGCTCTTCTCACAATCCTCCAGATCACGGACTTCGACATGCGGCCCGTCAAAAAAGTGTACGTCTTGAATTTTAGCCGCCGCAACAAGATGGGAGCGCGCATATAAATGTGTATCCCAACTCTGGTCGCAATCCACATCACCTGCATAATCAATAGAGCCATACATGCCTAGCGTGACCCGTCCATTAGAGAATATCTCTCGGGCGTTCAACAAGCCTTCCGCACTTTCAATAATGACGAAAAACGTCCCCAAAGCGTTCGGGAGATCATCATCCAGATCATTCATCTGGTTGCGGCTAGCGACTTTCGGGATCATTAAAAAAGGCAGTTCTAAACCGCTTGACTTTAGGGCTCTAATATCTTCTTGGCCTAGCTCTGTATCCAGCGCATTTATCCGCAGGCTGACATTTTTATGCTCTCTCTTAGAAAGCCAATCCAAGACCTCTTTGCGCGCTGTGTCTTTATCAGCAGGCCCGACAGCGTCTTCAAGATCTATGCAAACAAGGTCAGCCCCCGCCTTGCACGCCTTTTCAAACCTGTCCGAGCGATTACCCGGTACAAAAAGCACAGAACGAAAATACATAAAGGGCCTCACTATCTACACTCGCATAAGATGATTTATGCTTCTTATAGACATACATTAAGAAGGCAATACTCATGCAAATGTGAGGTCAATAGTGATTATGTCCGGGTTTCGTCCCAAACGTCATATTCATGCGCGATGCAGCGTTCAATTAATTTGCGCCAGACAGGCTCGGCTATATTGGCTGACAACCCAGCTGTTTTAGCTTCAGCAAGTACTTTAGAGACAACATCTTCTATGCGCTTAGCATCATAAACCGCATCTCGATTAGGCTTCACCCTGGCAGCGGCGTGCATATATTGCTGGCGCATGACCAATAAACGCACCAACTCCTTATCCAAAGCATCAACGCCCTTACGGACATCATCAAGACTTTGACAGTTTTGAGGGAGTGGCAACATTGCTTGACCTTTTAGCTTCGGGCTTCCCGTAAATGGCAACAGAGAATGATGTTTCAATACAGATTAAAAATATAAATTACAGTACTAAATCGCATTTGCGACCATATAGCACTTGATTGTGAACACGCGCAAATATCGCCGTGATGTATCACCTTTGCACAAAAGGCGATTGACCCCTTTCAGCTTGAACTGTAGGAAGCGCTCAGCCGTGCCCAGATGGCGGAATTGGTAGACGCGCTAGCTTCAGGTGCTAGTGTCCGTA
>CAZNCJ010000072.1:0-12065 GCA_964571595.1 uncultured Caulobacterales bacterium | reverse complement strand
ATATAACCAGCCCCGCCGATAACAAGATATTTTTGTCCTTTCAGATCAACAGACATAAAACGCCTTTGGGTGTTTCGCAATTAAGCTTTGCGACCATTTTTGGACATTATCCTTCGGGACACAAGCGACAATACAGCCGCCAAACCCGCCGCCGGTCATGCGCGCGCCTAACGCACCAAGCTTAACTGCATCTTCTACTAAATTATCAATAGCCGGGATCGTGATCTCGAAATCCTTTTGCATGGAGATGTGGCTCTCGATCATTAGGTGTCCAAATGTTTGCATATCTTCACCTTGTAAAGACTGCGTAGCCTTTTGCGTCCGTTTGTGTTCCGTCACGCAATGGCGAGCGCGTCGCTGCATGGTGTTTGGTAAATGGGAAAGCGTTTGTAAGTCAGCCACAGAGGCCCTACATATATCCTCCCGACCCATCACTTCCTTTATAAGGTCGCATTCTTCTTTACGCTCTTTGTAACGCCCCTCATTTAACTGCCGGTAATGCCCGGAATGGAGGATAGCCATTTTATGTGAACTCGGGAGCGGCACGATATTGTAGGTTAAGCTATTCGTGTCAAGCTTTATAGCCTCGCCCGATGTGGCGACCGCGACCGCGACTTGATCCATAATCCCGCAAGGCACGCCGATATAGTCGTTTTCGACCTGACGGGCTATTTGTGCGAGCTTTAGGTCATCCAATGTGCTAGCACTCAAATTACGATTAATTTTCAACAGTCCGACAATAAGCGCTGCTGATGAGGACAATCCTGCCCCCACAGGAAGCGTTGAGCTGATTGCAATATTGGCGCCTCTTAACGGATTTAGCCCATAATTGCTGGCAAAATTAAGACTCCCCACGACATAATCAGACCAATGACCAGTAGTCGTTTCACCCAGCCGCCTTTTGGCCATGCCTTTAAATCCGTTCGAGATAATGTTGATCTGGTCGTCAGCACGCGGTTGATAGGCTATATCCAGTCCAATTTGGAGGGCGGTTGGGAGCACAAAACCGCCATTGTAATCCGTGTGCTCTCCAATCAGATTTACGCGCCCCGGTGAGAAATGGCTTAACCTAGGCTCACTCTGAAATGTTTTCGCAAATAAGGTGTCGGACATTAAAGTGTTCGCAATATCTGAGCCGCCTTGTCCGGCATAACATCGACCGTAAAGACGCCGGTTGCCTGTTCAACGGAGGCTAAAAATTTTGTACGGGTTTTCGAGCGAAGCAAGGGATAAAATTGCGCCGTAAAATGAAAGACATCTTCATGTCCAAGGGGGGCCGCTTGCAGGCTGAGCATATAGGCTGTTTCACGTTCAAAATAAGCATCATAGCGCCGTGTGATTTCGCCCAAGAGATAGGCAAAGCCATCGGCTTGGGTTTCAGTGAATTCACGCGGATTTGCGGCGAATGTTTCTGGGGCTATCCAGACTTCAAAAGGAAAGCGGGCAAAGGGTGGACAAAAGGCCATTAAGCCTCCTGCACTTAAAATTTCAAAATCTGGTTTGAATGATTTAATAACCTTAGAGAGATTATAGCCGTCTTGAAAAGATTTTAACGCGAGCTGTTGTGTGTTAGGAATGAAAGGAAAAGCATAGATTTGGCCGTGCGGATGATGAAGCGTCACCCCGACCTCGTCCCCGCGATTTTCAAAAGGCAGGACATATTTATGTCCAGCCTCAAAAAGTGTGTTGTAACGATCAATCCACGCTGCCAGTAAAAGCCGTCTTTTATCTTGTCCTATTGTGTGCAAATTCCCTTTGGTTTCGGGCCCATAGACAATAACGTCGCAATGCCCTTTTGCTTGTGCTGTCTTACAATTGGTAAGTGATGCTGGGAGGGCTGCATCTATGTGAAAATTGGTGAACTTATTTTCAAAAACGGCTAATTCGAAATCTTCAAACGGAATCTCTGTCGGTGGGGCATCTGGGCGGCTTGGGGCAAGCGGATCGTCAGTCGTGACAGGTTTATAGGTTCGGTTTTGTCGGTGAGGCGCATAGACATTCCATTCTTGCCTTAAAGGATGATAGCGTAATTCCCCGCCTTTCCAGGGTGTAAAGTTTTCTTGCTCTAAAGGGTCAAGATTATGGGGCGCATAACCATATAAAAATAAATCGCGGCCATCATTTTTCTTAAAATCACGACGAAATACGGACCGCGTGCCGATTTTAAATGGTAATATATCCGTTTCAGCTAGATTTGATATGTGTATCTTTTTTTTGCGCACGCACGTGGCCACCTAGTTTTGAGGCTTACCATAGTAATTAGAGATTTAATTTTTCCGAAAATTATATGGTAAGTTCTAAATTCTTGTATAAGTTCGATTTCGAACATAATTGAGTTAAAGTATTAATCGGCTATACGTCAATGGCTTTTTATGTGTAAATATTATTAATGATGGAGTATTAAGCGTAATAATGACTGAGTTTTCCCCTTCTATAAGACAAACCGAAATTTTGTCCATGCTCGCGGAGGACGGGTTTGTTTCAACAGAAGATATGGTGAGTTATTTTGAAGTCACCCCGCAAACCATCAGACGTGATTTAAACGAGTTAAAAACGCATGACTTAATTACGCGGTTTCACGGCGGCGCGGGTTTGGTTAGACGATCTGATAACCGACCCTATGAGGACAGGTTAAATTCACGTGTGGATGCTAAGGAAAAAATCGCCAAAAGGGTCGCCTCGCTCATACCTGATAATGCGTCTCTTTTCTTAAATACGGGGACAACAATTGAAGTGATTGCAAAAAAATTACTTGCGCATAATGGATTAAAAGTTTTCACAAACAATATCCACATCGCCGAGACTTTAAACGCGAATGAGAGCTTTCGAACGCTTGTACCGGCAGGGCAAATTAGACATCCTGACGGGGCAATTACGGGCCTTGCGACAATAGAGGCCGTCGAGCAATTATTTATGGAATATGGAATTGTCGGGACAAATAGTATTGATGAAGAGGGGGTATTATGGGACTACAATCAATTTGAAGTCAGTATTGCTCGCGCCACGATTAAAAATTCTGAACAATCTATCCTTGTTGCTGATCAGTATAAGTTCGGACGTCGGGCAATGCATCGTATTGGGCATATTTCCGAATTTGATATTGTTGTTACAGATGTTCATAATAATGAAGAAATCAATGGATTGCTGTCAAATTGTGGGGCCGAAATTGTTTTCCCGAATAGTTGAGTATGGCTGAGAATATTTTAGATCAGGCCCAACAATATTTAAAGCTAGGGAATGTCGCAAAAGCCGCATCTTCGTTTCGACATGTCCTGGATAAAACACCGCATGATCTAACGGCCTTAATGGGACTTGGAAAAGCGCAATATCGCTTGAGAAAGTTTGAGGCCGCTAAAACATCTTTTGATAAAATCTTACAAGTTTCGCCGGATCACGGGCAAGCCTATTATGGTTTGGGTATGATTGCCGAGCATTCAGGGCGCTGGCCTGATGCCATATCATTTTATAAGCGCACGATGAAATTGGAACCTACTACAGAGGAAGTGTATACAAGGCTTGCGAAACTACTCCACAAGATGGGTGAGAGTTATGAGGCTCTGAAAGTCTTAAAACTTGCCGAAGACCGCTTTCCTGCGCGTTCAGACTACAGATTTATGCGTGGGCAATTAGCCACGTCACTTGCCCCGTCTTGGCATTTACCCATGCTAGCAGATAGCCAGAGAAATACAGCTTACGCGCAAGCTATAGAGGCACAAATTAGGCCAGGTGATATTGTTCTGGATATTGGTTGTGGAAGCGGAATTTTGGCGATGATGGCGGTTCGTGCAGGTGCTAAACATGTCTATGCTATTGAAAAGGATAAACTTTTAGCGAGTGCGGCCAAAGAAATTATTGAGCTGAATGGTTATGGTAAAGACATAACGATTATCCCGAAACTTTCTTCGGAGATTATTGTGGGTAAAGATATACCGGAAAAAGCGGATTGTCTTGTTACGGAAATTTTTGATAATGCCTTGTTAGGTGAAGGTGTGCTGCCCATATTGTCTCACGCTTGGGCGCATCTTTTAAAAGTGGATGCGCGTATTATTCCAAATTCAGGCACATTGAAGGGCGTACTTTGCTTTTGCCCCGCTCTTGAGACTTATCATGTGATTGATAAGGTATGTGGGTTTGACCTCTCACCCATGGAGGTGATGTCGCATCGCTTAAGTTATACGGATACCGAAGCAGAATTTGCAAAGACACAGGGTAATCATATAAAGAGCGCGCCATTTGTTATTGATCGTTTCAATTTTCAAAGGGCCCCAGCCCTGACCTTCTCCAATATGAAAACTATAGAGACTACGAAAAGGGGGCCCGTAAATGCGATATTGATGTGGTTTGACCTTCAGCTTTCCTCTGATGTTGTTTTTAGCACGCAAGTAACGCGCCCTGAACAACATTGGCGGCAGGTTACGCAATTGCTCGACCAAAAATTAGAGGTCAAAAGGGGGCAATCAGTGAAACTGAATTTGGCCTATGATACATATTTTGATTTTAGACTTATGTGAGACAGGGGCATTGCGGCTATGATAAAATTTGAGAACGATATATAATGTTCTCCGTATTTGGGTAGGAGGTATAGAGTATGAAATGGGAAGTCGCGCCTTTATTTGCCGTGCCGGTTTTTAAATTCTCCGTTCCGGACACAGACAGAGTTACGAAATTTTTCAATACGCATATTTCCAAGGCGGTGGATGAGGACCGGGATCAGCAGGGACACTTATCGCATTATTATTCCCGCCAAAATGTTTTAGCAAAATTTGACGCACTCAAGACAGTTGAGCAAAATTTAAGAAAGGCGGCTAATTATACCTATAAAGAGCTCATGAATTATTCAGAATCGGGTGATCTTGAGATCATTAATGCTTGGTTTAATCTGTGTGAAGTTGGCGGAAGCCAGCCGGCACATAATCATGCAAATAGTTTGCTATCGGGCACACTATATTTAAACACGGATGAATTTACGGCCCTCGATTTCTATCATCCAGTTTCTTCGTCCTCTTATCACGCAGAGCTTTATGACAAGCCAGCTGATAAAGCTAATCCGCACGGGCTGAAATTTCACCAAAGACAAGCGAGAATAAGAGTAAAAAATGGTGACTGTTTATTTTGGCCAAGCCATTTGAAACATGGCTATCAAAACAATCAGACATCCGGGCGGTTAACGCTTTCTTTTAACCTCATGCCGTCCTTGCTAAATCTGGATTACAGCTTGTCTTTAGGTGCTGGAAATCAATAGTTTTTTAGTTTTGGCGTATTTATATATAGCCTGGGCTAATGTATCCATATTGTTGCATTTAAGTCACTTTTTATATAAAACATTCTAAATAGTAAAGAATCTACGTTTTATATGGGTAAAATGTTCGAAATCGAATTTTTTGGGCTTGACGACATTATTTTTCACAATAACGGTATATACCAAACAGGCTGATTAACCTCGGCACGTAATAATAATGAACAAATTACACTACGGAGGGAAACCATGAATTCTAAACTCACTTATATGCTTGCAAGTTCGGTCGCCATGAGCGCCATGTTGACAGCTGCACCGGCAATAGCGCAAAGCCCGTCTGATGTTGACGAAGTTATCGCTACAGGTATTCGGGCCTCACTTGACCGTGGGCTAGATGTTAAACGTAATGCCGATTCGATTGTTGATGCGATTTCAGCCGAAGAGCTTGGTAAATTCCCGGACACAAATGTTGCGGAAAGCTTGCAGCGTGTCACAGGTATCGCCATTACGCGCTCTCGCGGTGGTGAAGGTCAGTTCGTCACAGTACGGGGTTTGGGTCAAGAATTTAACATTCTGACATTTAAGGGTCGTGAACTCGCCACAGAAAATGCCGGTCGCGAATTTTCTTTTGATGTCATCCCGTCAGAACTTATTAGTGCGGCGCAAGTCTTTAAATCCCCAACAGCCTCGCAAACAGATGGGTCAATCGGTGGTTTGGTAAATATCCAAACAGCCCGTGCGCTTGATAATCCCGGTTTTCACGGCGCAGGGCAAATCGCGACACAATATGAAGGCCTTGCTGATGATTTCGGCTTTAAAGCTTCTGGTGTGCTGTCGAACACATTTGCCAATGACACGATTGGTATAATCGGCTCCGTCTCGTTCCAAGAAAGAGATTTCAGAACCGATACGGCTGAGTCCATTACAATTGATTCGAGTACAGACTTTAATGGTGACGGCATTAATGACCGTTTGAATACTCTCAATCTCAACCTCAATGAAGAAGAGCGCGAACGTATCGGTGCAACTTTGCAGCTTGAGTATGAGCCCAATGATAATACGTCCTTTACGATTGACGGGCTTTACACAAGCTTTGAGAGCCCAAGTAATTCAGACTCACTATCTGTTTTTACTCAACCGCCAAATGTTATCAATGCGGTAGTTGACGAAAATAATGATGTGATCGCGCAGGATACAAATTTCGGCGCGAATGAAACCGGTAGTGCTTTTGGTGTAGGCTTTACGAACATTTTCGACTTCGTCGCGCGGCGCGCTAATGCGGACACTGAAACCTTCCAAATTGGTGGTAATTACAAGCAAAGATGGAATGATAAATTAACAACCGAGTTGGATGTATCTTATTCGGAGGCGGACGGCATACGAGATAATATTGGTGGGAATGACGGAACCGGGTCATTCTTTGTTGTCGGTTTTCCAGGCTTAAATTTCTCACAAACACCCGCGGATGAAGTGCCAAATGGGATATTTCAGGTCTTACCTGATTTCAATGATGCGCCGGATATTGTTATTCAAAATCCGGACGCGCCTGCGAACAATCCAGCGGTCTCTAATATTCCGCAACTTATTTCTCAATTAGATCCAGCGGCTGATGTTTCTAGTCTTCTTGTAGGGCTAGATCAGCTATCGGGTGAAAATGCGCGTCTTCATTTCTCACGAAACTCTTCCAATGAAATTTCCGACGAGGTCTTTACGATTAGCGGGGATGCGGAGTGGGAATTTGCGGATGAAAATGAGACGAAGCTTAGTTTCGGCGTTGATTATTCAACCCGCGAAAAGGCAAATAACCTCATCAATAACCAAAATACATTTTGTGGTGACGGAACAATTTTCTTACCTAACGTTCAAAACCCCGGACCTAATGGCGGCATTGCAAATGCGGCTATCTGTGACCGCTCGCTTGGGTTTGCTGATTTCCTTACACCGGAGCAACAAGCTAACCTAATTACGCCGTTTAATGGCGAGGACGCAGGCTTCCTCAGTTCCACGAGCGCTAATCTGCCGCGTAATTTTGGCCTTGTGGATATTAGTCTTGTTGAGCAAGCTTTTCTTAATTTGGGCCAAGAACAAGGTATCCGCGTTGGAGCTAATGGCGGGATAGACCTTAATGGCGACGGAGTCATAGAAGCGGAAGCAGAAACCTTGCTTAATAATGGGGAGACTGTGACATTAAATGAGGTAGCCGCTTTTGATATTAATACCCCAAGCACATTTACCATAACGGAAACAGGAACGGTTGCCGAACTTTCTGGCTTGGAGAGTTTCTTGACGCCTGTGATTAATGACGTTCAATCTTTCTCTGTCGAAGAGGATATCATTAGTGGTTACACACAACTTGATTTTGGCGGAAACCTTGGAAACTTCCCATTTCGAGCTAATGCTGGCGTGCGTGTTACGCGCACAAACCTAACCACGACGGGGGCTGCCTCGGACTTTACATCTATTTCGCTTGATCCTCTTGCGACTGGTGGGTCTGGTAACAACCCTATCACGGTGAGTAATGCGGGCACTCAAACTGTCAGCAACACATTTGTCGATGTGCTGCCTAGCTTTAACATCGCGGTTGATTTGAAAGAAAATCTCAAAGCGCGTGCCGCATTCTCGCGGTCCCTTGCGCGTCCGACTTTTAACGATCTCTCACCTGTTTTATCGGTAACGCAGATCAATGAAGGGACCGAGTCAACAGCGTCAGGAAACCCAAATCTAGAGGCGATAAGATCAGATAACATTGACGCCTCATTGGAATGGTATGGGGATAATGGCCTGTCTTTAACAGGAGCTGTTTTTTATAAGAGCGTGACAGATTTTGTGGCCAATACAAATAATCCACTCGACATAACTATTCCAGAATCACTCAATATCCAGACAAATGCGTCTGAGGGACCGCAAACGATTACGTTCTTGAATTCACAACCTGATAATATCGACGACTCAGATATTATAGGCGTCGAGCTTGCAGCTCAGTATCTCCATGATAGCGGGTTTGGTGTATTGGGTAATGTCACCTTTGCCGATGCCAGCACGTCAGGTGGAACTGCGCTTGAGAATATTTCTGATTTTTCAGCGAATGCTTCTATCTTCTATGAAAATCATGGTTTGCAGGCGCGTATATCGCTTAATCATCGGGGTGAATTCTTGGCGACGACCGAAGGTGAAGGTGGCTTTGCGGATATTCAAGATGACTTTACGCAAGTGGATTTCACAACATCCTATTCGCTCGAGCCTTGGGTCGGGTATGATATTGCCATCTTCGCGGAAGGCCAAAACGTCTTTAATGAGCAAGCTTTCACATTCTCTGAGAGGGCCACTTTCCTTGAAACCTTCATTGATAATGGTGCCCGTTATATCTTTGGTGTGAGAGGGTCTTTCTAAAGCGTTTAATTTTGATAGCCATTTTATCAATATAAGTTTAGTTTAAACCCGCTCTTTGGCGGGTTTATTTTTGGAAAGAGGTTTATAGTGATCCAGGTTTCTGATGATCTGACTTTTGCATTAGAGAATGATTATTTCTCATATGTGTTTCGTGTTGGTGAGGCGGATTTATTAGAGCATGTTTATTATGGCGCTCCCATATCTGGCCCGCTTAATATTAAGCCACATCATCTGCGAACTCAAAGAGAGGTCGCGTCTAATTTTGAAGACAAGCCCTATTTAAGCCTCAATGACCTGCCGCAAGAATATCCGACCTATGGGCGGTCTGATTATCGCCAACCGGCCTTTCATGGGCGCAATAAAGATGGCAATAGTGTTTTCTCGTTATATTATAAATCTCATAAATTGCATAAAAATAAGGCTTTACTTGAAACTCTACCTTCGGCACGCGGCGGGGAATGTGAACAGCTTATTATAACACTCGAAGATCCGCTTTATGGATTAGAAGTCGACCTATCTTACACCATTTATGAGGATTTTGGTGTCTTAGCACGGTCAGTCCATTTCAGGAATAAGTCACAAGCTCCGATAGAACTTCAAAATGTCTACAGTGCGTCTTTTGATTTTCCCGCGGATGATTACGATGTACTGCACCTTCACGGGACATGGTCGCGTGAATTAAATGAAGAGCGTATAGCTGTTCCCGCAGGGCGATTTGTGATTGAGTCGACACGGGGCACATCCAGCGCTGCCCACAGCCCCTTTGTCGCCCTCATGGAAAAAGGGGCCGGCGAAGATCATGGTTGCGTCTATGCAGGCACGTTAATTTATAGCGGGAATTTCGCGTTCACTATTGAAAAGGGCGAGTTTGAAGATGTCCGGCTTATGATTGGGATGAACCCGTTCAATTTTCGGTGGATCCTTAATCCAGGTGAGAGCTTTGAAACCCCCGAAGCGCTCTCGGTTTTTTCAAATCAAGGATTACGCGGCATGAGTCACATCTGGCATAATTTCGTACGCGATAAGATTTCACCGCCGCAATTCCGCTTAAAACCACGTCCAACCTATCTCAACACATGGGAGGCCGACTATTTTGATGTTAATCAAGATAAGGTCTTAGCGCTCGCCGATAAAGCCAAAGAGATCGGTGTGGATATGCTCGTACTTGATGATGGGTGGTTTGAAGGTCGTCGTGATGATACCAGTTCACTGGGAGACTGGACGGCAGATAAGGCGCGCTTTTCCAAGGGTATTCCGTGGTTGGCGAAATGTGTGAAAAGCAAGGGTCTGAAATTCGGGCTCTGGTTCGAACCTGAAATGGTCAACCCAAATAGCCAGTTCTATAAAGATCATCCGGATTGGATATTACATGTGCCCGGACGTATCCCCTCTTTGGGGCGTAACCAACTGACTCTGGATATGTCGCGAGCGGATGTGCGGGCGCATATTTTTGAAAAGCTCGATACTATCTTATCCTGTGGGGATATTGATTATGTCAAATGGGATATGAACCGGAATATGACTGAGATCGGTTCAAGTACACTTCCGCCCGAGCAGCAAGGTGAGATCATTCATCGCTATATGCTTGGCCTTTATGACCTCCTCGGCAAACTCACATCTAAATATCCGGATATATTATTCGAGAATTGTGCCAGTGGTGGCAACCGATTTGATCTCGGAATGCTGAGTTACATGCCGCAAACATGGACCAGTGATATGTGTGACCCGATTGGTCGGTTAAGTATTATTCACGGGGCGTCCTATCTGTTCCCGACTGATGTTCTGGCAGCTTATGTCGGGCCGTCACCCAATCATCAAAATGGCCGTATCTCCTCGCTTAAGACGCGGTTCATGGCTGGTATATTTTGCGCCGCTCGCGGCTTGTCTTTGAATGAATATGATCTGGACCACGATAAAGCGGCTTTGCAAGACTATATGGCCAAGGCTAAAAAAACAGCGCCTGATATGGTCGGGGGGCAATTTGATAGGGTCATGAAAACATCCAATGAGGTGTGTTGGCAATATACGACACGGGATAAAACAAAAATATATCTTGCTTATTTTCATATTCTCGCGGCCCCAAATTTACCCACAAGGCGTGCCCGGCTTGTTGGCCTCGACTCAGACGCAGAGTATATTTTACAAGAGGACAGCTCACCCTATCGCGGCGATGAGTTGATGCTTCATGGCCTCGTTTTACCTTATGTGACCGTCAATCAGGTCGGGCATGATGTACGCTATATGGATAAGGGTGATTTTTCATCTTATCTTTTTGAGTTCTCCAAAATAAGTTTTGGCTAACGTCCGATTTGAGGATATTGCTACGTTTCACCAGAAGTTTTTAACGCTCAGAATAGGATGCTGGCTTGGGCTTCATCCGTGTTTCACTCATTTATTATTCGAAATATTCATCAATTTTGTCGAGTAAGGCTAGCCCGTCTTTTATATTTCCTTTAGCAGCCAGAACTTTGAAGCGCGTTTCGGCGTCAAATTCGGCAATGGCTTTTGAGGTAAATTCCTCGAATAATTTATTCAAACTTAAGCCGCGCTTGGAGGCGAGAGCTTTTAAGCGCTCATGCTGATCATCTGGCAGTCTGATGGTGAGTGTGCTCATGATAAACTCCTATCTTTAAGATATTCGCTTGCCGTAAAAATTCTAAGCTCTGGAAAAAGTAGACCCCCATGCGCAATGTCTTTTTTATTGGCTGTAATAATTGTTGTGGCTCCGCTTGCCATTGCAAGTTCTATTAAGTGATTATGTCCTTCATCGCGTAAATTGGGTCGCCATAAATAATAAACAGATACCCAATCGCTTACCGACAAAAGCGCAGAAAAAAGCGTCAGTCTTTCACTTGGGGATAAGGGACATTTTTGATAATTTTTTCACGCGATAAAACATCTTCATATTCCTTTAGTAAGGCATTGCCGAAAATAGGTTTAATCTCATTTTGAAGGGCTAGACGGATAATATGTCTTGGGGCTCCGTTTTTATTGAGTAAGGCATAGACAAATATATTTGTGTCTAAAACCACTTTATTCATAGTAAAAGATGCAATCATATGTGACAGCATTTTTCAAAGTTTGAGTTTTGATTTATTTTAACTTCTCTGTTTTAGACATATATTTCCCTGATAATTTTTTAGGGAATTTTTCGAAAACGCTTGTCTTTTCATGCAGTTGTGTGGGCTACTATGAGTAAACAGTCCTATTAATTCAAAATTTCCCTGTAAATTCCCTGTTTTTCAGGGAATTTGGCTGTGAGACTTGTTCGCAGACGACTGGGCACACCACCAAACAGTCCGCCCTAAACAGGACTGTTTTATCTCTCTCAAATTAATGCCGTAGTTTCCCTAGCTTAGCGGAATGTGAGACATATTGTAGATAGGAAGAGACGTTATTTCATCGCCAATGGGGCCTATTTTGACCATTAGTCTCTACT
>CAZNCJ010000071.1:0-12293 GCA_964571595.1 uncultured Caulobacterales bacterium | reverse complement strand
CCTTAAAGGATGTCTCTGCAAGCTTTCCAGCTCAGACCTTGGTGACGCGCTTGGGGCCAAACAAAGTTTTGGTTAGCTCGGCTACCCCTGTCTATGTCCATGCCGATGATTTTGGCTTACAGTCGGGCGTGGACAAATTACAAGAATTGGCCAAGCTCTCATCTATCACGCCTGTGGTTCCCGTCTCATTCTCCCTGATGTTTGAAAGATAACTCACCCTGAAAGCCCCTCGGGCTAACGAAATCGTCAACAGGCGCTGCTTGCCCCTTTGCTGAAAATGGGCGTATGTTCCTTGACAAATTGATAAAGGGTTGGGGACATTATGGATAAATCCGTTGATAATTTAGAGCCGTCAAAATTACGGGTCATATTAAGCTGGTTGATAGTTGGCTTTATCCTGGCTGTTTTTTTACCGTCTTTACCGTTTAAATTTACCGGCGCACCTGAAACCCAACACATATTTGGCACGATTGGCGAATGGATGTCTGGATTTCTAGGCGAGGCCATTGGAAGTGCCTTTGGTCGCTTTGGCGGTTATGTTATTGGGTCTATGGAATTGACAGCCTCTTTGGTTTTATTATCGCCTGCCCTTATTTGGCTGTCGGGTAAGATTAAAAAAACCAATCCTTCCAAATCGACCCATCGTCAATTACTGCATGCTTGGGGTGGCTTGGGGGCAAGCGCGCTCATGGGCGGGGCGATATTTTTTCATCTTTTTTCGACACTGGGCATCAATGTCAATAATGATAATGGGGCTTTATTCTATGCTGCTGTGGCTGTGTTTTTTAGCGGGATTATCCTTTTTCTGATAAACAGAAAACGCGAGGCCTGCCCGCATAATACGCGCTTTGGCCGTTTGATCAAATCTCTCAAACCCCGATCATGGAGACATTGGGTGTTCTGGGCGGAACTTATTCCGGCTGTCATACTCGCCGGGTTAACAGCTTTTCTGGGATTCTTTTTTCATCAAGCTAATACGGACCGCTATCCTGATCAGGAAATTGCTTCAGTACCGAAATTTAAAACCGTCACTTTGCCTTTTAACCACGCCTTCTCGGCAGAAAAGAGCCTGCCATTCTTTGCGGGCGCAGTTATTGATATCGATAATGACGGGGTTGAGGAAATCTTTCTGGGCGGGGGTTTGGGACAGCCGGACGTGATCTATGCTTATAAGGCAGATGGCAGCTTTGTGGATATATCAGAACTCACAAAACTGGGCCGTCCCAAATCGGCGGAAAGTTTCGGGGTTGCCGTTCTGGATATAGATGAAAATGGTTGGGATGACCTTGTCATTGCACGTGAAGATGATGTCTATATCGCCTATAATTCTCAAGGACAATTTAGGGAAGAAAAACTTGGCTTGCCCTTTAACGAGTTTTCCGCTCCGCTTTCCGTGGCTTTGGGGGACGTCAATAATGACGGCTTTGTCGATATGTTTATCGGGGCCTATATTAAAAAGCAATTTGTGAAAGGCCAGACCGGATTTAATGGCCCGACTTACGGGGCCACTAGCCTGATTTTCCAAAATAATGGAGATAATAGTTTTACCGATATTACGCAAAGCTCTGGGATGAGCTATATCCATAATAGTTTTCAGGGCAATTTCATTGATATTGACGGAGACAGGGATATGGATTTGGTCGTCTCGCATGATACGGGCCAAGTCAGGACATGGCGTAACGATACGGCGTTTAATGCGGATAATATTGCGACTGGCCCGGTTAAATTCACTAATGTCGAAAACCCCAATAATTCAGATGATCCCGAAAAGCGCCAATATAGCTACCCTATGGGCAACGCCATTGGGGATTATAATAATGACGGTCTTGTCGATTTTGCCTTTTCCAATGTTGGAAATATGGGCCCGCTTATGGGCAAGGTTGTGCGCGGTGATCTCACCAAGGATCAGATTTTCAATCCAGACATAATCGTCTTTAAAAATGAAGGTGATTTCAAGTTTACTGACACAGCCAAAGATTTGAATTTAGCAGATTATGAGTTTTCATGGGGCATGTTATTTGAAGACTTTAACGCGGATATGCGACAAGACCTCATCATTTCGCAAAACTATGTGCAACTGCCTTATAACCATTTGTTCTATCTGCCCGGCCGCACACTTTTCCAGTCTGAGAGCGGCTTATTCACTGATAAGGAAAAAGAAGCCAATACGGTAAATAAGGCTTTTGAAATAGCTGCGCTTGCCAGTGATTTTAACAATGACGGCGCGCTGGATATGGTCCGTACAAATCTTAAAGGGCACTCTAAAGTGCAGATGAATGGAGGGCACGGTAATAATTGGCTAAAGCTGGAACTACCCAATACTGCGAAATCATTGGGTGCGGTAGCGACGGCCCATTTGACGTCCGGCAAAACTCTGACCAAACATTTTATTACAAGTGAGGGCCTTGGGTCTGATAGCTCGCACCTACTTTATTTCGGTTTGGGACAAGACGTGGCTATCAACTCGGTTGATATTCAGTATCTAACGGGTCCAAAACAAACGATCACAAATCCGGGCCGTAATAAAACCCTTAAAGTCACGCGTCCCGCTGGGGACTCAACGTCGTTGAGGGCTAAATGAGCCTTAACATAGACCCTGATAAAAAAACGAAATGGCTATTTCTAACGGGGTTGCTAGGTGTCTTTGCAGCACTTGTGACAGGTATTGGCGAATATTACCTTTTATATGCGCCCGAGCTTAATCACGGGGCGACCAATAATTACGCCAATTTTTTGTATCCCACAGAAGCGGAATTGACGCGAGGCTTTTACCTAAGCGCTCTCGGGGCGCCTTTTTATATTTTTGGCTATTGGCATATTGTCGGCATGCTCAAATTAAGGGATAAATTTTTAGGCTCTGTGATTATGGCTTTGGCGATCATCGGGTTTATGTTGGGCTTTGCGTGGTTGATTTCGAATGCCTATCAAGGCTTGTTGGTACAGGCCATATCTGCCCATAGCGAGGAAGCTGCTAGTGCGCTTGCTACTGTGCAGTCCAAAGTCGACGCGCTGAGTTATCCGCTCTTACAAATCATTCGTGCCCAAGTGATGATAATGTCTGCCATATTAGCTTATGTTATTTATAGGCGTGAGACCTATTACCCAAAATGGCTGGCTTTATTTACACCTTTTGGTTTGATTTTAATCGTGTTCTCGACCTTGTTATTCATGCCCTCTATCGGGAAACATTTTGTTCCGGCTGCGTTAAATGTTGCCCATTTTATCTTCTTTTCAGTCTCAAGCCTTTTCGCTTTTAAAGTCATTAAGGCGTTTTGACCCTTTAAAATCAATTGCTTGTGATTGGCTGTGATTTACAATTTGGGCTAATTCCGTTTAGGTAAAGGCATAATTATATATCAGAGAGAGATATGCTAAGCATGCACACCGTAAAAGATATTGGATATTTTATCCTGTCTTGTGGCTTATTGCTTCTTAGCGCCTGTAGCTCAGCACCCAAGCAAAAGGTCGCTATAAAGCAAATCTACCAACAATCGGCGCAATATCATTTGCCTGACAGAAACCCGATTATCGTCATACCCGGTATTTTAGGCTCGCGCTTAGTGGATGATGTGAGCGGCCAAACCGTCTGGGGGGCCTTTCGGGCGAATTACGCAGACCCCTCTACGGCGCAGGGACGTCAATTAATCGCCTTATCATTGGACAGTGTCTCCGAAGGGGCTGGCGCTGTTTACACAGAGCATAGTCATGAAAAAAATGATGTGGGATTTATTCGCCCTGACGGTGTTTTAGAAAATCTCGAACTGGATCTTGCGGGCTTTCCAATTACGATACAAGCCTATGCCGGTATCCTCACCACGCTTGGTGCCGGGGGTTACCGCGACCGAGCACTCGGTTTAAATACGATTGATTACGGTACGGACCATTTTACTTGTTTTCAGTTCGATTATGACTGGCGGCGCGATATTGCTTATAATGCGAAGAAATTCGGTGAGTTTATTGAAGCGCGCCGGCGCGAAGTTCAAGCGCAATATGTCAAAGAATTCGGTATTCATAACGCGGAAGTCAAATTCGATATTGCCGCCCACTCTATGGGCGCTCTTTTAACTCGGTATTACTTACGTTATGGCGGCAAGCTCTTACCACAGGAGGGGACGACTGGGCCTGTCACATGGGCCGGTGCAAAGGATATTGAAAGAGCCGTGCTGATCGCCCCGCCAAATGCCGGCTCCCTTGAGGCTTTTGATCAATTACGCAATGGATTTAATACGGGCCGGCCTTTATTGCCTCATTATCCGGCCGCGATCTTAGGGACATTTCCGTCTGTTTATCAATTACTGCCGCGTTCCAGACATGGTTCTCTGGTATGGGACGGCGATGAAGCCAATCCGGTGACGAACCTGCTGGAGCCCAAACTTTGGCAAGATATGGGCTGGGGACTGGCCGCAAATGACAAAAC
The DNA here is from genome assembly GCA_964571595.1 of uncultured Caulobacterales bacterium. Taxonomy (GTDB): domain Bacteria; phylum Pseudomonadota; class Alphaproteobacteria; order Caulobacterales; family Maricaulaceae; genus CALCKU01. Next base: position 7,876 of record CAZNCJ010000071.1, on the reverse strand, counting down.
TACGCAAGAGATATTGACCCAGCTTCTGCCCGATATTGAAGATGCAGATGCGCGCCGCCAAATAGCCCTGAAATTTCAAGCTCATGCCTTGCAGCGGGCAAAGCAGTTCCAATCTGCTATTGATATTCCTGCCAAACCGCCACGAGGTCTTGAGCTATTCCTCGTCGCTGGTGATGCGGCAAATGTGGCTTCCGTTATTTCAATTGATAGTCAAGACGGTGATGTTGATGTCTTGCGCACCGCTCCGGGTGATAAAACAGTTCTGCGTTCCAGCGCGCTTATGGATGAGCGGATAGGCGGTACGTGGCAACCCAGCCTACAAACGCCGATAGAATGGACCTCCGTATTATTTGTGCCCTCAGAGCATAGGAAAATCACAAGCAATCCCGTCTTTGAAGATAATGTACTTTACTGGCTTCTCGAAGACCCGCGTCGGACACGCTTGCATAGACCGTAATGGATAAAGAGGCTGGCATAGACGCCCTGATAGGGTAAGGTAAGTCATGAGCCAAGCATATGAAACGATTACGCCAAGGTCTGGGCACCCTTTATTTATCTTCGGGGATCATGCCTCTAAATTTATCCCTGCACCCTTTGAAAATTTAGGATTAAGCGGGGCTGATTTAAGCCGTCATATTGCGTGGGATATTGGTTCGCAAACCGTGATTCGCGCGCTGTGCTCCCATTTTGGCTGTGCGGGACATCTGGCAAAGGTTTCGCGCCTTGTCATTGACATGAACCGCGATCCTGCAGCGAGCGGTCTTATCCCGGTGGACAGTGACGGGACGGATATTCCGGGAAATCAAAATTTAACACAGGCACAAATGCGTGCCCGATTAGAGACATATTACGGGCCTTACCATGAAGCCTTAAAACAAAAGCTGGCAGGACTTGTTGCGAAAACACTCATCATCTCAGTACATAGTTTTACCCCGCAAATTCGAGGTCACAGTCCGCGATCAACCGATATTGGCCTTCTGGTAAAACATGACCTTGCTACGGCTAAGACATTTCAGGCTTTAATGCGCCGCTATGACCCCTCACTAAATATTGATATCAACAAGCCCTATTCGGCCTATGATCTGAATTACACAATTGATAAACATGTTGCGCCGCTCGGCTTTGCCCATCTTGCATTAGAGTTGCGTCAAGACCATATTGAGACGGACGAGAAAGCCTTGGATATGGCCGCGCAATTGGCCGTTATTTTAGAAGCTATTATGCAGCCCTAGCCCCGCTCTAGTGAGGCAGGAGACAGGAGAGAACACATGTTGGCATCACACACAAAACATTATGTGAATGGAAATGATATGTTTGCCAATTATCCGCAAGGCTATGAGCAAGTCTTGCTCGGCATGGGATGTTTTTGGGGGGCAGAACGTATCTTCTGGAAACTGCCGGGAGTTTATGTCACCTCTGTGGGATATGCTGGCGGGCATCATCCAGCCCCTGATTATAAATTAGCCTGCAGCGGCACGACAGGCCATGCCGAAGTTATCCATGTTGTGTTTGATCCGGCCGTAATTTCGTTTCAGGAAATCTTAAAAGTGTTTTTTGAAAATCACGACCCAACCCAAGGGGACCGTCAAGGTAATGACCGCGGCCCGCAATACCGCTCAACAGTCTATACCTATAATGAGACGCATTTATCACATGCCAAAGAGGCGGCGATACGTTATGCCCGCGCTTATGGACGGGCAGTGACAACACAAATCGCGCCTGCTGATATTTATCATCCGGCTGAGGATTATCATCAACAATACCTAGCAAAAAACCCGCGCGGCTATTGCATGCACGGGCCTACGGGTATTGTGTGTCCACTGCCAGACAATGAGATTGAGGCTCAGGTGGTCTCTTAGAAGCTCTTACCTCTATATTTGCAGGCAAATTTCCCGATCGCTTTAACGGTGGCGTTTGGTTCATAGTCTGGCACAGTTGGGCGTTCTAAGGCCTTGCTGGCCGAGACGGTCTTTGCGCGTGCCGCATTTAATTTGGCCTGACGTTCCATCATCACATAATTAAAACCTTCACCAAGGAATTTAATTTCAGGATTGTCTTTGTCCTGACAATTAATTTGGTGTTTCATAAAGAAAGGCCCAGCCCGAAAAGTTTGTCGTGTGACAATCAGTTTTTCATTTTCAACAGGTGTGCGAATAGAGGTGGCATGCAGGCGCACAGATTTGTCTTCTGGCACTCTAATTCTTTTCAGGACAATATCTGTTGTAGACGAATTGGCGCGCGAAAAGCGTTTGCTTTTGGCTTTACTATCATAATTCGTCCATGTAACTTCCTTATGCGTCAGATAGTTAGTATTGATCCAACGCGCTTCACTGCCATCTGGGGTGATGCGGACCCAGTTTTCAAATGTTTCATAGGCTTTGACTTTCTTGCCAAGTTCCAACATGCCTACGACATTACCCGCAACAGGGTTGTCACGAATGCTGAGTTGATCGGCTTCAACCCAATAAGGAATGGGCTCGACCTTGCGAATGATTTTACGTCTAGGCTGGTCGGTATCGTTGACGGATTGCGCGGAAACTGGAGCCGCAATAGCGAGTGATAAACTGCCAATAAGCGCGATAAGTGATATTTGTGAAATATGCATGTTAGACCTCTCTAAAAGTGCTTTCACCCCTCTATTCAAGCTCTTCGAATGAATTAATCGCGTAAAAACAACCATATTAAGGTTAATTTTGTTATAATTCCTGCAAAGGAAATACAGACGGATTAGGGCTTGAAGGCTCAAGCAATTGCCTCGGCTATTTAATATTTTGTGCCGTCTTTATGGTGCTTTTCGCGCGCGGGCGTCCCGTTTGGGGGCAGGTCCAGATCTATATCGGGATAGCGGCAATGATCCTTTTGGGGGTTACGCGTGCCCACAACAAGAAAGTTCACCATCTCTTGGCTATGATTAATCAGGTGATGGCCGTTTCCGTCCCCCGCAGGATGTGCGCAACTATCTCCGGGAGACAATAGAGTTTCACCATTATCATCATGTAAGGTGGGATGGCCGGATAGAATATAAACAAATTCATCCTCAGCACTGTGATAATGTCTTTGGGAGGCTCAACAGCCCGGCGGGAGTGTTACCAGACTAACGCCGAATTGTGACAGGCCACCAGCGTCTGAAAGCCGCCTTGTCTGCCTGTCTTTACAGGGCTCGTTAAATTCCGCGGGATAGCTTGTGCCTAAAATGGTCTCAATTTTGTCTGGGTCAATTATAGGCACAAGATGGATTATGTGTGATGGGCGTCGTCTGAACCATGTGTGTTATGGCCCAATAGTTCAGCTTCTCTTTGCGCCCAGAGACGCTTTTGGTATTTATTGGACAGAATATCCGTCACCACCAAAACCCCGATAACAAGATAGAAACTTGATTTACTCATCGCATTAATATGGAAACCAAACAGTTTCAGATGCGCTAAATGCGCCCCTTCTGTGACGAGCAAAACGCCAACAAGGAATAAAATAAATAAACCTAAAACCTGATACATACGGTTTTTCTTCAGAAAATCTGTCACCGCATCAGCCAGCAAGATCATGGCAATACCCGAGGCTATAATCGCGATGACCATAAGCGGCACTTGGTAGGATACCGCACCAGTGACTTCGTCCTTTACAGAGGCAATGGCCATGGCCGACAGGATTGAATCAAATGAGAAGACAAGGTTCATCATCACGATAAGGGCCGTGGCTTTCATCACAGAGCGCGCGCCAGAGCCCTCACTATGCTCAATATGGTCCACGACCAAGAGGTGATTAATCTCTTTTATCGCCGTATATATAATAAACGCCCCGCCAAAAAGCGTCACAAGGGCCTGCATGGTGAACTCACCGTGGATGATATTGCCTAGGTGTAAAGAAAATAAGGGTTTTGCCAGCGCCCCGAAAAGCGCGACGATAACAAATAAGAGTATGATCCTGAGCGCCACAGCAATACCGATTCCCCATTGGCGGACTTTCTTGGCGTCTTTTGGATCTTTGACCTTATTACTTTCAATCGCAATATATAGAAGATTGTCAAAGCCCAACACGGCCTGCAATAAAATTAACATGAAGAGCGTGAAAAATGCTTCGAGCGTTAATAGGTCAGCCATGTTGTCTCCTTATGCGCGTTTCGCGATTTGGGGCCATTATAAAGAGCCTAACCAAATCGTTCTTAACTCTAAATTCGCGAAAACAGTAAACAATCTATTTAGATTCGCCTAGGCTTGGGCTGATATTTATTTTCACCCCACATAATCGTAAATTGAGGTGGGTGAGGCTAGGGTTGGCTGATAAAGCCCTTTTCCTTGAGGTTTTTGAGCGTATGTGCGGCCACTTTGCGGCCAAGCTCAAGACCTTGCTTGTTGGAAAAAGAAAAATGTATGCCGCCATAAATCCGGCTTAGTCCCGCCTCATCGGCGGCGGCGTTAAAGGAGGTATAACAGCGTATCAGGCCGCGAAGCTCTATGGCTTCCGAGTCAAGACAGAACTCTTGGGGGCCAAAAAACGCGGTTAATATGGCGGCTCCCGCCCCGCTAAAGGTTGAATGTCCAGAAACATATTCTGGATGAAACGGGTTTTCCATCATCGGAACCCAGTCAATAAAATCGGGATTGGCCACGCCTATCGCGGTTTGGGGACGCCAATATTGATAATGATATTTCGTATCCCATGCGGCGATACCGGCATCATATAAGGCAATGTTTAAGGCTAAAAACAGTTCTCGTTTCTTTTGGGGGGGCAGGTTTTGGCTCATATCCAAGGCAATATCGTTCCAGCGTCCGGGCGGCGAGATCGTTGCCAAACCATCCGCCCAGAACCGCCCGATTATAGACTGGTCAGCAAGACGGGTTTCGCTTGTATCCTCACCAATAGAGAAGACCTCTTCTAAGGCTTTCTGATAAGCCGTAGAATGGATCGGCGGCGGGGCAGGGGGCCGAAACATATCGGCGCGACCGAGTTCCAAGGGTGTGTTATTTGCCCATTCCGGCGAAATGATGGGACGGCCATTTGGCACCCAGCTGCCCGATAAGGTGAAATCTTCTTTTACGGCTTGGGCTGGTGGTGTCTTGTATAAATGTCCGGGCCTTGAGGGGGCGGTATTGTAAACTTGAATAGCGGTTTGCACATATTTACGTGAGGCTTCAGGTGCTTCTATGAGCGAAGAACGTACATTTTCAAATGTCATTTGAAACGCTGTTACCAAGCTTTGCGGGCTTTGTTTTTGCGCGAAAGCTGGGCCCGTTAAAAGTGTGTTTATCAAGAGGCATGCAAAGCCGAAGACTGCAGCGCGCAATATTGTGAGTTTATTTTTTGGCCCCGTTTTAATCATAGCCTCTTTTATACCTAAAAGGGGTGACAGGCAATCCTAACCGATTGTGGGTAGTGTCTCAGTTTGAATTATAATGATATTTTGCCTTGTAATTCAAGTTGAATAAATCATGCTTGCAATAAGTGATTTGGAAATCTTTTCGAAATACTTTACGTTAACGAATCATAAACGCTTGAAAACTGAGAACAATGCCAACTGGACCTAATAAAGAAAAACGGCCTGCCGATGCAGTATCTCGTGCGGTAATGGTAGCACAAATAGCTACTGGAGAGATACCTGATAATAAAGAGATGTTTTCAGGTCGAACCAGAAGTGGTCAGGCTGGCGCTAAGGCACGCGCAGAAAAACTAACAGCTCAAGAGCGATCTGATATTGCAAAAAAGGCGGCTAAAGCTCGCTGGAAGGGGAAAAAATGACACAACGAGAAAAACGAATTGAAGAGGCGAAAAAGAATTTTGCTTTTTACAAAACTATTTTGACAAATTTAGATGAAAGGCAACACGGTAAATATTTGCTCTTAAAAGATTCTAAAGTGATAGAATACTATGATGATATTGAATCAGCAAACATAGCCGCAAATTCAATGTTTCCTGACAAGCTGTTCTCAATTCAAAAAGTGGCCCAAAAGCCTGCTGATTTAGGCTTTTATCGATATGCTAATTTCAGGAACGCATAACGGCAGGCAAATATTTTGTAATGTTGTTGTAGTACCCATTCAGAGACTAGATGGCGTGGGGCAAGATCTAGCACAAAGCGCCCCAAAATTGCTTGTTCTTAAGGCTTTGGTTGATACGGGTGCAACAACAACATATATAGTTCCATCTATTGCAAAACGTCTGGAATTAGACCCAATCGGTTTCACAGAAACCGCCACAGGTGCTGGTGTCATGAGCACACCATATTATATGTTTAGAATAGGCTTTTTGAATGATGCAAACAATACATCCGAAATGCTAATTCCAGAAAAGATATTAGAAGGGCCTGAGCTGGCCGAAGAAAATCACAATTTTGATATTTTACTTGGTATGGATGTTTTATCTCAAGGCATTTTTCAAATGACGGGCAGGAAATTTACATTCAAAGTGAAATAAATGCTTGATATAGGCTAAAAAGTTCAATATAAAATGGGTATGAATAAGTTACCCATGCATAAGCGAGTCATGATTATAAACCTTCTTGTTGAGGGTATGTCCATGCGGGCAATTTCGCGCACAATTGGCGTGTCAATCAATACAGTTACAAAACTATTAGTTGAAGCTGGCGAGGCTTGCGCCGAATTTCACAACGAGAATGTTCGCAACGTCAAGGCGTCAAATATACAATGCGATGAAATCTGGTCATTCTGCTACGCCAAGAAAAAGAATGTAGCGACTGCCAAGGCCGCTCCTGAATTTGCTGGTGATGTTTGGACTTGGACAGCATTAGACGCTGATAGCAAATTGATTGTTTCATATTTGGTCGGTGGTCGTGACAGCGAATATGCCTTAGAGTTTATGGACGATGTTAAGTCACGCCTTGCTAATCGTGTTCAGTTGACCACAGATGGCCACAGGGCCTATCTCTTGGCTGTTGAGGAGGCTTTCGGCGCTGATGTAGATTATGCTCAGCTAGTGAAGCTATACGGCACAGCGCCAGAGAGTGCTAAAGGTCGTTACAGCCCTGCTGAATGCACAGGGATTAAGAAAAACCGTATTGAAGGCAATCCTGATATTACGAAAGTTTCAACAAGCTATGTTGAGCGCCAGAACCTAACAATGAGAATGTCCATGCGCCGCTATACACGGCTCACAAATGGCTTTTCAAAAAAGATTGATAACCACATTCATATGTTGTCACTTTATTTTGTGCATTACAATTTTTGCCGTATTCACAATACGTTGAAAGTGACGCCTGCAATGGAAGCAGGTTTAACTAAGACGTTACACGATGCAGAGTGGATTGTAGGATTAATGGATGCTCGCGCTCCAAAGCCAAAGAAGCGTGGCCCCTACAAAAAGAGAGTTAAATGAAAAAAGCAATCAAGGATTCTATAGTAATCTACCTAATATCATTTTTTATCTGCTTCCCGTTCTTGGCTCTTTAAGTCCCATTTTATAAAGTCGGTAATTATGTCGGCAAATACTGTTACAACCCCTGTAATGAGAGAAAACATCATTACATTTTTTATAATCATTCTGTTCTGTTCTAATAATTCAGTAAGTGGCTTAGGGTTAGATAAATCCATTTCTAAAATAGCTTTGAGAAATGATTCGTGAGCCATCAACGCCCCAAAACACCATGCTGCACCACACATACATGCTGTATAAATGACCCACTTAAAGACATTGAATACATTTTTGTGTTTATAGGCAAGAAATACGACCACCGATAAAAATGGCAGGTAAAATAGTAAGAATGTGTCCACGGGCTTCTCCTGCGCAACCTCTATCATAGATAGAGTAAGCAGCCCGTTCAAAAAAGTCTATAAATATGAGTTTAAGCACACTTAATTTCAAACTGAGACACTACCCGATTGTGAGAACCGTTGCATGGATTTATCTTACTTCTATAGCGCAGGGC
>CAZNCJ010000070.1:0-12298 GCA_964571595.1 uncultured Caulobacterales bacterium | reverse complement strand
AGTAGAGACTAATGGTCAAAATAGGCCCCATTGGCGATGAAATAACGTCTCTTCCCATCTACAATACATCTCACATTCCGCTAAGCTAGGGAAACTACGGCACTAATTTGAGAGAGATAAAACAGTCCTGTTTAGGTCGGACTGTTTGGTGGAGCCAAGGGGAGTCGAACCCCTGACCTCTTCGCTGCCAGCGAAGCGCTCTACCAGCTGAGCTATGGCCCCTGATCTGGGTTAGCAGATAGGTGTTTTACAAATCACCAGTTTGTAAAACGAGAGTGTCATAAGACCCTTACACTTTGTGATCAAGTCTAAACCTGTATTTTCGGCTTATTTGTCTTTAAAGCTCTACCTCTTCGGGTTCGTCATCCTCATTCCCGGTGGGTGGAAGCTCATCGCCGTCATCATCAACAAGGGCAGCGTCCTCATCTTCGTCTTCATCTGTCGAGAAACCGTCCAGATTTGGCGAAGCGCCGTCATCATCATCATCGCTGAGAGATCCGATGATAGCTGCGTCATCACCATCAAGCTCTAGCTCCTTGGCGACTTCTTCTTCCTCGTCAAAATCTTCTTCATCAGCATCAGTATTTTTATCTGCCTCATCTTGCTCTGCTTCTTCCGGCGGGAAAGGCTCTGTGGGGAGCGGCGGTGCCTCAACCTCATCAGGATTATAGCTATAGCTACACATAGGGCAGACCGCAGGGCGCTTTGTTAAATCATAAAATTTGCTCGAACATTCCGGGCAAACCCGTTTTTCGCCTAAATCAACTTTTGCCATTAAACTTAACCCTGTTTTGTTCCCAAATTTATTTCACTAAAAAAAAGCATTGTAAAACTGCGTCTATTAAGACATTACAGCGCGTCTTAGCGCTACATTTTATCAAGTCAATAAGCAATTATGTCAAACACTGAATTAGACCTCGAAAACTATCCCCGAAAAAGCCAGAAAAGCCCGGCTTTAAAGGGTGATATTAGAGCCCCCGGTGATAAATCTATTTCCCACCGTTCTCTTATATTCGGAGCTATGGCCACAGGTACAACGCATATAAGCGGACTTTTGGAAGGTACAGATATTATATCAACCGCAGATGCGGTGTCAGCCTTTGGTGCGACAGTCACTAAAAAGGGTGACGGAGATTGGTCTGTGACCGGAACAGGGGCTAAGGGATGGCGCACACCGAAGGATGTGGTGGATTGCGGCAATGCCGGCACGGGGGTGCGCCTGATCATGGGCGCAGCCGCCGGATATAAACTTGAAGCCGAATTTACGGGCGATGCGTCTTTGTCTTCGCGGCCTATGGGGCGTGTGCTTATTCCGTTAAAGGAAATGGGGGCCAACACCCAAGCTACTTCTGGGGATAAATTACCGATAAAACTACAAAGCACAGGTCAGTTAAGCGCAATTGATTACACTCCGCCCCAAGCCTCCGCACAGGTTAAATCCTGCATATTACTGGCAGGCCTGAACACGCAGGGCAAAACCATTATCCGCGAGCCGCACCTCACGCGCGACCATACGGAAAACATGCTCGAAGCCTTTGGGGTAACACTCATACGTAAACCCGTCGATCAGGGTCAGATTGTCGAGCTTGAAGGCCCCGCCACATTAAACGCTACAACGATCATGGTGCCGGGTGATCCGTCTTCTGCGGCCTTCCCTATTGTTGCCGCTCTGATTACGCCCGGCTCAGACATTATTATACGAAATGTCATGATGAACCCAACACGCACGGGGCTGTTTGAAACCCTTATCGAAATGGGGGCTTATCTGCGCACGGATAATTTCAAAAAATCTGGCGGCGAAATTATTGCCGATATTCATGTGCGTCATTCGCAATTGCGCGGGGTCACTGTCCCGCCAAAGCGCGCGGCTTCGATGATTGACGAATATCCGATATTGGCTGTGGCAGCCGCCTTTGCAACAGGCGACACGGTTATGGACGGTATCGGTGAATTACGGGTCAAGGAAAGCGACCGCATTGCCGCAACGGCGGCTTTGCTATGTGCAAATGGTGTTAAGCTGAGTGAGCATGCAGACGGCCTGACAGTAAAAGGCGCCGCCCAAGCCGGAACTCCGGTGAAAGGCGGCGGTCATATCACGACCCATCATGATCACCGTATTGCCATGTCAGCCCTAATATTGGGCTTAAACGCGAAAGCCCCTGTCACGATTGATGATGCGTCCATGATCGCAACGAGCTTCCCGTCATTTTTCGACCTTATGGCGTCTCTGGGGGCTAATTTTACATGATGGAGCCACGTAAATGACGCGACCCAGCGCAAAATCCAGTGCTCGTGTCATAGCCATTGACGGTACATTTGCCAGCGGGAAAGGCACACTCGGTAAAGCGCTTGCTGCCCATTACGGGTTAAAATATCTCGATACGGGTAAGCTCTACCGTATTGTCGCCCAGAAAATACTCATACAAAAGGGCGACCCTGATAATGCACAGGCCTGCACGAAAATCGCTCAAAACCTCACCCCTGATGATATTTCAAAACTGATGGGACATCCTGATTTAAAGAGCGGGAAAGTCGGTGCCGCAGCCTCGCGCGTCGCTATTCACCCCCAAACACGTCAAGCGCTTCTTGAATTTCAGCGCCGTTTTGCTGCTCAAGGTGCCGTTCTGGACGGGCGCGATATCGGGACAGTGATTTGCCCGGACGCGGACGTGAAACTCTATATAGATGCCGCCGCGTCTGAACGCGCCAAGCGCCGTCATAAAGAGCTTGTGGGCTACGGGGAAAAGATTACTTACGAGACAGTTCTAGCCCAATTAATAGAACGCGACACACGCGATAAAGAACGCAGCATAGCCCCGCTAAAACCTGCCGATGATGCGCATTTCATTGACACAAGCCAGCAATCAATCGCGCAAGTCTTAGCCGCCGCCATTGCCATTACCGATGCGGTTTTAACGGCGGCCCAAAAAAGGTAACATCCGCGCCAGCACATTATCCTTATTGACGAAATGATGTTTCAGCGCAGCACCGATATGGAGCACTATCAACCCGATCATAAGCTTGCCGCCCAAATGATGGGCTTGGGTCAGTTTTTTGGCTATAGGTTCCTTGACCTCAAGATTGGCCAGAAATGGTATGTGCGGCCAAGGTAGTGATCCAAACAATTTCGTCGGGATGCCCAAAAGCGAAGCCGAAACCATGGCCCACCCCAAAAGGGGCATACCAATCATTAAAACATAAAACCCCGTATGGGAGCCTTTAGCCGCCAGTCTTTCCCAAGGCTTCATACCCTCTGGCAATGGCGGTGACTTATGGGTTAAGCGCCAGATAAGGCGCAAAACAGAGAGCAATAAAACCATGATCCCTCCCGTTTTATGCCATTGATAAAGCACAAAACGATTAGGGGTTTCAGGATTTGTCATCAACGTGCCAAAAACTAAAAGCGAGATAATCAATAGCGCGATTATCCAATGCAGAATAATCGCAACCCGACTATAGATTTCGTCTTTAGTTTTAAGGGTCGACATGCGCATAGCTCTCCGCTCAGGCTTGCAAAATGATAATTTGATAAAGCCCCAATAAGCCCAATCGGGCTTAGGGTTCTAAAATATATTCAACTTCAATTTTGATATTCACATCATCCCCCACAGAGGGAGCAAATTTGCCAAGATCCCAGTCTGATCTTTTCAGACGTCCCTGTGCGGAAATACCAAACATCGGGGCTTTGCTTCTAAAATGTTCCCCAACCTTATTGAGTTTCGCCTTTAGCTTAAGAGGTTTCGTAATCCCCTTCATTGTCAATTCACCAATGAGTTGACCTTTACCGACCTGTTCGATTTGAAGGTCTGTACTTTTAAAAGTAATGACGGGATGGTTCGCTTCATCAAAAAAGTCAGGCGCGAGCAAATATTCGTCAAATTCATCGACCCCGCTATCAATGGAATCCACAGGAATAGACACTGATAAAGTCGAATTTTCTGGTGTTTCGGGATCAAGCTCAATGGTGGATTCAAACTCACCCCAACGCAAAATCGGCTTTGAATAGCCCTGATGCAAATAGGAAAATGCAATATAGGCATGGCCTGCCTCAGATTTATAAGTCCCCGCAGGTGCCGTGCTAATATCCGCGCCGGGAAGCGATCTCTTATCGCCTTTAGTACCGGAGCCATGACCTTCGCCTTTTACTTTTTGGGCAACTGCCGTTCCCGCATTTGAAACCGTGTCATTCGCCGCTGACTTCGCCGCATCCGCACCACTTTCTACTTGCGAACACCCCGCCATTAATGCTGCCGTACAGACTGTCATAGTGATATATTTAAATTTCATAATTTCCTCCTATTCAGAAATCAGTAGATCATAGATTAGCCATAGGCGACAAGCCCGCTCACGAAATTATTACCCCTTTACGGGCTTATATCTAAGCCTGATTTGAAAAACTGGCGAGCTTACCTTCAAAAGCCGACCAATCATCTTCTTTATCAATCGGAGCCCAAAGCGCTTCAATATCTTCATATAAGAGCCGGTCAGGAATAGCATGCTCCCTGTTCTCAGAGGTCTCTATGAGCGTTTCATAGCTTTTGAGCTGCTTATACCAGTCATTAAACTCCTCATCCTGATAAAAGGCTTTATTGGGGCCGCTCAAGGCATGTTTATGATTTTGCGCCCCCCCGCACCAATCGGCCCAGAATTGCGGCCAGCTGGCTTGCGTGGTTTCAAGAAAGCCAAAAGTAGATTTGATAAAAGCGATATCATCATCCGCGTTTCGGCTCTTGACTTTCAAACGCCGGAAAATATGGCGGCGCAGTGCATCACGGTAAGCAGGAGAGAACCCCTTTAAGGCTTCGAGTAATTTATCGTCCTCGCAAATCAAAGAAAGACTTTGAGCCAGCTGGGCCAAATTCCAATACATAACATCTGGCTGACGCCCAAATGCATAAAGCCCGTTATGGTCGAAATAGGCCGCCGTAAAACCTGAATTTAGCACAGGTAAAAACCGGTAAGGGCCGTAATCAAAACTCTCGCCGGTAATATTCATATTATCCGTATTCATCACTCCGTGCACGAACCCTGCCGCCATCCAGCCGGCCACCATATCGGCACTTTTTATGGCCGCCGCCCCGAGCAACTCATCCGGCGTCTTGCAATCAGGGTAAAAATGACGGCAACAATACGCGACCAATTTTTCCAGATTATCTGTATGATTAAAAAAAGCCTGCCGCTGAAACGTCCCAAAGCGAATATGGGAATGAGACAGGCGCACCAGAACAGCCGAGCGCGTGGGTGAAGGCTCGTCACTGCGTTGGAGTTCCTCGCCCGTTTCGATCAAGGAAAGACTACGCGACGTGTTAACGCCTAAATGCTCCAGATAGCGTGTGGCCAACACCTCCCTGACCCCGCCGAGCAAGGTCAAGCGGCCATCACCACGCCGCGAATAAGGTGTCTGACCCGAACCTTTTGTGCCAAGGTCGAGCAAGCGGTCTTTATCATCGTAAATTTGGGCATATAAAAATCCTCGCCCGTCACCCAATTCAGAATTATAATGCTGGAATTGATGGCCGTGATAACGCAGAGCCAAAGGCTGGGGCAGATTATCGTCTAAGGCCTCAAAGCGGCCAAAACGACGAACCCAATCCTTATCAGAGAGATCACCTAAACCAATGGACTTTGCGGCCTTCTCACCGCGGTAACGCAGGATAGTTTCTGGAAAATCAGCCGGGCTTACCGGATCATAAAAATCAGGGCCAAGCTCTAAAATGGTCTGGGCGGGTTTATAGGTTATGATAATAATCCTTGCTCAGAAATATTTGCCCGTAAAAAGTCAGCAGCATCCAATGGAATTTTACGTCCCTTCGGAAAAGCCCGTGAAAAGTTCAAAAAACCGTGGGGCATGGCTTTTTCATGCGAGTACTCAACCTTCACCCCTGACGATACCAACTTATCGGCATAAGCCCGACCTTCATCACGCAAAGGGTCCAGTCCGCATGTCAGCACAAATGTTGGCGGGATACCCTTGAGGTTTTTTTCCAGCAAAGGTGAGAGGCGCGTATCTGTCGGATCAGAATCTGCCACATAATGTTCTGAAATAAATTTGAGGGCCATCACCCCTAATTGCAACCAGTCCTGCGGCCCGGGCTTAGGCGGTTTAAAGTCAATTAATTGCATAAGCGGATAAAACAGGATTTGGACATGAAGGTCATCCCGGTATTTCTGTGCCAGATAAGCCGCCATATTCCCTCCGGCACTATCACCGCCAATGGCCAGTTTGTGGCGATCAATGCCGTAACCATCCCCGTAACCTTCTAAGGCCCAATTTAAAACCAATTCGCAATCATCAGGGCCAGCAGGGAACGGATATTGCGGCGCGAGGCGGTAATCAACCGATAAAACACGATAACCCGAACCGCTGGCTAAGCGCCGACATAAGGCATCATGGCTTTCAAGGGAGCAGGTCACAAATCCCCCGCCGTGCAAATAGATCAAGGTAGGGCCAGCCTGCTCAAAACAATTATAGGGTACATAAATCCGCACAGGCACGGGATAGTCATCCTTGGGGACATTGAAATCCTTGATTTTACGCATTTCAGGCCCGGCCAAATCAAATTGATTGGTCCAACGGCGGATATTATTATGTATGGCATGAACATGATCAGGTTTGAGTTTCATCGCCTCATATTGGGCGCGAAATTCTTCGGTAATCCCCTCATATTGAGCCCGAATTTCTTCTGCAATATCTTTGGGTGTTCTTTTAAACGGTCTTTTCATTTTCCAATTCTTATCAGCGCCATAAACACTTGCCTATACATGGGCCGTATATGGCGGGGCGGGGTCATATTGCATACCCTTTTGTACAGCTCTGGCCATATCTGGAGTGAACATCTGACCCGTCAACCAGAGCGACATATCTATCCCTGCGGATACGCCCGCCGAGGTTACAACATTACCGTCTCGCACATATCGCGTATTTTTAATAAGCTCGCCCTCAAGGCCAAGGTCTTTAAACTCTTCAAACGCGCCCCAATAGGTCGCAATCTTACGGTCTTTAGTGAAGCCGGCTTTGGCCAGAACAAAAGAGCCCGTACATACACTCGTCACCCATTCACATGAGGGCGCGACCTTTTTTATCCTATTTAAAACTGGCTGATTTTTAATGACGGCGCGTGTGCCGTTCCCGCCCGGAATAACTATCACATCTAGCTTGTCTATATCAGCCATAGACGCATGCGCCCCGACCCGCATCCCCTTTATACCCGTCTTATCTTTGCCGTCCTCAGAGATAAGCATAACTTTCACCGCATCCGGTTTTCCTTGGTGATCACGCACGGTATTAATCATGCTGAAAACTTCATATGGCCCGACGAAATCAAGCTCCTCGACATCGTCAAATATAAAAATACCAATCGTCTTCACGGCCTATAGCCTCCCTCATTTAAAAAGATATCTTCCTCGGGTGTAGAGGCCCGGTCTAAGACATAATTACGGTGTGGAAAGCGGCCAAATCTGGCAATGAGTTTTCTATGCTCATTGGCATGATGTAAATTATCGGCATCATTCAGACGGCTTTCAATAAGCGCCACACAGCGGTCTTGATCTGCGAGGGTTTCAGAGTGCATGAATGGCAGATAGGCAAATATCCGTCTTTCCATATCTAGCTTAAGATCGCCCCCATTTTCCACCAAGCGCTTGGCGAGGGCCAGTGCCAAGTGATCCCACCCATAGGCCGCAATCGTGCCGCGAAACATATTTCGCGGGAACTGGTCCATCGCAATAATCAAAGCCAGGTGAGTTTCAGGCGTCTCTTCCCATTTATGGGATTTACCTGTTTGCAAAGCAGACGCTAAGTCGAGGGCGTCCTGCTCAAATTTAGCACGTATCGTGGCATCAAAGGCATCTTGAGCAACGTACCAAAAAGGCCGGCTCTCTGGCGCAAACCAGAACTCTAAAATATCATATGCTGGCTTTGTCCCCTTCATCTACGCAGATTAAAGCCTGACTTCGCCATTTGTAATTTTCTCATATGTTTCATGCGTGATCTTTTTATACGCCCCTGTTTCATCATCGGCGTAATAAAGCGGATCAGAGGTGTTTTTAGGATCAAAACCGGCTTTAACCAGATTGGTCTTCTTGAATTTAAAAGTACTGGTCGTATCTGTTTCGCTTGAAATCCGCAAAAATACGGGTCTGGCATAATGCGGCAGAGACGCCTCTACGTGATCCCGTAAATCTTTCAGGCTTAACTCGCCCTCATGGACGAGTGAGGCCATACCCGCGCGCCCGTCATAACCCGGCACGCTCACGCCGAAGACATTAGCTTGGGTAATGCCTGCAAATTTAGACAAAGCCGCAGCCACCTCACCTGTCGCCACATTTTCAGCTTTCCACCGATAGGTATCACCCACACGGTCCATAAAGTAAAAATAGCCAAGTGAATCCCGCTTAAGCAGATCACCCGTTCTAAACCAGGCATCCCCCTTTTTGAAAACATCGCGCAATATCTTCTTTTTCGTGGCCGCCTTGGTTTCATAGCCTTCAAAGCGAAAACGCGGATCATCATTGCGAATTTCACCAATAAGTTCCCCGACCTCTTCATCATCGGTAATAATACAAAACCCGTCCGCGCCTCTGATATTTGAATTGCTCTCCACATCATAGCGGATGATTTCACAATTAAATTTCGACTTTAAATATTTCGGCACACGCCCGACAGCCCCGACAGGCCCGTCAATACTGATCAGGCTGACATTGCCTTCTGTTGCCCCGTAAAACTCTATCACATGGGGTATATTAAAGCGGGCAATAAAACCCGGCCAGACTTCTGGGCGTAATCCATTGCCCATCATCCATTGAATTTTATGTTCGCGTTCTTTGGGATGAGGCGGCGTTGAGAGCAGGAAGCGACAAAGCTCGCCGACATACATAAACATGGTTGCGCCAAATTCGACTGCTTCGTCCCAGAACTTTGTGGCTGAAAATTTCGGCCGCACAATCACACAGCCCCCATGTGTTAGCGCCGCCCCCACCGCGCATAAGCCGCCTGTTGCATGATACATGGGCAACACCAACATCATACGGTCTGTCGGGCCTGACTTGGAGCCTGCCGCAAAACCGCGAAGATAGTTCTGCGCGCGCACATGTGTAACTTTTGCCGCCTTTGGCAGACCCGTCGTACCAGACGTAAACATTTTCATACCCTGATCAGCGGCTTTTATACCTTTGCGGGCTGACTTGGCCGGGCGGTTGGGCACATGCTCCATAATGGCCTCATCAAATCTGGGCAGACCCTCGACATCACCAAATGCGGCATAGGCTTGAATATCGGATTTTAAATCAGGCTGGGCTGTCTCCCATTGGCTGTGCATTTCATGGTCCAAGATCAAGTGCTTCGCCTCTGAAATATTCAGACAATGCGCCAAGGCTGGTCCTGCGAGTTGGTAATTCAGTAAAGCCGGAATAACACCGACTTTAGAAAGCCCGAACCAGATGGGCACATATTCCACGCGGTTCCGCACAAACACCGCAATCGTATCACCGGCCTGACACCCTAGTGAAAGCGCCCAAGCCGCGACGCGGTTGGCATAGACTTCCATATCATCATAGGTGAGCTGTTTATCATCCTCAATAAAGGCCAGATTGGAGCCAAATGCATCCACACGCGCCTCAAGCTCATCGGCGATAAGATTGTCCCCGTCCGCATCAACGTCTTTGACAGCGCGCAACATGCGCAGCAGGCCGGAGACATATTGTGTTTCGCGCTTTATTACCGAGAATATACCCATGAGGACGTCCTATATTTTTCCAAATCATATGCGCCCCATATCACATGAATAAGACGAACCATATAGCTCCGCCCTGCATAATCAAGTCGCAGCTCTGTGATATGCACGTTATCCGCATAAGCAGACAAAAAAAACCCCGCCGAGGGGCGGGGCGATAGTCAGGTCGGATAAAGTGGGAGAATTCCGACCCCTTTTGGAAAAAGAATAACGTCTCGGTCATTCCCTCTTCTCTTTGCAAGGGCTATGCCAAACACAAAACTCCCCTAAAAAGGGGTGTTTCACGCCTTCTGGGTGAGAAAACCACCCGCATTTCTCATTTTAAAACCCATATTGTGCCAGATAGGGACAGGGAGTAGACGGATGTCACACCTCATGTCAGGGATGGGGAAGGAAGCGTGGGAAAACTATTATATATTGTGATCGTTCTTGAGGGGCGGATGCCTGCAAAACCGGGCATTAGAAATAAAGGTTATTTCACTTACTTAAATTTAAACATTCTTTGGAAGTCTATTCATTATGTCATTTTTTTCTAAAGCATTCCATTTATGTGTTTGTAACATACTGACGACTATACTCCCTATGGCTTCATATGCAGATGAAGCTCTTCAAGGCGGTTACACTCCTAATGAACGCGAAGTTTGTGAGATGAAGGCCTCAAACCTAGGTTCTAGAGAGCTTGAGATTTGTAGTGATATAAAGGTGTTTGAACCATTGGTTAAATCCAATATTTCTGAAGTTGGCCAAAAGGTTGGGGTAACCAAAGAGGAATTTCCTGAATGGCCATTTCCTGACGTATATTTTCAATATAAATTGGATCATATAAATAAAGTCGTCCCGACTTTTAATATCGGGACCGATGAACCTCACTTCGTATTGGAACTTGAGCCAGACCATACGTTAGTATCTGTATCCATTGGAAATATCGACGATGTTCTAATCTTAGAACTCAAACAGAGCCTTGGTGGAAGTCATGTTTGGCATAAGCAATTCATTTATACGCCTTATTCCTGTGAAGGATATGACGGTTATGGGGATGAAGTTTATTATTATGCCAAATCTTCGATTGGTTGGAATCAAGCTTTTGCTGGCAAAATTTTTGAAAAAACTTTCTTTTCACAGACTCTATGTAATTGACTAGCTTATCCCCAATGCCCACTTTTGAGGGATATCCAGAAATCAGCGAGCGTCCTCTTTGAACGCTTTAAGTCACTCGCCCCACATCCGCCTTTCCCAAAACATCCGACATGAATTGATCAGCTCTGATATATGGCTTAGTGTTGGTTTTTCTACTCACGGCTAATCCCGACCTTTGGTCACTCCGCCAATTAAAGTCTGAAAATATGCTATGCGCGAAGTTCTGATACATGCTCTGCCTTTACCGCAATGGACATATATATTTGGCGGGCTTCTTTTGGTCTGGCTATTGGCTTTATCCGTCATCGATTTTAAAACCTACCGCCTGCCTAATAAGCTAACCTATAGTCTTTTAGGTCTCGGGCTTTTCCAGAGCTGGCTTTTAACCCACCAATTAAACGCCGCCCTGATTGGGGCAGTTGTCGGCTACGGCGTATTCGTCTTAATCGAGACCGGTTATCGCCACCTACGCGGCCAAGACGGTTTGGGACGCGGGGACGCGAAACTGCTCGGAGCTGGCGGGGCGTGGCTGGGTTGGAGCGCCCTGCCCTATATTGTCTTGATCGGCAGTTTTTTGGGACTGGTCGCGCTTTTATTTCCCATGTTTAAACGCAATACCCAAAACCATATTGCCTTTGGCCCTTTTCTGGCCTTGGCAATATTCATTGTCTGGTGCGCGCAACGGCTCGCGGGTTTATAGCCCTATTAAAATCTTTCGCCAAAAAATCGCATTTTTTACTTGCAAAGCAAATGCAATACTGTATTAGCACGCTAACACAGTGAGACAGACAGGCAGAATTGCACAGACAGAATTATTATGACTACAAAGACAGAAAATATCAGACAAGACCTCTCCAAAGCGCTTGCCAGCATTGAGGACGGCGCGGTGATGGAGAAATTTCTGATAGATCTTTGTACACCCGCAGAATTGCGCGCGCTCTCAGAGCGCTGGCATGTCGCCCAATTACTGGATAAGGGCGAGCTGTCATACCGCGAAATTTATGCCGTGACAGGCGTGTCCACAACCACTATAGGCCGCGTTGCCCGTTTCCTCAAAGATGAACCCCATCAGGGTTACCGTATCGTACTTGACCAGAATAAAGACTAGAATAAAGACCCGAATATAGAAAAGACCAATTCATGACGCAAAGACTTCGAATAGCTCTCCAGAAAAAAGGCCGGCTGGCCGATGATAGCTTCAAGCTCCTTAAAAATTGCGGGCTTCGCTTTACCATCAGAGGCGGCGGCCTGCTGGCGCGTGTTAAAAACATGCCCATAGATTTACTCTTATTGCGCGATGACGACATTCCGTCATTTGTCTCTAATGATGCTTGCGATATCGGTATTGTCGGCGAAAATGTGCTGGTCGAAGAACAGCTTTCCAGCGCCACAGAACTGGATGCCAAAATCACGATGCGGCTTGGGTTTTC
>CAZNCJ010000069.1:0-12347 GCA_964571595.1 uncultured Caulobacterales bacterium | reverse complement strand
CCGCTCATATCAATTTCAGGGGCCATTGGACCGGAGGTTTTGATACCGCGCAGCGCGACTTTAAGCGCCTTGATTGGGTGATAGACCATATCGACCACTGTTGTCGGCTCATAGCCGCAATGGGCCATACAGTCTGAGCATTTCTCGTAATTACTTGTTCCGTATAAATCCCAATCTGTGTCCTCCATCAGCTCTTTGAACGTATCGACATAGCCTTCACCGATCAGATAGCAGGGCTTTTGCCAACCAAAGATATTGCGGGTCGGCATGCCCCACGGCGTGCAATCATAGCTCTGATTACCCGCTAGAAAATCCAGATATAGATGGGAGTGATTAAAACTCCATTTTTTGCCTTTGCCCATACGGAAAACATCACGGAATAGGTTCTTTGTTTTTTCGCGGTTTAGGAAACTATCCTGATCCGGGGCGCGCTCATATGAAAAGCCCGGTGACATGGTCACACCCACGCCCAGCTCTTTACAATAATCCATATATTCCGCGATTTGCTCGGCTGTGGTGCCTTCAAATATTGTGGCATTTACATTGACGTGGAAGCCTGCTTTTTTTGCGGCCTTGATCGCGCTAATGGCGCGCTCAAACACACCGTCTTGGCAAACTGCCTTGTCATGCTCTTCTTTCAATCCGTCCAGATGGACAGAGAAGAACAGATAATCAGATGGGGTAAAGAGATGCAGCTTTTTTTCCAGCAATAGCGCATTGGTGCAAAGCGAGACAAATTTCTTACGATCTGTAATCCCTTTCACGATCTCGCCGATCTCTTTGTGAATGAGCGGCTCTCCGCCCGGAATAGCCACCATGGGAGCTCCGCATTCATCAACAGCGGCCAAGCAGTCTTCAAGACTTAGGCGTTTTTGTAAAATCGGTTTTGGAAAATCAATTTTCCCGCACCCCGCACACGCCAGATTACATTGAAAGAGCGGTTCGAGCATAAGGACAAGCGGGTAACGCTTATTGCCTTTAAGGCGCTGTTTTAGAATATATTTCCCAACAGCAATTTGTTGAATTAATGGCACACCCATAATTTATCTTTCAGATTAATGTGTCTTGTTAAAATTATCCGACTGACCTAGCCGACTTGTTTATGATTCTCGTTTATATATCTTAGCTCGAAAGGTATATTAAAACTTATATTTTCTTCAATACCGTCCAGAATTTCTACAGTCTTATATCCATAAGCTCCTAAACGCGAGACGACTTGTTCGACAAGAACCTCTGGAGCCGAGGCCCCCGCCGTTATGCCAATCGTATTCGCATTTTCAAGCCATTTTGGATTAAAACAGCTCGCATCATCTATCAGATAGCTCTCAAGCCCTAATTCAGAGCCTATTTCACGCAAGCGGTTTGAATTGGATGAATTTTGGGCCCCCACGACAAGCATAAGATCGGCATGTTTAGCCAGGTCGCGTACTGCACCTTGACGGTTTTGGGTCGCGTAGCAAATATCTTTTACGTCAGGGCCTTCGATCAGTGGAAATTTTTCTTTAAGGGCGTCAATAATGCCGCGTGTGTCATCAACCGATAATGTCGTCTGGGTTACATAGGCCAGCCTATCCGGGTTGGTAATTTCGAGGTGGGCGACATCCGCTACGGTTTCAATCAGATGCACCGTGCCATCAATTTGGCCCAAAGTACCTTCAACTTCGGCATGGCCCGCATGACCGATCATGATAATCTCATAATTCTTGCCGGTATATTTTTTGCCTTGCTTGTGGACTTTCGTCACGAGCGGGCAAGTGGCATCAATCGTATGGAGCTGACGCGATTTTGAGTGCGAAATAACCTTTTTTGAGACACCATGCGCTGAAAAAACCGTGACGGCACCTTCAGGTATTTCATCAACTTCATCGACGAAGATAGCTCCCTTTTTGCGAAGTCCGTTTACAACATATTGATTATGGACGATCTCATGCCTGACATAGACGGGTCGACCATATTTTTCCAAAGCCCGTTCAACAATATCAATAGCTCGCACCACGCCTGCACAAAATCCTCTCGGCTGCGCCAAAACAATTTTCTTCTCAACACCCTGATTTTCCAGACCTATGTCCTCAAGTCTCATGGAAAAAACCTTTCACTTATAACAAGGCCTCTCATATTCTGAAAAGCGCCCGTCATATTAACGCGCTTATTTAATAGTATAGATTTATCTAAATCTAGAAATAAACTTTCATTTCACTAAAAGTTTATCATCACGCATTTTGGTATATATGTCTTTGAACAGGCTTCATGTTATAGAGCCATCTATTCAAGCGAGGCTGGCTCTATGATCAGCACACTTATCAGTCGAAAGGGCTCGATGTGACAAAACCGAATTATTCACATCCGCTCTTTGGGGCCAATCTTTTAACATTGCTCAAACTCTATAGACGCTCTGGCGGCATTAAGGCCGGGCGCAAGCATCTCTTCTTTCTTCTCATATTGGCCGCGATTGGCCGCCTGCCTTTTAGTTTGATTGAACGCCTTATCGTCCGTTTTAAACGGCGGAAAATAGAGCCCATAGAGCCGCCTATCTTTATTTTGGGACATTGGCGGAGCGGCACCACACATTTATATAATGTGATGAGCAAAGCCGACAAATTTGGGTTTGTCTCCCCATTTTCTACCGCCCTGCCTTGGGATATATTGGTTATAGGCCGTCTATTTGGCCCGCTCCTGCACAAAAACCTGCCTAATAGTCGCTATATCGACAATGTAAAAGTAGACGCGGTCAGCCCGCAAGAAGACGAAATCGCTCTCGCTAATATGAGTGATATTTCCTATTATCACGCCCTTTATTTTCCTGAAAAATTCGATGATTTTTTCGATCAAGGCACATTTTTTGACGGCCTTGATCTGCAAGAGATAGAACGTTGGGAAGACACTCTAAACTATCTTTATCTGAAGCTCACACTCGATCAGGGCGGGCGCAGATTACTCATTAAAAATCCCGTCTATACCGCCCGCCCCGCTCACCTTGCCCAGACATTCAAAGGGGCGAAATTTGTCCATATTCACCGCCATCCCTATAAAGTTTTTGTATCCATGCGCAATTTTTACGAAAAACTCTTCCCGGAATTAGCTCTCCAAAATTATGAGCATATCGACATTGATCAGATCATTTTTAAAACCTATCGCCGTATGATGACCTCCCTTAAAGAGCAGACCAAAAATATGACGGATAACCACTATGCTGAGATCGGCTTTGATCAGTTTCAAGCTGATCCGCTCGGCGAGCTTTCACGCATTTATAGACAGTTAGAGATTGAGGATTTCGAGGCTGACAAAGATATCTTCGCAGAATATCTGGATAGTATAAAAGACTATAAAAAGAACGCCTTTAATATGCCGCCCGACCTGATCGTTAAAATTGACGAGAACTGGGGTGACCTTTATGCGGATTGGGGTTATGCGCCCTACACTTAAGATAGGATTGATATTCCCCTTATTAGCCTGTTTAATGGGGCTATGGTTGTTTTTCCGGCCAGTTGGACATTATCAAGCCCTAAGCTGCGAACGGCTTGAACTTTCCCATAATGGTAAAGCTCTTATTGGTATTGAAGATATGGCCTATGATACGCGGCTTGGTAAAATATACCTCTCTGCTTATGATCGGCGCACGGGCGAACCGGGCGGAATTTACTATTTTTCTAGCACAGATAAAGACAGTGCCGTGACACGTTTGTCTTTGCCGCAAACTGACGCGCAATCCTATTGGCCGCATGGGTTTTCATTTACTCATGATGACAAAGGCCAGATATATCTTGATGTCATTGAGCGAGACCTCAAAGACCCTGACACCATGCGCGCACATATAAGCCTTTATCACTGGCAGAGCGCATCCCCAGATAATATCCAACTCTTAAGCCGTATTGAAAAAGAAGCCCTTTGCGCGGCAAATAATGTGACGCGAGCACAGCAAGCGTCTCCACATAGTGATGGCTCTCAATCCTTTTATATCACACAGGATCACCAATCTTGTAACGCTAAAGCCCAAAAGCGCGAAGATATAATCTCCCCCCGCTCCTCAAGTCTTCTGCACTACAGGCAAGATGAAGATAAACTTTCCACCATTTGGGAAAATCTATCCTATGCTAACGGTATTGCCCTCACCTCTAAAGCCTATTATCTAGCGGAAACGCGGGGTAAAAAAATTCATATATTTGGATTAGATGCTGATAACAAAATAGATCCTCTTGGCGCTATTAAGCTACCCGGCGGGCCTGATAATCTAAGCGTCCATAATGACCAGATCATCGCCGCCCTACACCCTAATCTGATAAGGTTTGCTGCATATCGCGCCGGATGGGGACCGCGCGTCAAAAGCCGTATTTCTATCATTTCCCCTCACAAGCAGGTCTCCAACTATGACATAGCGAGCCAGAAAATATCGGGGGCGACGATTGCTCTCATTGCAAATGACAAGCTATATCTCGGCGCCGCCTATGATGAAGGGCTGGCTGTCTGCGAATTACCACAAGGCCTAAAATGAGCGACACATTTCTTATAATTGGCGGGGGCGGATTTATTGGTCGTCATCTAGTTTTACAACTGGCTCGCAGCGGCGCGCAGGTGCGTGTGCTAGACCTTATCGAAAAACCCGATGATTTTCCAGAAACGATAGAATGGATTACTGGGTCGATATTAAACCCTGATGATCTATCCCGTGCCATAAGCGGCTGTGATATTGTCTTTCATCTGGCCGCACTGGCCCATCTCGGCATTCCGCAAACGGCCCGTTATGACCAAGTGAACGCCCTAGGAACGCAGGCCGTCATTGAAGCGGCAAAATCTCATAACATTCAGCATTTGCTCATCACCTCAACCGAGGTGATTTTGCGCGGATGGCGAGACGCCTTAAACACGCCATTGCGCGTAACTGAAACATTACCAGATATGTCTGCAATGGCCGGGCCTTATTGCCGCTCTAAACTCAAGGCTGAAATTGCAGCGCGTCAGGCCATGAAATCCGGCCAGCCTATCAGCCTCTTATATCCGACTGTGCCCGTTGGTCCGGGTGACTTTAATCTGACAGCGCCCACCGCCATGATCCGGCAGTTTTTAATAAACCCGCCTCCGGCCACGCTGGATTGTCGGTTAAATCTTGTCCCCGTAGAAGATGTCGCCAAAGCCCATATTCTAGCCGCCCAACAAGCCCCGCAGCAGAAATATATGTTAGGCGGACAAGATGTTGAAATGTCGGATTTTCTTGACTGGCTCGCCCCGGTTACGTCCAAGAAACTACCCAAACGTAATGTCCCTTACGGGTTAGCAGCCATGACAGCCCATATCGCACAGATCGGGGCTAAATTTACAGGCCGCGCCCCTCTTGCCAGTGTGGAAGGTGTCAGGCTGGCCCGCCGCAAAATCGATATAGACAGCACAGCAACACAGAACGCGCTTGACTGGCAAGCAGGCTCGTCCAAGGACGCCGTAAAGCGCGCCGCAATATGGCTTAAAGAGACGGGGTTTTTAGAAACCTAATTAGCAACCGATTCCATATGGGCAAGCAAGGCGTCCATACCGTCACGTTTAACGAGGGAAGAGAACTCCTGACGCTTGGTCACAAGGGGAGAGCTTCGCTCAACCAGGACGTCAAGCAATCTAGGCTCACCGTTAATGGCGCGAATACGCCAATCTATCGAGGCTTTTTTAATGCCGGAATTATTGACCAGCTCGCTGCGCACAATTACTTCTCTCTCGCCCCGCGCCCGGCTTTGTGTGACATTGATCTGGCGTTCAGCCAAACCACCAATTTGCGTGGCAAAAGCGGCCGCAATATAGCTTGGAAAAAGTGTCTTATAACGCGCGAGTTGCGCCGGACTGGCTGCACCGTCGGGAATACCTTTTAACAAAAACTTCCCAATAGCCTCACTCCCCAAACGAGATTGCAAGGCTTGGCGATAAGCCTGATCACGCGCTGTCTCGCTATAGGTGCCGTCTTTGGCGATTTGACCAAGTTCCGCGACAAGAGTTTTGGTAAAGCCCTCTGCCTGATCTTGGCTAATTTGCGCATTTGCTGTGCCAGCCATCATCATAGCAGAGGTGAGGCCCACAATAAAAACCCGGCGGCTTGTGGCGAGGATTTCAGACTTACGAGCAAGGCGTAACATAATTAACTCCAAGAGGTCGAATTGGTCTTTAATATAGAAAATGCGACTGTACAGAGCCTGAATAAAGCCCTGATCTTCATTAAAAAACAGTCACGTAACATCACGCTTTTGCGAGGTCCACTGCAATAAAGCTGGCGTAACGCAAAGCGTACAGAGCAACACCCAGGCAATCGCAATCATTAATAAAAGCCCCATACTGGACGTCCCGCGATGGGCCGAAAAGGACAGGCTGCCAAATGAGGCAATCGTCGTGACAGCACTAAATATCACAGCGCGCGGGGTGACATTATCAAATATTGACGGCGGTTGAGCCCCGTTTCCGCCCGCCTTAGACGCGCTCAAGGCAATATGGAGGCTACTATCCACCCCAATACCGATAAGCAGGGGCAAAACAATCACATTGGCAAAATTATAAGGGAGGTTAAATAATACGCCCGTGGCAGTCGTGAGCACGCCAGCCAATAATAAGGGTGTGAGCATAATCAAGACCAATCGGACATTTCGCGTCACCCAGAACAGTAATATTGAAACCGTGAGAAGCGCTGTTATCACAGCCTGTAACATAGAGGTCTGGATGATGTCGCCAGCATCCTGCACACTGCGCGCAGAACCTGTGACAGAGGGGATAATCTCTGTGACATCCGTGATGAAGCGGCGCCGGTTTTCCGGATTTCTAAGATCTTGGGCGGGCAAGATTTCCAAACGGCTTTGGCCTGTTATCGATTGATAACGCGCCTTTAAATCTTGCGGAAGACCCTCCTCGTCAACTTCACTCGGCGTAATTTGGGCACGCAAGCGCTCAAGCTGATGGGGCCAGTATACGAACAGATCACGCTCTGTACGCGACTTCAGACTTGGGTCCGCGGCTAGTCCTTCCTGCCATGATTGAAGCGTCTGACCTAATTCGCGCCCGGCTTCACTTTCGGTTTGGGCCAGTAAATTCCGTAATTCGCTGGTAATATCCTCGCGCGGGCTTGGCGGCGTGCCCTCTCCTGATAAGGCAAATTCCAACCCGATGGCGGCATAGTCTATCAGATCAAGTTTATCAAACTGGTCTTTGGGTATGAAATCAAGCAGGCTTCGCGTAGATTTTACACTTTCCAGCTGAGTGATTTCTGCTGAGAGGTTTTGAGCGGTTTGCGGGTCTTGGGCAAGGACATTCAGGCGGTAAGGCACGGTTTCAGATTGTTCAAATAAAAGCTCAAAAGCTTCCACAGACGGCGCGCTTTGATCCCGCAGGGCCATAGGGTCAGCGTCAAATCTTGCTTGTGGCATAAGAGCCAAGGCACATAGCCCAAGCCCTATCAACCCTATCGCCATGCGGTTACGCAGTGTGGAGCTAAGGCTTGGCATCTTTCCCTGTGAAACTTTTTTAGCCTCCCCGTTCGTCGCGGGCAGGAAAGAAAAGATAGCCGGCAAGAGGCTGGTCGCGACAAGAAAAGCGATACTCACCCCAATAGCGGCGACGACGCCGAGTTGGGAGATACCAACAAATTTTGTCGGCACAAAAGCCAAGAAAGCCAGAGCCGTTGAAGGTGCGGTTAAAACCAAAGCGGTTCCGATACCGCGCGAAGTTTGGTGAAAAGCGGCGGGTACTGACAAGCCCGCCCGTCTTTTGCTTTGGAGGTGCATTAAAAGATGAATGGCAAAATCAACACCCAAGCCCACCATCAAAACTGTAAAGGCGACAGAGACGAGATTAAGCTCGCCAAAAATCAACGCCGCCAGACCTGCAGTCATCACAATCGACAAAATAAGCGATAAGAGCACACATCCGACTAATAAAGGTGATCGCAAGGCCAGCGTTAAAATAATCCCGACAATGATAAAGGAAATCCCGAAGGCCAGCCCTATGCCCTGACTGACACTTTTAAGCTCATCTGAGCGCAATACCGGATTTCCCGTCACATGGAGTTGCGCGTCTATTTGCGTAAGCTCCAGATTTTCTTTACCCAATTTGTCTATCAGCTCTTGAATAGGGGCAGCCGGTCTGATGCGTGAATGATCCAGAACGGGATCAATGACAATCACCGTTTGGTAAATCTCTTCCCCCTCAGCGCTAAAGGCTTTCTGCCACGAAAAAGGCTGGCTGCGCCCGTCTTGATTTGCTTTTAAAGTTTCAGCGACCGCCCGCCATAAGGGCTCTGCCGTCTCAGGCAACTTATCGCGCTCTGCCATTTGGGCCAGCGTTTCAAATAATGTTTCTATTTTCGGGCTGAGAGTTAAGCGCTCAATAAGCGGGGCGGCCTCTGTGAGTTGCGCGAGCTGGTCTTCAAGCGCTTGGGTCTCGAGATATAACAAGCCGTTTTTCTCAAAAAAAGGATCAGAAGGCGGATGGCTCACAGCTTTGGTAAGTTCAGATTTTCGCAAAGCCTCTGACATGGCAGCGCTAAATATGCTCAAACCATCCGGTGTCGGGGCGCGGATAATCACCAATATCTGATTATTGATATCCGGAAAGGCCTCTTCAAATTCTGCTTGCGCCACGCGGTAAGGCACGCGCGCATCAATCATATCACTCGTGTCAGTATTAATCCCTAAATGGGAAGCGCTCAACCACGCCCCGATAGCCGCGCAGATACACCAAAACAAAATCACAAACACCCTGAACTTTCGGGCAAAGCGCATATAGCCCGAAAGCAAGGCTTCAATTTTGGGATTATGGCTTTTAGCTGTTTGCATTCTCTCTCTATCGCCTTTTAAGCGCCCTAGATCAACGCAGGATTATAACCAATGCGCCTTGAAGAGATTATTCGAAATCCGCAAACCCGTCATCATCTTCGAAACCCTCATCAATATCAGCAAAACCGTCAAACGGATCTGCATCTTCATGGATATTGTTGAGACGGTTTTGTGTATAGAGACCGCGCAGGTTCACATAGGGATCGGCAGATGTGCGCACATTTTCAAGAAAGGGTTCGGCCTTTAGGCGCGAATCCAGCCCCTTTGCCACGCGGCGTCCAATCTGTAAGCTCTGATCGCCGTTAAAATTAATCCAACGTACAGGATTGGTCAGCCCGTCGCCAATCCGGCCTACCGCATCACGCACGGAAGACGGCCCTAAGAGGGGCAAGACAATGTACGGGCCTGAAGGCACGCCGTAAGTGGCCAGAGTTTGGCCAAAATCTTCTCTTTGCTGGGATATACCCTGATCTTTCTCAACGACATCGATCAGACCGCCAATACCTACCGTCGAATTAAACGCAAAGCGTCCCAAACTATCTGCGGCGTCATTAAGGTCGAGCTGTAAAACTTCATTGGCAAAAATCAGCGGCTCGCTCAGATTACGAGCTACATTCGTCACGCCCTTACGGGCAAATTTGGGCAATATAAAATCGTAAATATTGGCCAGCGGGCTTATAATAAACTTATCTGCCCCCTCATTAAATTTATAGACGCCCCGATTAAACCCTTCGATTGGATCATAGACATCTGCAGTGAGGTTGGGAGTGGTTGTACGCACGACAGGCGGCGTTGTACTGCAGGCTGATAGGCCCAAAGAGGCAAGCAGACAGGCCCGTAGGATTTTTGCCTTTATGCGATGACTGACAAAGAATGACATGTCCGCCCTATACCAAAAAACAGTTTTGACATAATTAACAAAGCCATAGAGCTATCTATAACCACGTGCTCTTTTATAAGTTCTGATCTCTATTTTTCAAAAGTTTTAAACAAATACTGGCCTCTTCCGCGCTCTTTTTAGCGCTTTTAACACTCAGCTTGCCTGAAAAAACTTTCGGCTTGACCTCTTTCTTGATGAGCTTACGTAGGTTTGAGTCTGTATCAACCTTTGGGGATACCGCGTAAAAAATATTACGCGCAGCGGGCATAAGCTCCATTGCACACATAGCCGCTTTAGTGACATTGAAATTTGCTAGAGCATTATTTGGGTTATTCGTAACTGAAATAAGAGTAGCCTGATCACTATGAAGCGATTGCGGAATGTCAGCATCCACGCCTGCAGGCACATAAGAACGCATAAGCTCTGGCGCTGAATTTATGACAGGCTGGGTGACGGGTTCAGCGGCATGTAATGACGACGCCATCATTAATACGGGTATCACTACCAATGCTGATTTTATACCTATTCGGGTCATCTTAATTACCAAAACCTTCAGTCTATAAACCGTACTAAACTAGAATCTGATATAGGTCATTTCACATAATATTACCATATATGCGCCGTACACGATCAGTACACTCTCAATCACATTAATATGATGTTATCTTTCACATCTCAAAAGCCAGACTAATATGAGAGAGGCTGCGCGACAGAAGATAATGGCCTATCATTAGACAATTTAATGGTTTTGAAGCGAAATTTCTAAGCAGCTGAATTGAAATAATGTGATATTTTAATCTACAAATTATCATTCAAGATATGAGAGTGAGCGAGATACAAAGGTCAAGGAATGGAGTTTTCACTATTTGCACATATGGAAAGACTGAGACCTGAACAGTCCCATGAAGTACTTTACGAAGAGTTTTTGCAGCTTTGCACAATGGCAGATGAAGGCGGCATGCGCACGATTTGGACTGGCGAGCACCACGCAATGGAATTTACAATCGCGCCTAATCCCTTTTTGACAATCACAGATCTTGCACGGCATACACGCAATGTCAGGCTTGGAACGGGTACGGTTGTCGCCCCGTTCTGGCATCCTATAAAGCTCGCGGGCGAAGCCGCCATGACGGACCTCATGACGAAGGGACGCCTAGAGCTGGGTATTGCGCGCGGGGCTTATTCTTTTGAATATGAGCGCCTCATGCCGGGCCTTGATCCGTGGGAAGCCGGACAGCGCATGCGCGAAATTGCTCCTCTCTTGCCGCGCCTATGGCAAGGAGATTGCGAACATGAGGGAGAGTTTTTTCAATTCCCTTCCACCACCTCTTCACCAAAACCTATCCAGAAAGACGGCCCGCCCATCTGGATTGCAGCACGCGATATTAATAGCCATATTTTTGGGGTCCAGAACGGCTTTAACATACAATGCACTCCGCTCTGGAACGGGATAAAAGAAATAACAGACCTCATGGGAAAATTTAATGAGGCCTGCGATGTCTATGATGGCAAGCGTCCCAAAATTATGCTCCTGCATCATTGTTATGTTGCCAAAGACAGTGATCAGCTCGAGGCGGCAACACAAACTTTGAGCACTTATTTTAATTATTTCGGCGCATGGTTCCAAAATAACCGCCCCGTCTCTCAAGCTTTAATAGAACCCCTCACCCCAGATGAGATTGCGGCCAACAAAATGATGTCACCAGAAAATCTAAGACGTGACCTCACAATAGGCACTGCCCAAGACGTAATAGATAAAATCAAGCGCTATGAAGACCTCGGCTATGACGAGTTTTCTTACTGGATTGATAGCGGCATGAGCGCACAAAGAAAACAAGAAGGTCTGGACAGGTTTCTCAACGAGGTCATGCCTGCTTTTTCTTAGTCAGAGCTAGCTATCCTGCCATTTTGGTTTGCGTTTCTCGGTAAAGGCACCAATGCCTTCTTGCGCGTCGCGTGTCAGCATGTTCTCCACCATAACCTGTGAAGCATAGGCATAGGCTTGTGATAAATCCATTTGCGCCTGCTCGTAAAAGGCCCGCTTTCCAATAGCGATTGTATGGCTAGACTTAGAGGCGACCTGTTGGGCAAGCTTCATGGTTTCGCTTGTAAGTTCTGTTTCTGGGACAACCCTATTGACCAAGCCAATTTCACAAGCTCGCGCGGCGCTGACCATATCGCCGGTTAGCAACATTTCCATGGCATGTTTGCGCGAGACATTGCGCGATAAAGCCACCATGGGTGTTGAACAAAAAAGTCCAATATGCACACCCGGTGTACTAAAGCGGGCCGTTTGAGCGGCTACGGCTAAATCGCAACTGGCCACTACTTGGCACCCCGCAGCTGTCGCGACACCTGATACTTCGGCTATAATCGGTTTGGAGCAGGCGACAATTTCCGTCATCAGATTTGAGCACTTATTCATTATATGGGTGAAGTAGTCTCGCCCCCCATCAGGCCCCGTCCGGTGTGCGCTCAATTCTTTGAGGTCATGGCCTGCACTAAAAGCCGGGCCTTGGGCTGCAAGCACAACGACTCTGATTGAGGTCGTATCTGACGCTTTAGTCATCTGAGCTGTCAGCGCTTCCAACATCGCTTCAGATAAGGCATTTCGCCGTGTATTATCATTTAAAGTCAGCCTTAAAATGCCGTCCGTATTGAGGTCGGTGGATAAT
>CAZNCJ010000068.1:0-12411 GCA_964571595.1 uncultured Caulobacterales bacterium | reverse complement strand
CTGACCCTGAGACAGGGAATAAGAAAAGATCTAAAAATGATCTGAGCGATGCTGAACTATCAGGGGGAGGTTACAATCCATCAGGCCCTAAATTCAGAAGGCGCTCGCAAAATGATATTGTAGATGTTTTTCCAAATATAACTGGAGTCAAAATTCGACGAATGAGACCCAAAGATCCGAAAGAAACAAAACCTGGAAGACAGACGGAAGGCGATGTTACAGTCAATATGATCTCAAAGGTTTCTTCATCGGATAGAGGTGGAGTAGGTGGCCCAGGTGTTGTTTTTGGTCCCGCTCTTCCAATTAAAAAAAAAGCCCCACATCGCATGCAATATGTTGC
The DNA here is from genome assembly GCA_964571595.1 of uncultured Caulobacterales bacterium. GTDB lineage: Bacteria > Pseudomonadota > Alphaproteobacteria > Caulobacterales > Maricaulaceae > CALCKU01. The sequence goes on along the minus strand of CAZNCJ010000068.1, from coordinate 12,071 downwards.
AGGAAAGAGAAAAACCCTCTTTGATATGAAGACTGAAGTTAAACGTCTTGAAGAACTACATCCTGCAACAGAAATATTAGATGATACCGCATCGTTAACATACAGATCGTTCAGGAAGTTAATTTCTCTACACCCCGAAATATATAGGGCTGCAAGAATATGGGAATTACCATCAGGGGTATTAGCCCCAAAGACGCAACCTCGTAGAGTTGTGTCTTGTGGTTTCGAGGTTGGTTCTCAGGCCGGTGTTCTTCTAGAGTTTGTCCGTAAAGGTGAAAATAAAGAATCTTTTGCTCTCGGTATCATAATAAGAACAGACAGCGGAGTTATTGATGAACCTGAATTGCGAAGAATTTTATCATTTCCAGTTTTGCAGAAGACCGGGTCACTATCGCCTCTGATGATATTGCTGCCTCCAATATTGGCGAGATACAATATAGCAAGGCTGATAGCGCCCTGCGCCTAAAAGATGTCAGGCTGCATTTTATTGACGGGGCGCGGGATTTTCAGCTTGGCTCTGTCTCAGCGCGCGATCAGGCCGCAGAAACGGTAAGGGTGTTGGACATTAATGTCCCTATCGTATTGGGACATGGTTTTGCTAAATCTATCGCGGAACGTGTTTTGCGCGAAAACCTAGCAGGCGATCAGTCGGTTAACTTTAGTCTGCGCGGCTCAGATATGAAACTGGAAGTCGGCGATATTATCAGCTTGCCAAACGTCACGGCTTCCGCGGTTGATGATACAACTGGCGACAAACCCCTCTGGCAGGTTACCTCTATTGACGGGCTACAGGCCCTTTCCGTTGAGGCCAGTCGGGTGGTCAGGCAAGGCGGGCTTGCGGCAGATGCCCAACAGTTAGGTGCGACGGGGACAGGAGGACTTGTCTCTGGATTAAGACCCATACAAGCGACGCAGCCTATCTGGTTTAGCGCACCTGATATGTTGGTCTTGGACATACCCCATATTAACGGTGAGGCTGAACGCCAAGGCCCGTATCTGGGCGCAAATGCCAGCCCGTTTTCTACTGTGAATATCTCATCACAACCGGGCGGTGTTAATACATCTCGGCTTACTTTGTCGCGCTCAGCTCGGACGGGTTATCTCACCGCACCTCTTGCGCGCGGGCCTGTCGGGCGATTTGACCGGGCCAATCATTTCGACGCCAGATTTGAAACAGGAAAGTTCTCATCTGTCACACAAGATAATTTGTTCTCGGGGGCGAATTATTTTGCTGTTGAAACGCCGCTGGGCTGGGAGATTTTACAAGCTCAAAATATTGAGCTTATTGCGCCCAACACTTACCGCTTTAGCCGGTTATTACGCGGGCAGGGTGGCAGTGAGGCAGAAATGGTAGACATTATCGCCGAAGGGGCACGCTGTGTGGCGCTTTATACAGGGCTTGAAACCTATGACATCGCCCATGATTTTATCGACCAAATCATTTTCCTTAACAGTCAGATCGCCAGACGCAATGCCCTGCCTTTTGATTTTACCTATCGGGCCCGCCAGCTTCGCCCGCTCTCACCTGTGCATGTAAAACTGGCCATAGGAGAGACAAGCTCGAACCTGTCTTGGATACGCCGCACACGTCTTGGCGGGGATAATTGGGCCGCTCTAGATGTCCCTCTTTCCGAAACAAGAGAGTTTTACCGCGTGCAGCTTTTCAAGGACGGAGATTTGCTGGAAGGATTTGAGACGGACACATCTCGGCTTGAGCTAAGCGGCGGGGCCCATACGACACTGGCTATGGCCTATTATGTCACGATTGCCCAAGGCTCAGAGCTTTACGGCTTCGGGGCGGAAGTGCGGGTGGATATTTGACTTGCTGCTCGTCAGCTTTGTCTTGAAATCCCCCCAGCTTGGCCTACATAACATCTGAAAGGATGTTGCGTGGCAAAAGACCCCTATAAATTACTGGGCCTGACAAAATCAGCGTCGTCTGATGATATTAGCAAAGCCTATCGCAAATTGGCCAAGAAATATCATCCTGATGTCAATCAGGGTAATGAAAAAGTGGCCGAGAAGTTCAAAGAAATTTCGGCGGCCTATACGCTTCTCTCAGACAAAAAACTCAAAGCGCAATATGACCGCGGCCAGATAGACGGTACAGGCCAGCAACGCAGCCCCTTTGGCGCTGGCGGATTTGGGGCAGGCGGCTTTGGTGGTTTTAATCAAAGACGTGGGCGCGGGGGTGGCCAAGGCCCCATGGGGGCTATGGGCGGCAATGATATGAATGATTTGCTGCAATCCCTCTTTGGTATGCAAATGGGCTCTATGGGCGGGGGTATGAGTGGCGGTATGGGGGGCATGGGTCCCCAGCCTAAAAAGGGCAAGGATATTCGTTACCGCGTCAAGCTCAGCTTGTTTGAAGCTTTAAAAGGCGGCAGCCGTAAGATTAAGGGACGGGACGGTAAAAGTTTTAGTGTAAAAATCCCGAAAGCCATTGATGATGGCAAAACATTGCGTGTGCGCGGATTAGGGGCAAGCGGGGTTAATGGCGGTGCGCCGGGCGATGCCAAGGTGGAAATAGAGGTTCTAAAAGACAAATATTTCCAGCGCGAAGGCCAGAATTTACGCCTCAAATTACCCATTTCCCTTCAAGAAGCTTTATTAGGCGCCAAAATTAAAATTTCCATGCCCGAAGGCCATGTGCAGTTAAATATTCCGGCGGGTACAAATAGCGGAACAACCCTGCGCCTACGCGGAAAAGGCATTAAAGGCGGTGATTTATTGGTCAGTCCGCAAATTGTTTTGGAGGATAAATCCGCACCAGAACTACTGAAATGGGCGAAATTACACACAAAAAGTGATAATTTTGACCCCAGAAAGGGTATGACTGACGGGTCATAAAAAATTATCGCAAAATGAATAGCATATTCAGCTTAAGTTCAGGGGCGATGAAATAGAGATGGGGCATGATGAATATTAATGGGAAACCACAGCGCAAAAAGAGCCGTCAAAAACGGCTGACTGGCTTATGTTTGAGCCTTTTTGTTGTGCCTGTTTTAATACCCTTATCTGCGTCTGCAAAGCCGTATAAAGCACATACAAAACACTATAAGCAGAGCCCTTATGCGCAGGCCCAATATGGTCAGGCTCCAAACTATCAATATGGCGGCCAGAACCAGATTGTCAGATATGCACAAAAACGTATTTCTGTGCGTATGGCAAAATCAATCGCCAAAAAGAAATATCCGAAGGCCAAAGTTCTTGATGTTTTTCCAAGTCAGGGCGTTTATCGCGTACGCTTGCAAAGAAAAGATGGTCATGTCTTAGATGTTTTTATTGACGCCGCGACAGGACGAGTCAAAGGTTAGTCCGCAAATATTAGCGGATTCGAGGTAGTTATGCGGATTTTGGTAGTCGAAGATGACCCGGACTTGTCCCGGCAACTTTCAGAAGTTCTTAAAGATAATGGTTATGCCGTAGATACGGCCAATGACGGTGAGGAAGGTCACTATCTAGGCGATACAGAACCTTATGATGCGGTAGTGCTGGATTTGGGATTGCCGCAAATTGACGGTGTGAGCATTTTACAAAAATGGCGTGCTGACGGTAAAAAATTCCCGGTTATTATTCTCACAGCCCGTAATCAGTGGAGCGAAAAGGTCTCCGGCTTTGATGCTGGGGCGGATGATTATCTCACCAAGCCGTTTCACACTGAAGAATTACTGGCCCGCCTACGCGCCCTCATGCGCCGCTCGGCCGGTCATACAACGGATAGTCTGGAGATCGGCGCTTTATTGGTTGATAATCGGGCGGCTCGCGCTTTTGTTGACGGTCAACCGATCAAATTAACCTCGCATGAGTTTAGAATTCTGAGCTATATGGCGACCCATAATGGGCGAGTGATTTCGCGCACAGAATTGGTTGAGCATATTTATGATCAGGATTTTGACCGCGATTCCAACACGATTGAAGTCTTTGTCGGACGCTTAAGAAAGAAACTCGGCGTTGATAGAATAGAGACTGTACGCGGCTTGGGTTACCGACTGGTTGATCCGAAAACCGCCACTGCCTAATGCGCGCAGATCAGGGGCAGATCCAAAAGCGTCACCCCTCTCTTGTCTTGCGCCTTGTGCGCAGTTCAGCCCTCTGGACCTTACCCATATTGGGTATATGCGCGGCTATTTTAATCTGGCTCTATCAAAGCTCGACCCTCAGGCTTTTTGACGACCCGCTTGAAAGCGCGGTGACATCCTTAATCGCCAATGTTCAAACCGAAGTGCCTGTGCAAATCGACCCGGATGGTCGCGAGGACAGTTTTGCGCTGAATGAAAGTCTGGATAAAAGTCTGGATAAAAATTCTGAGCCATTAAGTCTGATTATTGAACCTGTAGACCCGCGCTATCAACGGGCATTATCAGGGCGTTATTGGCTTATCGGCTTTTTGAAAGCCACTGGCGAGATTGATGTGCTGAAAACCTCGCGCTCCCTGTCGGGTGAGGCCTTACAGCTCTCCCCTGATGTGAGTGATCATATTATGACGCATCTGGGTGAAGATATTCGCGCCTATGCGGACGGACCTGATGAGAACGAGACATTGCGCCTTGTGGCGCGGTCCGTGATTTTCCCCAATATGAATGAGCGCCCCGTTGTTATTATCGCCGCCGCGGATAGACGACCTGCCCGTAAAACCATTCGCCGATTTGGCTATATTGCTACGGCGCTATTATCTCTGCTGTCTTTGGGTCTTGTGATCGGGATATATACGCAGGTGCGTGTGGGGCTTAAGCCAATCTTTGATCTGCGAGATGAAGTCATCGGCGTGAGGGAAGGCTTAAGAACGGATGTAGCGGGGGATTACCCATCAGAAATCCAGCCTCTGGCGCGCGAGCTTAACACATTAATCGCCCATAATCGGGATGTTGTGGACAGGGCGCGCACACATGTCGGCAATCTCGCTCATGCCCTCAAAACGCCTCTGGCCGTTTTGGTCAACGAATCAGACCGCGCCAAAACAAACAGAAAAGCGTCTAAACTCTTTAAGAAAAGCGCAACGGGTACCGAAACTTTGGCGGAAATTGTTGGCCGTCAGTCTGATATTATGAAAAATCAGGTCGACCATCATTTACAAAGGGCGCGGGCCGCCGCTCGCGGGCAAATGATCGGCGCAGTGACATCTGTTTCAGACGTTGTGGAACCTATGAAGCGTACGCTCGCGCGTATTTACGGAAATCGTGACATAGATTTCGACATAGGTTTGCAAGAAGGTGTCGTCTTTCGGGGTGAAAAACGCGACCTTGATGAGCTTATCGGCAATCTGATGGATAATGCCTGTAAATGGTGCAAATCCACTGTGCGGGTGAGGGCGCATATTCTCCAAGACGATAATACGCGGCTAAGAATAACCGTCGAAGATGACGGGAAGGGGCTCACTGACGCGCAATATGAGCAAGCCATTCAACGCGGGATAAGACTGGACGAAACCAAACCAGGTACAGGGTTCGGCCTTTCTATTGTCGGGGATTTGGCCAAAGCCTATAAAGGCGAATTTGTTTTAAAGAAATCCGATTTGGGCGGTTTGTCGGCAGAAATTACCTTGCCGGGTCGTCTGGGCCTTCCTCAATCATAAACCTATAAAATCAAAGCCTTAAAGAGCCGATATGCCAAAAGATCCGATCCATTTGGAAACCCGTACGCAAGAAGGGGCTAAGCGATATTCCCCGTCCGCAGAACGAAATAAAGGTCCCATTTCTCAAGCCTTGCAGCCTTTTATAAAAAAATCAGCGCGCATATTAGAGATAGCTTCTGGGACGGGGGAGCATGGCTATCATATGTGCACAGAGCGGCCCGATATAATCTGGCAAACCAGTGACCCTGACAGTGAATCACGTGCCAGCCAATTGGCATGGGCGCAGGATTGCCAGCTAAACGGTGCGGGTAATATGTTAGCCTCGCTGGATATTGATGTTTGCAAAGAAGGGTGGGCAGAAGGCCTGCCCGTAACATCATATGATATGATCTATTGCGCAAATATGATCCATATCGCGCCGTGGGAGGCCTGTTTGGGGTTAGTGGACGGTGCGAAAAGCCTTCTAAAACCCGGTGCATTTGCGGCGCTTTACGGCCCATTTCATGAGGGTGATCTCACGGCGGAATCTAATCTCAGATTTGATGCGAATCTAAAAGCCAGAAATCCTGCATGGGGGGTCAGAAATTTATCATCTGTTAAGCATATATTTGCAGATGCGGGTTTTAATATGTCCAAGCGGATAGAGATGCCTAAAGAAAATAGGCTGATTATTTTTGAAAAAATCTCCTGACGCAGAATTATGACATTTTTGTCATGATTTGGACATGATTACGATATATGTAAGCCTGCAAACTTGCTTTTACTGACGGAGATATGTGTGCCCGTATTTTTAATTGAAAAACATAATTTAGAAATGCCCGTGCATTTCACAAAAAAGGCTTGCCTTGGGCTGGCTTTGTTTTGTGGGCTTTCGCATTTTGCCACCGCCCAAACCGCGCCTTCTCAGCCAATCACGTCTGAAACTGTACCCACACAGTCCGAACTCCCGCAAACGCGCTTACAGTTTACTCAATTACAACAAGCCCCGCAACAGGCCCAGCAACCCCAACAGGCTCAAACCGTGCCGACCACGCGCAGTCCTATATTATCCGTAGGCCAGCCGGAATCACTGGCCGATCTTGTCGAACGTATCAGCCCGGCTGTGGTCAATATTAAAGTCACAACCGATTCAGGTGAAACCACGACATTAGGCCAAGGCTCGGGATTTATTATTTCACCCAAGGGTGAGGTGGTGACAAATTATCACGTCATTGAGGGCGGAGATAATATCGCGATAGAGTTTAATAATGGCGAGTCGCTTCCGGCAAATATTATGGGCACGGATGCTGAAACCGATCTGGCACTTTTGCAAATTGATCATAAGCGTAATTTCCCGACAGTTCCGTTTTATCACGGTGAGAAAATTCGTATTGGTGATTATGTTATCGCCATTGGTAATCCCTTTGGTATCGGACAGTCCACCAGCTTGGGTATTATTTCCGCTATTGGTCGCGACAGTGTGGATAGTGGCTCTTATGTCGATTATATCCAGACGGATGCCACGATAAATACGGGTAATTCGGGCGGGCCGTTATTTAACCCCAAAGGCGAAGTTGTCGGGGTTAACTCAGCGATTTATTCTCCGACGGGTGCGAGTGTCGGTATTGCCTTTGCCATACCCCATTATACGGCCGAAGAAGTTATTGTGGCCTTACGCCGTGACGGACGTGTGCGCCGTGGTTGGTTAGGCGCGGGTCTGCGTACGGCTGAATATACACTTGATAATGAAGAAGGGATTTACCGGGCGGGCGCGACGATACACAGCCTGTTTGCGGGCGGTCCGGCGGAGAAAAACGGACTTCTGGTTGATGATATTATTCTGAACATTAACGGACAAGCTGTGCTGAACTCGGTGGAGGCCACCCGCCTTATTGGACGGGCGCGTCCGGGTGATTTGATCAGAATGATTATTGAGCGTGAAGAGGTCTCACAAACCATTGAAATCAAGATTGAAGAACGTCCTGAAAAGGATGTTGTCGAAAGCAGTGTGTCTGCGGCTGTCGCCTCAGAATCGAGCGCCGCCCCTGAGGGCCCGCGCAGTAATGAGAGCGTGGGAGCCGGTTTGTCGCTTGTGGATCTAAGCGCAACCTTTCGGGACTCGATTGGAATGTCACCTGATCAGGTCGGTGTTTACGTTGAAAACGTATCGCCCGGCTCTCAGGCAGACTTAAAGGGGATAAAAGCGGGCATGGTATTGCTAGAAGCAGATCACCAGCCCATTCCGAGTGTCAGCCAGTTTCGCAATATGGTCAATAAGGCCAAACGGGCAGGGCATTCATCACTGACGTTAAAAGTTAGGCTTACAAATGGCGGAGAGAGCTTTGTCTCTTTACCCTTTGCCTAACAAAGACATTCGGCTGGTTTCGACCCAGCCATAAATGGATATAGGAGACATATATGAGAATTTTAGTCGTTGAGGACGATGAGGTTGCAGCAGATTTTGTCCGTAAAGGCTTAATGGAGGCCGGCCATGTGGTGGATTTGGCCCCTGATGGTGATCTTGGCCTCGAAATGGCCCGCTCAGCAGATTATGATGCTTTAATTCTGGACCGTATGTTGCCTAAACTGGACGGTTTGGAGCTATTGGGTGCTTTGCGCGAGGACGGCGATTCTACGCCCGTATTGATTTTATCTGCGCTAGGCGAGGTCGACCAGAAAGTAGAAGGTCTGCGCGCTGGTGGCGATGATTATCTGGCCAAGCCTTATTCTTTTACCGAGCTTCTGGCCCGCGTCGAAGCGATTGGGCGTCGGTCTGATCCAAGTGCGGCAGTGACCAAGCTCAAGGTCGGAGATCTGGAAATGGATCTTTTGGCGCGCACTGTGAAACGTGCGGGTAAAAATGTGCTCTTGCAGCCGCGTGAATTTCGCCTGCTGGAATGTCTGATGCGTCATTCGGGACGCGTTGTGACACGGACTATGTTACTTGAAAAAGTTTGGGATTATCACTTTGACCCCCAGACAAATGTCATTGACGTCCATATTTCACGACTGCGCGGCAAAATTGATAAGGAGTTTGAAGTCCCCTTATTACACACTGTGCGCGGTGCAGGTTATCGCTTGCAGGTCTAGCTTTGTCCTTAAAGACTTGCAGCTGACGGGCAGGCGTCCTAGCTTAAGTTCGCTATGATAGAGGCGCTTAAAAAACTATATAGAAACACTCTATTCAGGCTGACGCTTTTGGCGGCCAGCCTGTTTGTAGTTTCTTCTATTGTCTCGCTGAGCTATGTCTATTACGCGACTGTCGTTTCTGAACTCCAGCGCGTTGATAATGACATATTGACGGAAATTGGCGAGCTGGAGACCTTATATAAGGATAAAGGCCCGATTGCGGTTCAGGGCGAAGTTATTTTGCGAATGACATCGGGTGAGGGGCTCTACCTTTTTCGGGCCGCGAATTTTAACGGCCCGCCCATTCTCTCTGGTAATATCAATGAATTCCCCGAAGCCGAGAACAAGCCGCGCGTCGGCATATTGCAAAACCGTTTTGGTAGTGATTACCGCACTGTTGAGTTCGAGCTGACTTACCGCGATAGCGAAGCCTCAGACTTACAAGCGCGCCGCTCGCGCGCCATTGCCACGCCTTTGAAAATCGAGGACAAAGTCGCAGGTGTGCTAATCGTCGGGCGTGATGTCGAGCCAACCATGCGAAATGCCGAACGTATCAGAACGGCCATTCTCACCTCCGCGCTTTTGGCCCTCGCACTCGGCTTGCTGTCTGGCTGGTATGTCTCGCGCCGTTTCTCGCGCCGGGTGGAGGACTTTAACAGGCTGGCTACAGATGTCCGGGCAGGGCATTTGGACCGCCGCGCCCCGCGTAATTATTCAGAGGACGAGCTTGATCTTCTAGCTGAGCATCTAAATTCCATGCTGGATCATATTGACCGCCTGATGAAAGCTATGCGCTATGCTGGCGATAGTATCGCCCATGATCTGCGCTCGCCCTTAACCCGCCTGCGTACCCGTCTTGATAGTGCCGCCGCCGAGATTAAAGACCCGACCTCGAGTGATGTGCTTTACGCGGCTGCTGATGATGCAGGGGAATTATTGCGCACATTTGATTCCGTTTTACGTATTGCCCGACTGGAAGCCGGAGAGCGACGTGAACTGCTTGTTCTGGTCGACCCCAAACCCATTTTAGACGATATAGCCGAGCTTTACGAGCCTGCCTGTGATGAGGCCGGTTTGGAGTTTAGCGCCAAAATAGCCGGGGGCTCGCATATATTGGCCGATAGGGGGCTGATCTCGCAGGCTGTCTCCAATCTGGTTGAAAATGCGATTAAATATACCCCGAAAGGGGGGCGGATTACGCTTAGCCTTAAGCGCGGTAAATCTGGACGTACACAGATTAGCGTGACAGATGACGGGCCGGGTATCCCCGAAGCGGACCGCCAGCGCGTCAAGGACCGCTTTGTCCGCCTTGACCAGAGCCGTACCTTGCCGGGTAGCGGGCTAGGGCTGGCTATGGTGGACGCGATTGCCGATTTACATAATGCCGAATTTGACCTCTCTGAGGGCTTTAAACGCGCCGCGCCCATGCTGACGCCCAGCGTCAAGAAGGTAAAAGGCGGGGTGGTAACCACCCAGACAAGCCCCGCCCTTAAAGGCCAAGAGAGTTGGACGGGGCTGTGCGCGAAACTTACCTTCCCACGGGCGAAAGCAAATCCGAAGGCGAATAAAGGCGTAAAGTGACGTGTGTTTTTTTCTCGCAAGGGTGTTGGGTGAAATTTATTACATTAAAAACAGTGATTTAACCTGTTTCGATGTGGTCTAAATCCTTAAAATCCGCGGGCTAAAAAAGGCTTATATTCCCTATATTTAAGTCAAAATTATATAAATTTTAACCACGCTCTTTAAGGCGAGGTTTAAAAATTTCAGTTAATCAGCTGAAAATATAAAACATCAGGGGCGCAACCTATGATACGTAAATTTTGGGAATCTGAAGCTGGGAATTTCTCTGTTATAGCCGCTTTGTCTGTGGGTGTGATTGGGGCTGTGGCTGCCGTCGCACTTGAAAGCTCGCGGGCGCAATCTATGGATAAAAGCCTGCAAGATGTGCTTGATAATGCCACATTATATGCCGCCAGAATTTCTGATCAATCTGATTTCAAGGCAAAAAACACCCTCTTATTTAACAATAATATCGCAAGACAGGAGGCCAATATTGAGTCCATTTCTGTCGAGTTTAATATTGATGGCAATCAGATTGTTGGGACAGCTTCGGGGAATGTCCCGCTCTTCTTTGCAGGATTGCTCAATAAGGATATCATGCGGATTTCAGGTAAGAGCATTGCGCAAATAGGGGCTGCCACTGAAGACGCGCCCTGTATTATCGCGCTAAGCGAGACGGCTAATCCGGGATTGTTGTTCAATAGCGGGGCTAATCTCATGGCCCCTGAATGCAAAGTGCAAGTCCATTCCACACGCACGCCAGCCATTATAGTAAATGGCGGCACGAATATAGAGGCAGAAGAGATTTGTGTGGCTGGCCATAATATTATAAATAATTCAGGGTCATCAGTGCCTAATCTGGATACGAATTGCGCGGTGCCAGCGGACCCTTTTGCGAATAAATATCCTGTGCCATCTTCATCGAGCTGCGACTTCAATAGCGGGAATTATAATAGCAATCATATGACCATGTCGCCCGGGGTTTATTGTGGCTGGCATAATTTCAATAATGGCGGCGCGAATGTGACCTTCGAGCCGGGGCTTTATGTTATCAGAAATGGCGGGTGGAATGTAAATGGTGGAAACTGGAGCGGCACAGGCGTGACCTTTTATTATGCCGATAGCTCTAAAATCCAGTTCAATAGCGGCGTAGAAGCCAGCTTCACCGCCCCGACGAGCGGGCCATATGCGGGCGCCTTTATGACAGAGGCCCCAAATTTGCCAAACTCTCAATTCATACTAAATGATAATTGAGGCTTTGAATTTGAAGGCGTCATGTATCTGCCAAGTCGTGGCGTGATCTTTAATAGCGGCTCTTCACTGCGCAGTTATAAAATGAACCTCGTCGCCAATAGTTTCATTATCAACTCTACGCGCCTTGGCCTCGAATCCTCGCAAAGCAACACTTCGGCAAGTGATACAAAAACCGTCCTCTTGGTCGAATAGGGCGCTACGCCGCTGGGGTCTCATTAGGGGCGGGGTGCGGGGTGCGGGGTGAGGAGGAAATAGATTTACCAAATAAAAAGGCGGCCCCTTTAAGAGGCCGCCTTAAATTTGGTAGTTCGAGAAGCCGCTGCGGCGAAGATAAACCTTCGCCTTCGCGGTAGAACGGCGATTTAAACCACTGGATTAAATCTCACGTCCTACATCATACCTCCCATACCTCCCATACCGCCCATGCCGCCCATATCAGGCATAGCCGGACCAGAGTCCTTCTTAGGGGCTTCGGCGATAGCGGCCTCAGTCGTTAAGATAAGACCAGCCACAGAGGAGGCGTCCATAAGGGCTGTGCGGACAACTTTCACAGGGTCGATAATGCCTTTTTTGA
>CAZNCJ010000067.1:0-12421 GCA_964571595.1 uncultured Caulobacterales bacterium | reverse complement strand
GCGAGGAAAATGAGGTTAAGACGGAAGAAAAAGTTGTAAGCCTAGACGCCTTCCGAAAGAAATGATTTCCTAAGCGCCTAAAGGTGCGGAGATAAACTCGCCCGCTTGCCCCAAAAGTTCTACCTCACCTCATTTTTGATCTCTACGCATTAATACAGAAAAACATAAAAGAGTTATTATTATGACTGACCTAAGAACGGAAACCGATAGTTTTGGCCCTCTTGAAGTGCCGGCGGATAAATATTACGGCGCACAAACTGCCAGAAGCCTGATTAACTTCCCGATTGGCTCAGAAACCATGCCGCCCTCGCTTATCCGCGCGCTTGGTATTGTCAAACGTTCTGCGGCACTTGCCAATAAACAGCTTAAAAACCTCGATACACGCCGCGCCAATGCCATTGCCAAGGCCGCCAAGGATGTCGCCGAAGGCAAATTAAATGATAATTTTCCACTTTCTGTGTGGCAGACAGGTTCCGGCACGCAATCAAATATGAATGCAAATGAGGTGGTGTCCAACCGCGCTATCGAGATATTGGGTGGTAAAATCGGCTCCAAAGACCCTGTTCACCCCAATGATCACGTCAATCGCTCGCAAAGCTCCAATGATACTTTCCCGACCGCCATGCATATTTCAGCGGCAGAAGAAATTTATCATACGCTTATCCCGGCCCTAGAGCATTTACACGCCGCTCTAGACAAAAAGTCCAAGGATTTTAAATCCATTATCAAAATCGGGCGCACACATACCCAAGACGCGACCCCGATTACACTTGGCCAAGAATTTTCCGGCTATGCCACCCAGATCGCCAAAGGGATTAAGCGCGTCAAAAACGGCCAAAAAGAGCTCTACGCCCTCGCCCAGGGCGGAACCGCCGTTGGCACTGGATTGAACGCCAAGCCCGGCTTTGCAGGTGCCTTTGCTGCTGAAGTTGCGAAATATACCAAACTTCCCTTTCGCTCTGCAGCTAATAAGTTCGAGGCCTTGGCCGCGCATGATGCCTATGTCTCTGCCCACGGGGCGATAAATACAGTCGCGGTCAGCCTGTTTAAAATCGCAAATGATATTCGTTTTCTCGGCTCTGGCCCCCGCTCTGGACTCGGCGAAATTTCCCTGCCCGCCAATGAGCCCGGCTCCTCTATTATGCCCGGCAAAGTCAATCCCACACAATGCGAAGCGCTAACAATGGTGTGTACGCAAATTATGGGCAATAATACCACGATGAGCATGGCGGGTTCTCAAGGCCATTTCGAGCTTAATGTCTATAAGCCTGTCATGGCCTATAACATGCTCCAGTCCATTCAGATAATGTCTAACAGTGTTATGGCCTTTACCGATAAATGTGTGGTCGGGATTACAGCCAATGAAGACCGGATTGGCGAACTGCTTTCACGCTCGCTTATGTTGGTCACGGCCCTTGCGCCCACCATTGGCTATGACAATGCCACCAAGGTCGCCAAGACCGCTCACAAGAACGGGACAACCCTGCGCGAGGAGGCGGTTAAGCTCAGCTTTGTCACAGAGAAAGAATTTGACAAAGTAGTCCGCCCTGAATTGATGATTAAGCCGCGCTAATTACCAGAGCATTTATGGCGGACAATCAGAACATCATCAAATTCGGTAAGGCCAAAAAAGCTATCGCACGCGCTAAGAAAGAGGCGCAAGCTACTGAAAATAGAGTAAAATTTGGGCGCACAAAAGCGCAAAAGCTCGCGGATAAGCGCCAAATGGCGAAGACCCGCAAAACAGTTGAAGGTCATAAACTCGAGGACTGTGACCCGCCCGCCAAGCCCGAACGCGAATAAGCCAAACCGATATGGAAAAGCGCTCACTCTCCTTACATGGACACCGCACATCTATTGCGCTTGAAGCCGAATTTTGGTCTGTAATCGACGATTATCTTGACGATAAAGATGTCTCATTTGCGGGATTTATTGCAAGATTGGATGATCAAAGAATAGCTGAGAAATCGCGTAAAAATCTGGCATCCTATATGCGTGTCTGGGCGTTAAAAACGGCGCAAAATTCCGCGACGTATAATCCCGAATAATTTGGATAAGCCCTACCCCTTTGGACGGCGTATAATCAGAAAAATATAACGTCTAGTTTAGACTGTTGGGTCTTTGGGCGGCTCGCACATAGAGCCTAAAATAGCCTCATCTTCAGCCTTGGAAAAATAGTCATCCAAATCTTCTTCTGATGACGGTCTGTCTAGTTTTTGGCCCTTATCATTTTCGGCGTGATTATCGGTTTTAGTCTCCGCCTCATGGCTAGTTATCTCATCATGGCTAGTTATCTCATCTGTTTTTTCACTTGAGTCGGGCCTATCAGACGCGGCATTAGGCGCAGGTGATAAGCTCTGTGCCTGAACACCAAAAGAAAAAACCAAACCTATAGATGAAAACAATAAAAAACGAACCATAAGCCATCCTATCATAACTCACTATTTTCCACAAATTTCAAACACAGATCACAATCGGTAACTCTTGTCAGTCGCAGACAAATCACCCTATAGCCAAAACATTATGTTTCACATATGTTCTGACCATGTCTAATCCCGCTGATTCTTTCCATCCCGCACCGCCGCGCCCGCAGGCTGGCGGAAAGTCGTCTATTTCGGCACAAGCCATGCCTCTGGGCAGACCTGCGCAGGGACAAGATGGGGGCATGGCCCAAGATTATCTGCAAGGCCTAAACCCCGAACAAACAGACGCCGTTCTGACCACAGAAGGCCCCGTTTTGGTTCTGGCCGGTGCAGGCACAGGTAAAACCCGTGTTTTGACCTGCCGTTTGGCACATATCCTCACCCAAGGCATGGCCTACCCTTCCCAGATATTATCTGTGACCTTTACCAATAAGGCCGCGCGTGAAATGCGCGAAAGAGTGGGCGGGCTTATTGGCCAAGCCGTAGAGGGCCTGCCTTGGCTTGGGACATTTCATTCAATCGCGGCCAAAATCCTGCGTATTCACGCTGAACTCGTGGGATTAAAATCCAGTTTTACAATACTCGATACGGATGATCAGATACGCCTGCTAAAACAGGTGATAAATTCCGCCGGGATAGACGAAAAACGCTGGACGGCGCGCTATCTTGCGGCCCTCATAGATGGTTGGAAAAATAAAGGCCTAAAACCGGATAAAATTTCGACTAATCAGGCGTTTCAATTCGCCGATGGTAAAGGCGCCGAACTTTATAAAATCTATCAAGAACGGCTCAAAACCTTAAACGCCTGTGATTTTGGCGATCTGCTTTTGCACAATATAACTCTGTTTACCGAACATCCCGATATTTTGAAAAAATATCATCAAAAATTTCGCTATATTCTTGTCGATGAGTATCAGGATACGAATGTCTGCCAATATTTGTGGCTTAGATTGCTTGCACAAAATACGGGGAATGCCGGATTGCAAAATCTTTGTGTTGTCGGGGATGATGATCAATCCATCTATGGGTGGCGCGGGGCAGAAGTGGATAATATTTTGCGCTTTGAGACCGACTTTCCAGGTGCCAAAGTCGTCAAACTAGAGCGCAATTACCGCTCAACAGCCCATATATTAGGGGCGGCCTCTGGCTTGATCTCCACAAACCAAGACAGGCTTGGCAAAACGCTCTGGACGGATATTGACGGCGGGGAGAAGGTTAAAGTCACGGGCGTCTGGGACGCGCCTGCCGAAGCACGGCTGATTTCAGGAGAGATTGAAAATTGGCGCTCCCACGGACGACGCTATAATGATGTTGCGATTTTGGTGCGGGCGTCCCGCCAAATGCGCAGCTTTGAAGAGCGCTTTATCGCGCTGGGTCTGCCCTACCGCGTTATTGGCGGGCCTCGCTTTTTCGAGCGCGCCGAAATCCGTGATGCCCATGCTTACCTCCGCGTTTTAAAATCAGACACAGATGATCTTGCCTTTGAGCGCATCGTCAATGTCCCCAAACGCGGTATTGGTGCGACATCGGTTCAAAAACTACAAATGGCGGCGCGGTCTATGGGGGTCAGTCTTGAAACGGCCACGCGCGAATTGGTCAAAACCGACGAAATTCGCGGTAAGGCCCGCTCCTCTCTCAAAGCGTTCATACTGGATATTGATCGCTGGCGGCGCGATAGTCAGGACTTGATACACACGGCGATGGCCGAACGTATTTTAGACGAGTCTGGTTACACACAAATGTGGCGCGATAATAAAGACGCGAAATCAGCAGGGAGGCTTGAGAACCTCAAAGAGCTTATTCAGGCCATGGGCGAGTTTGATACGCTAGAGGCTTATATGGAGCATGTCTCTTTAGTGCTCGATGTGGAACGCGGACCGCAAGAAGATGAGATCAGCCTTATGACGCTTCACTCGGCGAAAGGTCTGGAATTTCCTTTGGTGTTCTTACCTGGTTGGGAAGAAGGGGTTTTCCCAAGTCAAAAATCACTCGATGAAAACGGGCTGGCAGGCCTCGAGGAAGAACGTCGTCTGGCCTATGTCGGCATTTCGCGTGCCAGAGAACAGGCCAATATTTATTTCGCGGCCAACCGACAGGTTTACGGCTCATGGCAATCTTCCCTGCCCTCGCGCTTTATTGACGAGCTTCCGGTCGAGCATGTCGAAGCCCAATCCGAGACGGGCTATTATGATCAAAACCGTTTTGGCGCGTCCAGCATGCAAGGCTTTGCAGACAGCTTTAAGGGCGGCGGCGCACACAACACACCCCGCTCGCCCGGCTGGCAACGTTTCCAGAAAAACCGCGATGAGGCTTATAGTCCAAAAGCGCGTACGCCACAGCGTTTTACCCAAATTGAAGGTCGGGCCAAACGCAAAAAGTCAGCCCCACAAACATCATCGTTTAAAGTCGGAGAACGGATCTTTCACCAGAAATTTGGCTACGGGTCTATCGAAGCAACAGAGGGCACAAAATTAACTGTCAATTTTGAAAAAGCGGGGCAAAAGAAGGTCTTAGACGGCTTTGTTGAACGCTGTTAAACGTGATTTTATTGCTATGAAAAATATTCGCCTCTTCATTTTACTGTTTATGACAGGACTATTATGCGCCTGTGCCAGCACTACCTCAAATGGGGTCAAGGTGCACCATATTAATACGCTGGCCTCGCCCGAAATAAATACGGGCAGCTTTAGGGGGCTTGAGAATTTATCCAATAATATTGACGGCCAAAAGCGCCGCGTAAACATTATGTATCTTCACGGAATTGGCTGGACAGAGGACCGCACAAAAGAGCAGCTCGCCAGTGACTTTTTAGGCGGTATCGCCAAGGCCTATGATCTGGATTCAACAGACGGGCTTGTCCGCACAACATGCGGGGAAGCTCCGTATGACCCCAATGCCACTACCCCGGAATTTATCCATATCAAAAGTAACACGCCGCGCTTATTTGATACTGTGATACCGGGCTCGCAATTAAAGCTCGATAAATTAGTCTGCATGGACAAGCAGACCTTGCCCATTCGGGATGATACGGAATTTGTTATCTACCGCGTTTTCTGGGATAATATTTTCTGGGATGACATTCAGTTCTCCCATGTCGGCCAAGACGATAACCGCGGAACTTCAAAAGAAATTGCCGGACTGCGGCGCAAATATAACCGCATCCTCAAAGATGATTTTATCAATTACGGCATTAGTGATGCGGTGATGTATCTTGGCTCGGCGGGTACCGAAATAAGAAAAGCCATTAAAGGGGCGATGTGTAGCGCTGCACTCGACGCCGCCGGGACAAATTTTGTCCAGCAAGGCGGTGTTGTAAGCTATGATACGCTGTGTAACCGCGCAAGTTTTGGTAATATTAAACCCGGTAAATTTGCTTTCATTACCGAAAGTCTTGGCAGTAAAATCACGCTGGATGTCATGCAAGAGGCCTTATCTGACGGCCGTGAGACCATTCATGATGATATGATACGCGGTTCCGAGACTTACATGCTCGCAAATCAAATTCCGCTTTTATCCTTAAGCAATATTTCGGAAACACGGGCCCCGGCCATAGCGAAACTCGCAGATCATGATAGACCGAAAATCATCGCCATGTCCGAGTTAAATGATTTTCTGAGTTATGAGCTTGTGCCCTTTTACGAACAGCTCTGGAAGCGCTCTATCCGGCAAAATCAAAGCAATAATGCACCCCTTGATAGCTATCTGCGCGCACAGATCATTAAAGATATCGGATTTGAAATCATAGATATGCGCCTTGAATTTGCCGATAAAATTATCCCACTTGTCAGCGATTTTGTCGATCCCAAAGAGGCCCATAGCGGCCATGCCAAAGAGCCTGAGCTGATGCGCTACATACTTTGCGGAGCCAATACGGGCGAGTTGAGTTTAACGGGGTGCGAAGCTGCCCTAGACGCGCAAGAAAAATCAAAGAAGGCTAAAAAGAAAGCTCGAAAGAAAGCCGAGAAAAAGGCGCGAGAAGAGGCCGAGAAAAAAGCCAAAGAAAAAGCCAAGGAAAAAGCCAGAGAAAAAGCCCTTCAAGAAGCTGATAAAATCGCAAAGCTGGACGCGTCGTGACCGCCCGTCCCTACGCCCTGTTTATTCGTGGTCAGAGCCAGACTATTTTTGATCTGTCAGATAAAATTGGGTTCGAGTCCCAAAATCTAAGCGCTCCGTCAGAACCTCTCGCAATATCTGTCTTTGAGGACGGGCCTGATACCATGCATATTCAGGCCTTGTTTGAAACTTATGATCAGGCCCAAGCCTGTTTTTCAGGACTGGATATTCCCAAGGAAATGGAAGGCTTTATCACACAATTGGATGATGAAGACTGGGTTGCGCGCAGCCAAAGCGGCCTGCCCCCTGTGATTGCCGGGCCGTTCTGTCTGCACGGCGCCCATGACAAGGACAATATACCAGCTGACAGTCTCTACCCTATTCAGATAGAGGCCGGCATGGCCTTTGGCACGGGCCATCACGGCACAACAAAAGGCTGCCTTTTAGCTTTAGATGATCTGCTAAAAGCCGGACTACGGCCACAATCAGCTCTGGATTTAGGCTGCGGGGCGGGCATATTGGCCATAGCCTTCATCAAAGCCAGTGCAGGTTTTTTTGACGGCAAGATTCTGGCGACAGATATTGATCCGGATGCAATTACCATCACGCGCGAAAACGCAACCATTAACGATGTGAGCGAGCGTATAGAAACAGTGCTCTCAGAGGGCTTTCAAGATAGCGCACTTGCGGGTCGTCAATTTGAGTTTATCTTTGCCAATATTCTGGCCGAACCCCTTATGGCAATGGCGGGTGATATATATAACGCCCTCACACCGGGCGGTCATGTCATCTTATCGGGTATTCTAGATGAGAAATCGCACAAGGTCGCAGAGCATTTCAAACAAACAGGTCTGAGCATTGAGATGCGCCCTTCTATTGAAGGCTGGACGAACCTTGTGGGGCGCAAATAAAAAACCCGGCAAAAGCCGGGTTTTCTTCAATATATGACTCTAAGAAACCCCAGGGGGGAGGCTTAACTTAGAGAGCGCGGTTAGCGCGACGGGCGCGACGGGCATGACGGCGGCCCATGACACTTGATAGATCTGACTCGCGACGGGCTTGAGCACCCTCAAAAGTAGGGGCAAATGTGCGGGTTTCTACAGTGACAAATTCAGTTCCGTTAAACTGTGTAGTCATTTCACTCTCCATATTGACCCGCCCAATGCAGGTCTCTTTGTGATGAAACCTATATGGCATTTTTTAACTATAAGCAGAACCTACAGTCGCGCTCATGTAGATATGCATAATTGCATAGCTTATGGTAAGAGAGCATTAACCTTGGCTAGTTTGAAAGTCTGGGATCGTCATGAAAATTTAAGAAAAAAATTGTCACGTCCCTCTGGCTCGGTTAGCAAGTACGGACTTGATCGCCATTAAGGACAAGCCAAGATGAAAACATTTACCCCTTTTCAGAATTTCGAAGTTCAGGGCGGGCCTGAATATGGGCGTCGCAACCTCCCTTTATTGCGTAAGTCCTTGGAAGAAATGGGATTGGACGGGTTTTTAATCCCACATGAAGACGAGTATCAAAACGAATATCTGCCTGATTGCAATGAACGCCTTATGTGGGCGACAGGCTTTACCGGCTCGGCGGGTGCCGCCATTGTCACGCAAGACAAGGCCGCCGTTTTTGTCGATGGACGCTATACGCTGCAAGTCGAAGATCAGGTGGATAATAGCCTGTTTGAATATAAGCGTTTGGAAAAAAGCGGCGTTGCGAGCTACCTTAAAAACAATGTCACATCTGGTCAGATAATTGGCTATGACGCGCGCCTGCATAGTCCGGCAGCTTTAAAACGCCTCAAAACCGCCACTCAAAGTGCGGGCGGGATATTACGCCCCGTTTCCCTAAATCCTATAGATATGGCCTGGCATGACAGACCTGCTGAGCCTGCCCATCCGGTTAAGATACAGCCCCTTAATATTGCCGGGAAAAGCCATAGCGAAAAGCGTGCGCAAATCGCGGAAATACTCCGTGAAAAGCGCGCAGAGGCCGCCCTTATTACCGCACCCGCCTCTATTGCTTGGTTGCTGAATATTCGCGGAAAAGATGTGATGTGCACGCCGCTTGCGCTCTCTACTTTGATTATTGATGATAACGGCCATGTCGATCTGTTTATAAAGCCTGAAAAACTTACCGATGACATCCGCCAGCATTTCGGCAATGAAGTCAGCTCCTACGAAGAAGCCGCACTTGAAGGCGCGCTAGAAAAACTAGCGGGGAAATCCGTCTTGGTCGACCCGAATATAAGTGCGGCCTATTATTTTGACAGGCTCGGTGAAATCGGGGCCAATGTGATAGCTGCCCAAGACCCGATTGCACTGCCTAAGGCGTGTAAAAACGCAGCCGAGATCTCAGGCACGACAGCGGCGCATAAGCGTGACGGTGCCGCACTTGTGCATTTCTTGCACTGGCTGGATACAGAGGCCCAAAACGGGCAATATGACGAAATAGACGCCGCTCAAATGCTGGAGAGCTGCCGACAGAAAACAGGTTTGCTCCAAGATCTTAGCTTTGAGAGTATTTCAGGAGCCGGGGCCAATGGAGCTATTGTGCATTACCGCGTCAGCAAAGCCACGACACGGAAATTGGAGACAGGATCTCTATATTTAATAGATAGTGGCGGGCAATATGTTGACGGCACAACGGACGTTACCAGAACCATTCCTATCGGCGAGCCAAGCCCTGAGATGCGTGAGCGCTTTACGCTTGTACTAAAAGGCCATATCGCCCTTGCCCAAATTCGTTTTCCCTCTGGTACAACAGGCAGCAATCTTGACTTATTGGCGCGTATGGCGCTTTGGCAAAAAGGTCTGGATTATGACCACGGCACAGGGCACGGCGTTGGTGTTTTTCTTGGCGTGCATGAAGGACCTCAGCGTATATCAAAAGCCCCGAACAATGTGAGCTTACGTCCCGGCATGATTGTCTCCAATGAGCCGGGCTATTATAAGACGGGCGGCTACGGGATACGCATAGAAAATTTGCAATATGTCACCGAACCGACAGATATAGCGGGCGGTGAGCGCCCTATGATGGGTTTTGAAACCCTGACATTTGCGCCGATACATAAGAAATTAATCGATATATCCTTACTGTCTGATCACGAAATCGACTATATGAATGCTTATCATGCCCGTGTCTGGGAAGAAATTTCCCCTCTCATTGATGACGGAAACATTAAATCCTGGTTAGCCCGCTCTTGTGAGAAAATATAAAATCCAGAATAAAACCTAAAGTAAGCTCTGCTTAGTCTCTGTTTTCACAAACATTAGGTACTTAAATATAAGTTTTTGAATAAATTAATTGTGATCACATGTTAGAGCTTTACTGACTATTTGACTGGACTTTTCAATTTTTTTTAGAGATATACAAGCCAGCTAAGTAATTAGCTCTTGCATGGGTTTGAGTTCACTGCGCCCCGAGTTCGCCCATGCATCATTTCTCACATATTTACGCCTGATAAAATATAGAAATATCTAGCAGAGCATAAAAAATCTATGCAGTCTTTCTAATTACGCAAACGCAACTGGTTTAGCTAAGGTCTAACTCAATACAAAGTCTGCGGCTGACAGGTCCGGTTCAGACATTTGCGGACTTTACTCACCTGCACTCCATGTGGCGTTGTTGGGAAGGTTTGGCCCGGACAGGGAGAAATTTGCAATATCGGGACATTTGGATCACCATGCCCATCACTAAGGCCTTGGCTTTGCACAGTTTGGGGCGCTTCAACAAATGCAATTAAAGTTTGCCCAGAACGAGGCAGGTTCCCGCACCACGGCCCGGCACAGCTGATTTCCAGATTAACGGGATAATCAGACAACTCGACATCATGGCGTCTCTTAGGGCTAAGGGCGTAACCATTAAATAATGAGGGGACTATTCTTGGCGGTTTTGATTGCCACTCAGCTTGATACCCACCCCTTTGCTCTAGTCTAGGTTTGCCTTCCTCTGGCGGCGTAGTAAACGTCCCGACCAATATATAATAAACCGTTTCGCTCTTTTTAACTGATTCAAGACTGCGGATTATATCAGGCTGCGCGCAACTCAGCGCAAAAGCGCTCTGGGAGAGTAATAAACATCCCAAAACAGACATGACAAATGACCATAATCGCATTTTATGCTCTCCTGATAAGAACTCTTGATTGATTTCATTATTCTATATCATCTGAACGCTGCCTGAAATTCATTCGCGCGACAAGCCCGCAAAATAAAAGCGGCACGCGGGGCGACGCTTTGCATATTGATTTCAATTATAAGCCCTGTATTCTAAGCCTATGTCTATTCCGTTTTCCATTCTCGATCTCGCGCGTGTCATTGAGGGCGGAGATATAGCGGGAAGTTTCGCGGATTGCGTCAGTACAGCTCAACAGGCCGAAGCCTTGGGATATAAACGTGTCTGGTATGCCGAACATCACAATATGGCCTCTGTTGCCAGCTCCGCCACATCAGTCCTGATTTCCCATATAGCCGCCAACACGAAATCAATAAGGCTTGGTTCGGGCGGAATAATGTTGCCAAATCACGCCCCGCTGACGATAGCCGAACAATTCGGGACACTAGCAACATTACATCCCGGGCGAATAGACTTGGGTCTTGGCCGCGCACCGGGCGGCGACCGCAATGTCATTCGGGCCTTAAGACAAGAAAACGGGCTGTCGGCCAATCGTTTTCCTCAAGACGTGGTTGAATTAATCAGCTATCTCGCCAAAGCCGATCCTGACAAACCTCTGCCTGTGCGCGCTATCCCCGGTGAAGGCACTGAAGTGCCAATTTACATATTAGGCTCCAGCCTGTTTGGCGCACAGCTCGCCGCGCAATTAGGCTTGCCCTATGCCTTTGCCTCTCATTTTGCCCCGCAATATGTTTTCGAAGCGGCTGAAATTTACCGCCGCGATTTCAAGCCTTCCAAACACTTAGACACTCCCTATTTCATAATGGCCTGTAATATCTTTGCTTCTGATACTGAGGACGAGGCCAGGTTTCATTTCTCGACACTTGTGCAAGCCTTTATCGGCATTATCACAAATCAGCGCGGACTCATCCCCCCGCCTATTGAGAATTTCGAAGTTCCAGCTCATATCGCTCCACATGTCGAAGCCATGTTACAAGGCAGCGCGGTCGGCACACCCGACCAAATAACAGAACGCTTAAACCTGTTTCAGGAAAAACTCGCCCCCGACGAATATATTATTTCCATGCCTTTTTATGATCACGCGGCGCGCTTGAAATCCATGGAGCTGACCATGGACATAAATAAGCGCATTGGAGAGCTGGGCCTAGTAGCTTAACGCCGCTTAACGCACCACAATATAATAAATATTCACGCACTCAGTCCGATGAGCTAAAGCATTGGGAGGGTGAATTTTTATCTTTATTTTGTACAATATATCAGTATGTATGCCTCAGGTTTAAGCGGAGACATATGTGGGCGATAAAATTGCAATTATAGGCTTAGGCTATGTTGGCTTGCCTTTGGCCGTTGAATTCGGAAAATCCGTAGAGACGATCGGATTTGATATCAATCAAACCCGTATGGATGAACTCGCTCAAAATATTGACCGGACACTGGAGACAACCGAAGCCGAATTACGCGCAGCAAAAAAGTTAAAATTCACAGCCGATCCCGAGGATATTCGTGCCTGCAATATTTATATTGTGACCGTGCCGACACCGGTGGATAAATATAAAACTCCCAATTTAACCCCGATAAGAAAAGCAAGCGAGATGCTCGCCCCTTTAATCTCCAAGGGCGATATAGTCATTTACGAATCCACTGTTTTCCCGGGCTGTACAAATAATTATTGCGTACCGATTTTAGAGACCGGGTCGGGCCTTAAACATAATCAGGATTTCTATACGGGTTACAGCCCTGAGCGTATTAATCCGGGGTGCGGGTTCAACTGGTCGCCGCAACACATTGGCTGAACCGCTCAGCCGGTGT
>CAZNCJ010000066.1:8938-12566 GCA_964571595.1 uncultured Caulobacterales bacterium | reverse complement strand
TTCTCAGAGCTTGGCGGGGCGGCCAAAAGGTTTTCAAGCGTGTCGAGCGCATCATCCAAATCTTTGGCAGCGCGCGCCATTTGCGGGTCCAGATGGGCATGCTCATAATCGCCGTGCGGTGAGTGCGAGGTTGGAATGTCGCTACAATAGGGCACTGACATGCCAAAGGGCAGGCGCGTTGCGCTACTGCCGCAGGCAAAATCAAGCTGGGCTTGTTCCAAACCCTGCACCCCACTGAGATCGGCTCCTGAAAAATCAGCCCCGTTTATTGTTGTTTCAAGTAAGATCGCATCCCCGAAACGGGCATTTTTAAAGACGCCGCCTGAGA
Source organism: uncultured Caulobacterales bacterium (assembly GCA_964571595.1). Taxonomy (GTDB): domain Bacteria; phylum Pseudomonadota; class Alphaproteobacteria; order Caulobacterales; family Maricaulaceae; genus CALCKU01. Next base: position 12,238 of record CAZNCJ010000066.1, on the reverse strand, counting down.
GATTGGCTTTGCGGAAATTGACATGATCTAGTCGGGCATTATCGAATACGGAATTGGAAAAATCCGCTTCTTGCGCCATAGCGCTGATGAAATTTGCGCTTTTAAAATTTGTGGTATGAAAGCTGGCGCGGGTCAGATCAGCGCGGCTGAAATCAGAGCTTTCAAAATTAGAATTATCCAGAGAGGCCTCTGTAAGGGTGGCGTCGCGGAAATTGGCCTTGGACATATTCACGCCTTCGCCTTTTACTCGTAGTAATAAGGCTTTGCGAAAATGGGCTCCCGAGAGATTGGCCCGGTCAAACCGCGCCCCGCTGAGGTTAGAGCTGTTAAATAAAGAGCGTGAAAAGTCCGCATCTTGTAATTTCATACCATTCATACGGCGTTTTGAGAGATCACAGCCCGAACAGGAGCCAAAAGAGGTCTGAATACGGGCATCAACGCGTATTTGAGCCTGTGCCGATACGGACAGGCCTACCGCGAAAAGTGTACCTAGTATGAAAACCCTTTTTAACATTATCTTTTTTATATGGCTTTGTGAGAATAAGTGCGAGTAAATTCCTGTTAATATTACATATAGACGGAAAATAACCTCATCGGGTTTAGAAAATTAGCAATTATTGAAATTTTACAAGGGCTTGCTGCACCGAGATTGCCCTGATATGAATATTATTCATTTTAAGGGAATTAGGTTCATTATGTATTTGCAAAACCCGTTTGAAACTGAAGAACGTAAGGCCTTTCGCGAGACTATACGCCAATTTACCGAAAAAGAACTTACGCCAAATGCCACTAACTGGGATGAGGCCGGCGAAGTGCCTTGGGAAATGCATGCCAAGGTCGGCGCACTCGGGATTTGGGGATTTGGCATTGACGAGAAATATGGCGGTCTAGGTTTTGATGATTGCTTTATGCGCGCAGCCGTCGGGGAAGAAATGCACAAATGCGGTGCCTCTGGTATACCGGCGGCGTTTGGCGGGCGGGGCATTTCTGTCGGCCCGATTGCAAGATTGGCCTCAGAGGATATTAAAATGCGTACGTTGCCGGATGTTCTGGCTGGCAAAAAAGGCTCAAGTCTGGCGATAACAGAACCGGGGGGCGGCTCGGATGTGGCGCGTATGAAGACAACGGCAAAGCGCGACGGCAATCATTTTGTCATTAACGGGTCTAAGACATTTATTACGGGCGGCATGACGTCGGATTATTTCGTCGTAGGGGCGCGCACGGGCGGTTCGGGCTTAAAGGGGATATCCCTCTTTTTTGTTGAAAAGGACGATGCCGGATTTTCGCGCGCGGCTCTGGCAAAGAAAATGGGGTGGTGGGCGTCAGACCAAGCCACGCTATATTTTGATGATGTGCGTGTGCCGGCAGAAAACATGCTGGGTATGGAAGATATGGGTTTCATCCAGATCATGCAGAATTTTAATTATGAACGTCTCGGCATGGTGGCAGGTATGCTCGGTATGATGAAAACGCTGCTTGAGGAGAGCATAAGCTGGGCGCAAGAGCGCGAGACCTTTGGAAATAAACTCATCTCCCATCAGGTTATCCGCCATAAAATCGCGGATATGTCCGCGCGTATTGATATGATTGAGAGCTATCTCAATCAGCTCTGCTGGCAGGCCAATGAAGGGGACATGCCCGTGGCGCAAATTAGCAAGGCGAAGTTTTCCGCGTCCAAGGCTTTAGAGTTTTGCGCCTCAGAAGCCATGCAAATTATGGGCGGGGCGGGGTATATGCGCGGCAATGCAGTTGAGCGTTATTACCGCGAGGTCAAAGTCCAAGCCATTGGCGGTGGTTCTGAAGAAATTATGCGCGACCTTGCCGTACGCCAGATGGGGCTTTAGCGCTAAAGCCCGTAAATGCGGCGGGCATTTTCCGCCAGAAATAAGGTTTTAATCTCATCGCTTAACTGCAAGGCCTCCAGCCCCGCTAAAGCCTGCGCCGGTGTAATCATGGGATAGTTCGACCCGAAAAGGACTTTGCGCCGGCCGTGTGTTTTCATGAACTCAACGAGGGTTTTCGGGTAGCGCGACACAGTATAGGCGGAGGTGTCAATATAGATATTTTCATGTTTCGTTGCGACCGCAATGGCTTCCTCTGTCCATGGATAGCCAATATGCCCCCCGATAATCGTGAGTTCCGGGAAATCAAGCGCAACCTGATCGAGGTAAATCGGGCGGCCAACTTCTGAGGGCATGAGCGGGCCTGTATGGCCGATCTGGGTACAAAAAGGCACGCCCATTTCGGAGCATGCCACATAGACGGGATAAAATTTCCTATCGGTTGGCGGGGTTTCGCACAGCCACGGCAGAACGCGGATAGCTTTAAAACCAAGTTCTTCAACAGAGCGCCGAATTTCCCGCACAGCTTCCATGGGTTTGGAAATATCCACAGACCCAACCCCAATCAGGCGGTCAGGATATTGTGCGACAAAATTAGCGACTTCATCATTTGAAATCATATCACGATTTGGGGCCTGCCAGGCACATGTCAGGCTTTTGCTGACACCGGCTGCGTCCATGGCGGCTATGGTATTGCCAAGAGGTATGGCGTCCTGCGGGACATCCGCTTTAGTCCAGCGCCGCAGCGAAGCAAATATCGGGTCTTGGCTATGGCGAAGCGTGGGGTGCTGTATCCAGCTATCAATAATCATGAGGTAAGGTTAGCGGGTTTTGGGCGGTTTGGGTATAGTTATTAAAGCAGGTTTTTCTATCAATGCGCTCATATTTTATGAAAGCAAGGTTTGGGATAATCCTCACCCAAGGCGGCATAGGCCGCGTCAACCAATCCTTGTCCGCGCTTATTGAGTAAAATACCCGCGCCCATTTTGGTCATGCTATAGCCAAAGGCCATTCGCACGTCAGGGTCAGCAAAACCAATAGAGCCGCCCGCCCCGACATGGCCAAAGGCGGACTCTCCAATGATCAAGGAATTACCATCGCCCGGATGGCTGTGCCGATTATCCATATTGAGCATAAAGCCTTGTCCGAAACGTGTGGGCACCATCAAGGTTCTATCCTTTTGGGTTGCCGCGCAAGGACGGGACATATCCTCAATACGAGCACTGGATAAAAGCGTGCCGTCTTTGAGTGCGAGCGGGGTGAACATTTTGGCCAAGGCGCGGGCGTTAGATATCCCGCCCGCTCCGCCAATTTCGGCTCGCCATGCCTCGGGTGTGTCATGGTAATGCCCGCCATTATTCATCAGGGATAGATGCGAAATTGAGGCGGGGTTTGTCATGATATTTTGCCAGAACTCAGAGCTTATATCCTCTGGGCCAAGATCGGCATTGACCATAGG
>CAZNCJ010000066.1:0-8838 GCA_964571595.1 uncultured Caulobacterales bacterium | reverse complement strand
TTTGCCAGAACTCAGAGCTTATATCCTCTGGGCCAAGATCGGCATTGACCATAGGAGCTATGCGCGAAAAGACCTCATCTGGCGCGCCGATATAAAATTCCAGACCGAGTGGTTTTGCAACTTCGTCCTGAAAAAAAGTACCAAGCGATTTACCGGAGACGCGACGTATAAGTTCGCCTACCGTCCAGCCAAAGCTAATCATATGATAGCCATTATCCGTGTCCGGCTCCCAGAACGGCTCTTCTTGGGCTAGTCTTTGCGCCATATATTCAAAATCGTAAAACCCGCCCGGCTTGACGGGGTCGCGTAAGGCGGGCAGGGCGCTTTGGTGAGCTAACATCATTTCGACCGTGACGCCCTCTTTGCCGTTCTGGGCAAATTCCGGCCAATAAGTGCTCACAGGTGCGTCCAGTTTAAGCTCTCCGCGATCGATTAAAATATGGGCGCAAATCGCGGTAGCCGCCTTGGTACAGGAAAAGACGATGGAAAGCGTGTTTTCCTGCCATAGTTTTGTTTTGTCTTTATCGCTATAGCCGCCCCATAAATCGACAACGGTTTGGCCTTCAATACTGAGTGAACAGCTGGCGCGAATCTCACCTAAATTTTCAAAAAATAATCACTAAAGCAATCGGCAAGGCCTTGGAATTTTGGATCGCAATAACCGTTTATGGGAAACGTCATAAATTATTTTCCTTCAAGTCTCAGGCTTTTCTACGTTGCCCCTTTGCTGGCGGTGTTTCGGCTCCGCCCGCAAAACATTGCGCGATTTTCATCCATGTTTTAGCCGCCTCGCCTTTGGTTACTATTTTTGTATCGCCAATATTGCGACATTGGGTGACGACCTGGCAAAACTCATGGGCGTCGCCGTCAATGCGGTTATCGTCTTGGGGCGTATTCCACTCCCAGACCGTGCCGTCAGGCGCTTTCAGATGTACATAGGGTTTGGGTAAAATTGGCTCCATATTGTGCACTTTAAATGACCAAGAATAAGTCGTCACACCGATATGGGCGACATTTTTAAGCCGCGCGCCATGTGCCCGGTCTTGGCCTAGCACGTCAAATATGGCTTGGGCGTGAGACCAATGCTCCATTTGCCTTGCGATGATACAAGATCGTACCGACATATCCGGGCCAGCCCATTTCACACGGTCCTTGGGTTTGGCAGCCTTAAAACGCGTGCTCATATCAGGATAATAAGCCAGCCAATCTTTATAAATTTCGTAATCTGATTTGTCTTTGAAATAGGCATTTTGGAGCTCTTTATGCGTCCCGCCCGCCATGAGCCGGCCCATGGCAAAGCTTACAAAGTCATCAAATTTTTCAGGCTCTGATAAGGTAAGATCGGCGGCGATATTCCAAAGATGGAGATGGCCGACAATGTCGCCAATCGTCCAGTTCTTAAACAAAGTCTCTTGTGTAAAATCTTCGGGCGATAAGGATGTGAGCAATGCGGCAATGTTATCGCATTCTTCAAGAAAATGTGTAGCTTCAATCATCGTCTTATCCGTCTATGTTTTCGATCTCTATCATCAGGCTTTCAGCAGAGACTTGTTGCCCGTTTTTAATATGGAGCTGTGTAATCTTGCCGGCAATTTCAGCTAGAATATCATGCTGCATTTTCATGGCTTCCAGAACGGCTAATCTCTGACCTTTTTTGACTTTATCACCCGGTTTGACAAAGACGTCTTTAATGGCCCCGTGCATGGGGGCGATGATGTCACCCGCCCCGATATTTTGGGCAGCATCCTCAAATTGGGTGACCTGATTAGTTAAGTTGAAATCCCTCCCGTCAATGGAGATGCCGATATGGCTTTTATCTTTGATAAAATAGCTCAGCTTATATTTCGTCGTGTCAATTTCTATGATTGCCCGCGAAAAGCTGCGGGATATGAGCTTTAGCTCTATCGGTTCGGATGCTTTACCCTCCGCCTCAAATTCGGCCAGATATGTTCCCTCTGATAAGGGTGTGAGACGAAGGGGTAAGGGGGCGTCTATGCCCTCGTAAATGAGAGGCCTCGCAACGGGGCTGGCACTATGCCAATTAATCAGCTTGCAGGCGACATCAATCCCGTTTTGTAAGGCTTGGTCGCGGGCAGTTTCAAATTGTAGTAGCGCAGCCATACTGGCCGTCTGTGTATCAAGTGGCGTGCGTGAGAGCTGCTCTGGTGGGAAGTTTTGATCAATGAATGCGGTGCTGGCCTCGCCTTGGATAAAGACTTCATGCTCGAGGGCTTTAATCAGGAATTCCCGATTGCTTGTCACACCGCATAATTGCAGCTCTTTTAAGGCTGATATTAAATGCAATCTTGCCGCCTCGCGCGTTTCGCCTTTGGCGATGACTTTCGCAATCATCGGATCGTAAAAATGCGAAATTTCGGTGCCTGTCTCGATCCCGCTATCGATGCGGACATGGTCGCTATCCGGAGCTTGCCACACATCAATCTTGCCCGTTGAAGGCAGGAATTGATTAGCAGGGTCTTCGGCGTAAAGGCGGGCTTCAATCGCGTGACCGTCCAGTTTTACATCTTTTTGGTTCAGAGCTAAGGCTTGGCCTTGCGCGATTTGGATTTGCAGCGCCACAAGGTCTAATCCAGTTACCATTTCTGTGACAGGATGTTCGACCTGTAAGCGCGTATTCATTTCCAGAAAATAATAAGCCCCAGAATTATCCAGCATAAATTCAACCGTACCCGCCCCGACATAGCCAATATCCTTGGCGGCCTTGACTGCGCTTGCGCCCATATCAGTTCGCAATTTTTCATCCATGACCGGGCAGGGGGCTTCTTCGAGGACTTTCTGGTGACGGCGTTGGACAGAACAATCGCGTTCCCCCAGATGTATTGTTTGACCTGCACTATCGGCAAAAATCTGTATTTCAACATGGCGCGGTTCAATTAAGGCCTGCTCGAGAATGAGCGTGTCCGAGCCAAAGGCGGTTTTGGCCTCAGAACGTGCCGAGCTAATGGCGCTGGGTAAATCTTTGGCCGTTCTAACGCGGCGCATACCGCGCCCCCCACCGCCTGCTGCGGCTTTGACCATGACCGGAAAGCCGATTTTCTTGGCCTCGCTGATAAGAGTTTTATCATCCTGAGCTTTGCCCTGATAACCGGCAATACACGGCACGCCAGCTTTTATCATGCGGCGCTTGGCCTTGGCCTTATCGCCCATGAGTGAAATCGCCTCAGCTGACGGGCCAATAAAGACGATCCCGGCTTTGTTACAGGCGCGGGCAAATTCGGCGTTTTCAGATAAGAACCCATAACCGGGATGGATGGCTTGCGCCCCGCTTTCTTTGGCGGCCTTGAGGATGTTTTGAATATTCAGATAGCTCTGCTCAACGGATGACGGGCCGATAGGATAGGCCTGATCTGCCATTTTAGCATGGAGAGCCTGCTTATCTGCTTCTGAGAATACGGCGATAGTTTTCAACCCCATTTTGCGTGCCGTGCGGATAATCCGGCAGGCAATCTCTCCGCGATTGGCAATTAAAATGCTTGAGAAAGCTCTATATGGCGAACGGGCGCTCACGAGTCGGGGGCCCATTTGGGTTTTCGTTTTTCAAGGAAGCTGGCTATGCCCTCTCGACCTTCTTCCGAGGTAATGCAATCCGTAAACTTTTGCGCGGCAAAATCCTTTTGGGCCTCTCGGTCCAGATATGGGGTCGCCATTAAAATTTCCTTGGTAATACCGATAGCGCCGGGTGCGCATTTCATTAGGCCTGTCTGGATCTCCGCTTCGATTTTCTCCAAACCTGCAACATCAGCCACAACATAATCCGATAAGCCGTATTCTAATGTTTTAGAACCGGTAAACCGTGTCCCTGTGAGCATGAGGCGGCGCGCTTTTGGCAATCCGACACGAGCAACAATGATAGGAGCGATTTGCGCAGGCGCTATCCCGATCATAGTTTCTGTGAGAGAAAATTTCGCGTTTTCAGTCACGGCGATAATATCGGCGCAACACATCAAACCCAGACCGCCCGCAATCGCAGCCCCTTCAACTAAGGCTATAACAAGCTGGGGCATAGACATAACCAGATCAAACAGATCGCCAGCCCCGCGGTTCATTTTGACAAAATCGTCCCGCGCATCTCCCGCAGCATTTTGCCCCGCGCTAAAACTTTTTAAATCCCCGCCGGCACAAAACACTCCGCCGCGTCCGCGCAGCGTAATGCCGCGAATGGTTTTATCCGTTTTGACCAGTTCTAGCGTTTTTGTCAATTCAGATGTGAGTTGGGTCGATAGTGCATTGCGGTTCTCAGGCGAGTTAAACCAGATGGTTAGCCAAGCGCCAGAGCGTTCAAGATCGAGTTTTTCGGTTTTGGGTAAAGTGCGCATTAGGGCCTCGCTATACCAAAGCTGTTTTCTTTTACACGGCGGTTACGGGCCTCCCAGACGGTGGCAAGCAAAAAGCCAAGAGTATTACGGCTATCTCTGGGGTCTATCATACCGTCATCGAGACAATGCCCCGAAGTGTAAAAAGCGCTGGACTGGCTATCGAAAATTTCGGTTAAGGTTTGTCTTTGCGCTTTTGCAATATCTTTGGGAACTTTGCGTCCCGTGCGGGCCGCTTGGGCGTCTGCGACAATTTCCATAACTGTGGCAGCCTGCTCCCCGCCCATAACGCCTGTGGCGGCATTCGGCCATGTCAGGCAAAAATCAGGATCATAACCCCGCCCGCACATGCCGTAATTTCCGGCCCCGAAACTGGCCCCGATCATAAGGGTAAGGCGCGGTACAGATGTATTCGTGACGGCCTGTATCATTTTAGAGCCGTGCTTGATCATGCCCGCCTGTTCATAGGCTTTCCCGACCATATAACCCGTCGTATTTTGCAAGAAAATCAAAGGTGTGTCGGCTTGGTCCATAAGCTGGATAAATTGGGTGACTTTTGTCGCCCCGTCAGGATCGATCGGCCCGTTATTTGAAATAATCCCGCATTTATAACCGTGTATTTCAGCTTGCACGCACACTGTACTCACGCCGTAACCCGGCTTGAAATCAGAAAAATCAGAACCGTCGACTATACGCGCAATCACCTCGCGCACTTCGTAAGGTATGCGGTAATTTACCGGTACAATACCGGCTATCTCGTCTGCGGCGTAAATCGGTTCTTTATAAGGGCGTTTATGGGGTTTGTCGCAGCGCTCATTCCACGCAATCCGGTCAATAACTTCACGCGCCATGAGCACGGCCTCGCCGTCATTCTGGGCGAGATATTCAACAAGACCGGACTTCGTAGCGTGCATTTCCGCACCGCCAAGCTCTTCTGCTGTCGCAATCTCACCCGTTGCAGCTTTTAAGAGGGGCGGGCCAGCCAGAAAGGCTTTACCGCCGCCTTTCACGCCGATGACATAATCTGAAAGGCCCGGCATATAGGCTCCGCCCGCTGTTGAGGAGCCGTGTAATATAGAGACAACGGGTAGGCCTTTTTTAGACAGACGTGCTAAATTGGCAAACAGAGTCCCGCCATTGATAAAGCCTTCAACCGTATAATTCATAAGGTCGCCGCCCGCGCTTTCGACCAGATGAATAAAAGGCAGGTTTTGTTTGAGGGCAATTTCTTGGGCGCGTTGTAAACGGTATCCGCCCCCCGTGGTTAGAGCGCCCGCTTTAATGCCGCTATCATCGGTTACAATCGCGCAGCGCGTGCCTTGAATATAACCAATGCCCGCCATAATAGAACTACCGGGGATAGACTTTTCCGGATCAGAACTATCGAGCAAATACCCGGCCAAATTGCCAATTTCAAGATAGGGCAGGCCGGGGTCAAGCAAACGGCCAAGCCTTTCGCGCGGCAGGAGTTGACCACGTTTCTCAAAGCGGGATTTTTTACTGGCCGATAAGGCTGGCGCTTTGGCATTGAGAGTTTCGAGCTTTTCGATAAGGCCTAGCATATCTTTGCGTCGCTCTTGAAAAGCTGACGAGGTGGGGATGATTTTAGATTTAAAAACGGGCATTATAAATCTTTCACCATTGCGCGGGGGATTTTTATATTTTGCGCCAGCATGATCTGGGCATAGCCTTTGCCTTGCGCGTCATTTCGAAGGCTGGCCGCGCCGCCCCCGCCTAAAATATCATCTATTAAAATATTTAAGGCATGTGCGCCTGGTAAGACATAGACATGGATTTGAGTAGTTTCGTCAGGCTCTAAAAAATGCGCGTAAGTCTGGGCTATAAAGTCTGGGCTTAAGCTTTTGGCAATATAAGGCAGAAATTCCGGCTTGCGCGCGATAATGCCAATATTGGCTTTATTGCCCTTATCACCAGAACGCCCCCATGCCAGTTTTATCAAAGGCATATTTGCCATGTCATTCGTTTCGCTGACTTGTGCTGCGAGGTCTAGGAGATTTACAGATGCGGGTGTATTTATAGAAGCTGGGTTTGGCGGCGCAGCGTCTTGGAAATCAAATTTCTTACCCGATATATCAATCGTGATCTTAATGCCAGTTTTAGGCGTGAGATAAGATATAAGGCGCACAACAGGAGAGGGCTTGCCGCGCACCCCTGTAAAGCCAGATAGGCCGGGTGGTGTCGCCAGTCCCATCCCCGCCATTTCTTTTAGGAATATGCCTGTGGCAGCCATCTCTGGATGTTTAACGGCGAGTTTTAAAATCACTTCATATGGATTTGTCCCGTCTGCATCCCCCGCTCCGCCCATTTGCGAGCCGCCGCCAATGATTTCCTGACTGGTTTCGCTAAACGGACCGAGATTATAACGGCGCAGTGTTTGTGAAGCCCTCTCAAGCGTGGCTTTGGAAAATTTTTCAGCTTTTAGGCGAGCGTCTACGCCGTAAAATGTGGCATAACTGCCCGCGCGAAATCCGTCTCTATAGGTCAGGCATGTCTTATAGCTATTGGGGGCGGGGCGACCTTTGGCGGGAGATATTTTTACGCGGTCTTTTGCGATCTGCGTGATGGTAACATCAGAGAAATCACAGATAACATCAGGGAGCATATAGGCTTGTGGGTCGCCTATTTCGTAAAGCATTTGCTCGCTGACAGTGCCGATTGTCACACATCCACCTGTGCCGTCTGGCTTGGTGGTAACAAAGCTGCCGTCAGCTGAAATCTCCGCAATGGGGTAGCCAATCTTGCTAATATCACCCGCCTCTTGCCAATCGGTATAATTGCCGCCTGTGGCTTGCGGGCCGCATTCTAATATATGCCCAGCCAGAGAGCCGCTGGCCAAGAGATCCCAATCATTTGCGCCCCATCCAAATTCGTAAATACAAGCCCCTAACGAAACCGCACTGTCCACACAGCGCCCTGTGATGATGATATCTGCGCCGTGTTCCAAGGCTGCGGCAATCGGAAAGGCCCCGAGATAGAGGTTAGCGCTCATGATTTTGTCGGCCTCCGGCATAGGCGCGCGCGAGAACATATCTACGGCTTTGCTGGCGACTATTTCTGATTTGCGCGAAACTATGTCATCACCCGTAATGATGGCGACTTTCAAATCCAGACCTTTTTGCGCGATCATAGCCCGTATTTTTTCACCGCAAGCCGTGGGGTTTACCCCGCCTGCATTCGAAATAATTTTAACCCCTGATGTCGCAATCGCCTCGAGATTGTCGCGCATGACAGTTTCAACAAAATCTGTCGCATAACCTTTAGTTGGGTCTTTGGCTTTGGCGCGCGCCATAATCGACATGGTGATTTCCGCGAGATAATCATAGACGAGATAATCAAGTTTAGCGCCTGTCAGGAGCTGGGGAGTTGCCATAGCGCTCTCACCCCAATACCCAGAGGCGCCGCCAATTCTAATTATTTTTCCACTCACATCAGAAGGCATAAGGGCCTTTTTAAAAGGTTTTTGCATTGGCCTATCTGCGCAGGCCTGTCTTGACAAATTTATCAAATTGAATTTAACTCACTAAATATGAATAATCTTCATTTTATAAATGTCAAGCCTTTGGGAGCCTCAGATAGCTCCACCAGATTGAGGCGTAATCCATGTCATTAGATGCAAGAGATAGAGCTGAAACAGGGGGGCGAGGGCAGACCCGCCGCCAGCGCGTCGAGAAAAAGGAAGAGGCGATTATTGCGGCCGCGCGTCATATTTTCACGGAAAAAGGTTTTTTCAAAACCACTATGGCGCAGATAGCTCTAAAGGCCGGAGTCGCAAATGGCACGGTCTATATTTATTTTGAAAATAAGGAGGCCTTAGCGCGCAAAGTCGTAGAAGATTTTTACGGCCGTCTTATGCAAAGCGCCCAGAACGGTGTGGATAGTTGTGAAACAACGCGAGAGAAATTGGAGTTTCTGGCTTCTCATCATTTGTCGCGTATCATTGATGAATGGCAAATTTTAGAACTAACCCCCGTCTTTATGACGACGTTTGAGGGTTATGGCTCCAGCGGATTATTCGAGCTTAACAAATCCTATGTCTCTATATTTGACCGTATTGTGAAGGATGGGCGTCGTGTCGGGGAATTATCGGATGATATAGACTTATGGATATTACGGGACATGTTTTTTGGGTCGCTGGATTACGCTGCCAAGACCATTATGGTGAAATCGCGTCTCGAAGATCAGGCGCAATTCACCCAAGCGCTCGTCAATAAGCTCTGTTCGGATATACAGCCAACCGCTCAATCATCCGCGGGTAATTTTCCGGGACTTGTAAAGCGACTAGAAAAAGCGGCGAACCGTATAGAGGCGGCCTTGGATGATCAGGAAGGATAATCATAATAGAGCATGAAAAAGAGAGTAAGATGACGGCTGAGTTGAAAGAGTTTACCCGAGACGCACAGGCCTGGTTCAAGGAGAACACGCCCAAAGAGCAGGATTTCATGCTGCCTCTCACATTTATGGAGGTCGGGACAGATCAGCAATT
>CAZNCJ010000065.1:0-12672 GCA_964571595.1 uncultured Caulobacterales bacterium | reverse complement strand
GGAAGATCGTAACGGGGCTGTGCCTGTGCCTTTAGCGACGATGGTGAAATCACTGGAGTAATTTCATTGGTCTGAAATCGCAAAATGAAAGGTTTTGAATGATGGCTTATTTATTGGTTATCTTGATTATACTCGCTGGATTATATTTTGGAATTATCTGTTGTAGGCGGGCATATAAAATTTCGAAGCAAGGCTTTATTGAAGGACGAAGGAAACCTGTGGATTATTATTACGATCGGCAGAATAGTCCAATTAGATTTTATATTCTCGTTATAGCGTATGCGATTTTTGGAATAATTATGACGACTTTATTTCTTGGGCTTGGTCTTGGGGCTTTGCGTAATTTATTAAGACTATGAATTTTAAAGCACATATCCGCCCATTTCGGAATGTGGTCTGGTTTCGAAACAAAATCGTATATTCTGAAATCTGCGACTTTTGAGCGGAAAAATCTATAGATCACGACTTATTTACAGAAGTTTACTTAAAAGTACCGACCCATGCGCATTAATGTGGGGGCGTTAAATAGGATAGTTCTATGCGTCAATTCTGCATTATTTTATCGGCTCTTACCTTATCGGCCTGTTCCACACTTCAAGGGCAAGTGGAACGAAGCGCTATAACCAAACCTGTTCTTAGTTTCCAGGAATTTGGAAGTTCAAATAAGAGCTCTTTTCAACAGGTTGATCATAGTGCGCTTGATCGGTTCTTAGCCAAGTATTTAGTGCCGACTGAGCTTGGCGACCCTATAGGCTTTGGAGCAAATTTTATCCGCTATCAAGAGGTCTCAGACCAAGATAAGCAAGGCCTTGAGGCGTATATTGATAGATTACAGGCGACACAGGTCTCAGCGCTGAACCGTAATGAGCAATTGGCCTTCTGGATCAATCTTTATAATGCTGAGACTATCCGCGTCATTATCGAAAACGCCCCTGTAGACTCCATTCGGTCCATACAGTCCAGCCCGTTAGATTTTAAAGGGCCGTGGAATGATGTGCGGCTTAATGTTGAAGGCGCTGATTTAAGTCTGGACCAGATAGAAAATAATATTGTGCGGCCCGTATTTTCAGACCCGCGTATACATTATGGTTTAAATTGCGCGGCTATTGGCTGTCCAAATATAAGACCACAGGCCTATAAGGGCGCGAATATTGATGCGAGTTTAGATGAGCAGGCCCGTAAATTTATCAATACGCCGCGCGGTGTGAAAGTTGAGGACGGTAAAATTACCGCCTCCCGAATTTTCCTCTGGTATGATATAGATTACGGCGAGAGCGAGGCGGATATACTCACCCATATACGCCAATATGCAACGCCTGAGCTTCAACAACAGCTTGCAGGTAAGACGAAAATTTCGGCTTACGAGTATGATTGGGATATAAATGATGCCGCCAATTTGGGGTCGAAGGCGGGAAACTAATCAGCTCGGTGCGATAATGAGACACCCTGTGGCCAAATTCTTTAAATGTTTACATTTTTCAATGGCTTGCGCGTGTGTAAAGCCTGAAAATCTGGCTCTATATATTTTACGCCCAGATAATGAAGCCGGTGAGATATAGGCTCTGTTTTTATTCAAATTAGAGGCGCGGTTCTGGGCAGTCGTAAAGCCTTCCAGAGCCGAGAGTTGCGCTTGGGCGGTGTCGAGTGAGCTAAAGGCCCCAACCTGAATACTCCAATTCTCCAGACTGCTGGGATCAGGCAGATGAATATCGGTTTTACGGCTTGCCACCGTAATGTTCCGATTGTCTTTTCCGCGCAATGTGACGATTTGAGTGGCATTTTGCCTATGTGCGGCGGGTAATATCTTCGCGCTGTCTGCTATTTTGGCAGGGGCAGATAAACTTATGCCCATTGTACCGAAACCGCGCTCGATTAAATCCTTCATATGTTGATTACGGGACTTACCACTGGCCCCGCCCATGACGACGGCGATTAGGCGTCGCCCCTCTTTTTGGGCCGAAATAATAAGATTATAACCGGACGCATAAGTATATCCGGTTTTAAACCCGTCAACTTCCTCCATGGTATGTAATAAGCCATTGGTGTTTTTATAGGTTTTGCCTTTATAGGTAAAATGGGTTTGCCCGAAATAACCGTAATGGCGTCGATGCGAATTTAATATAGCGGCGGCGAGCTTTGCCATATCTCGGGCTGTGCTTGTTTGTTCTGGGTGGGGCAGTCCGTGCGGTGTCTTAAAGACCGTATTGACCATGCCCAGACTGCGGGCTTTATGTGTCATCATATTGGCGAAGTTTTGTTTTGTCCCGCCCAAGGCTTCGGCCAGTACAACGGCTGCGTCATTCGCGCTTTTGACAGCCAGCGCCTGAATAGCGTCTCTTACAGTAATGGTTTGACCGGCTTTAAGCCCCAGCTTTGAGGGCGGTGTTTTTGCGGCGTAGCGCGAAACAGGGAGTTTTTGGTTCAGGCCTATATGTCCGGCATTAAGGGCATCAAATGTCAGATAAAGCGTCATGAGCTTGGTTAAGGAGGCCGGGAAGCGCGTTTCGTCAATTTGACGGGCGTGTAAAATCTCCAATGTGTCGGCATTTACAACAATTGAAGCATATCTTTTGGGCGTGTCTGCGTGAGCAGAAAAGTTTTGTGAAAATGTGCTGATCCACCCCCAAAATACGATGAGCAAGACACTGAATATCGTCTTTTTAAGGAACATAAAACCATCATTGCGGGTGGGCGTAAAACTTACCAAACCCTTAACTCGCTATGGTTATTGAAAGGTTAACACAGGCTTGTGCTAAGTGGGTAAACTCAGCGCATTAACTGCTAATCTTTAGGGCCAATCACGCGGATAAGGCCTTCTTGAGCGGTGGAGGCGATAAGCTCCCCTTTTTCGGTGTAAAACTTACCATGGCCAAGATCCCGCGCTCTGGCAGAGCGGGGGCTTTCTATATGATAGTAAATCCATTGATTAACCCGTATTTCGCTGTGAAACCACATAGCGTGATCAAGACTTGCCCCGATAATTTTATGGGTATGGAAATTTGTGCCATGTGGTCTCAGGCCCACACTCATTAAGGCTTTATCTGAAATAAAGGCCAAAAGTGTGCGGTGCAAGACGGGGTCATCACCAATATTGTCGTTAAATTTAAACCAGAAACCAAAGACAGGCTCTAAAGGTTTAGTGCTGATCATTTCGTGTAATAAAGGCGTGCGCAGATCAACAATATCCAGATCAAAAATCAGGTAAAATTCCAAAAATCTTTTTAAGTCCAGCCGGGGTGTTTGCGCGGCAATTTCCGGGGCCCTTAGCGCGTCTGATATAATCTCGTCAGGGCGGGGGATATTGTCGGGCAAGTCTATTTGGTGAGACAGTCCCTCTTCGCGTTTTTGAAATGAGATCGAGGCGTTAAATATTGCCCGTCCTTTTTGCTTGGCCACCACACGACGTGTTGAAAAACTCCGACCATCCCTGATGGGGTCAACCTCGTAAATGATAGGGCGCGTAATATCACCGGGGCGTAAAAAATAGCCATGTAAAGAATGGGGCTGTCTTTCTTGTTCGATGGTACGCGCAGCCGCATTGAGGCATTGTCCTAAAACTTGGCCGCCAAATACGCGCGGCAAGCCTAAATCCAGCGATTTCCCGCTAAAAAGGTTCGTGTCAATGACCTGAACATTCATAGTCGAAATTATGTCGTTAAGTTTAATCATATCTTGGTTTACCCTATATCGCGGCGTATACAATGCTTTAAACGGGTAGAAAAAAGGCTTTTATGACAATTACGTGAATTACGTGAAAGTTAAGTGCAAAGCTTATCTTTTGGGGTATAAAGGGATATAATTGGGAAGCTCATGACGTATTTGAAATCTATATTTTGCGAGAGGGACAGATAGATGGCAATATCTCGGTCTGAAACGTCAAATGCGCATATGACCTCTGGAGCCAGTAAATGGCTCGTTAAAGCCCTAGAGTTATGCTTGCTCGCGGGTATTATCTATTTTCTTATACGTTCGCTCATAGGTTTTCTTTCACCCGAAAGCCTTTGGCGCGATAATGGCCCAAATACGGGGCAGGCGGCAGTGGTTCAAAATGCAGGCGCGAATAAGAGTGCCAAAGCCCAGCTTACAAACACTTTATCTGGGTTTGACCCTTTTCACAGGCAGCGCACAGTTGGGACGGAGATTGATATTATAACTGCTGATGTGCCTGAAACGACATTGGATTTGCGTCTATTTGGTTTGCGCGCGGGCGAGGAGGGCAGTGCAATATTACAAACACCAGATAAAAGACAAGGCGTTTACAAGGTCGGAGAGGAAATTATTGACGGCGTTGTTTTGAAGTCTGTTAGCTCGAATTATATTGTCATGTCCCAATCAGGTAATTTGGAGCGCCTGACATTTGAGCGCGAAGAAACATTTTCAAAACGGGGCGAGCAAGGCAATATCACCCAGACGGGTTTGCAAAAAAGCGGTAGTTTGGAGCAGGGACTGGCGGCGCAACTTGCCAATACAACGCCTGAGAACTTTTTAAAGGCCACTTCGCTAAAGCCCGTATTAGAGCGCGGGCGTCTTTCCGGATTTCGTGTTGGATCTTCCTCCGTAGATGTGTCGCAATTTGGCTTACAGTCCGGTGATGTTATAACCCATATAGGGTCACAGGATTTACGTAATGGGCGTCCACAAATTGCAAAACTGTTATCGAAATTTCAGCAGGGACAATCCATGAAGGTTTCTATTATTCGCAACGGTCAGCCACAAACGATTGAATTGGGTCAGAGATGATAACGAATTTTGGAAAAATATATATAGCGCCCAATAAAGTGCACCGAAAAAGCCTCAGACATTCTCTATTCGCAGGCCTAACAGGACTGGCTTTGTCTGCTGTGGCGCTGTCTGGCTTGGGGCTACCTAATCCCTTTATCCCAACGGCTATGGCGGCTGGTGAGCATGTTATCACAATGCAACAAGCCGATATTCGCGCCTTTATAGATGATGTGTCTATCGTGACAGGTAAGACCTTTTTGGTGGATCCGCGCGTACAGGGAAAAGTCACGATTTCATCGGAGCAAAGTTTAAATCCCAATGAGGTTTTTGCGGTGTTCAAAGATGTCATGCGGGTGCACGGCTATAGTCTGACACGCACAGTCACCGGGGATTACAGGATTTCGCTTCTGCAAGGCGCGGCGCAAGATGCGCCGCTGGGGGCTAATGGTGGTCTGGGTAACGGTATTAGCGGCCAGCTCTCTACCGCAATCATAAAGCTTAATCATGTTGATGCCGCGCAGGCGGCCAAATTGATTAAGCCGGTCATGCATTCCCAAGGACAATTATCGGCATTGCCGGGCGGGGACGTCATTGTCCTAACCGATTTTCCTGAAAATTTGAAGAAAGCCCGTGCCATAGCCCAAGCCATGGATGTTAATGGCAATGCCACGGAAGTTATAAGTCTTCGGAATATGACGGCACTAGATGCCGAGGAAGCTATCAGAGCCCTCTTGCCGCCCAATGCGCCGCTAAAACTTGTCGCCCTTCCGTCAAATAATAGCCTGATCTTGGAAGGTGATGCGCAGTTGATTGCGCGTATGCGTCCTATAGTTTCGCAAATGGATGCTGGAGGCTCGACCCCTCGCGGCGCTGTCAGTATAGTGCCTTTGCGCTTTGCTGACGGGGCGTCATTAGTGGATATTTTATCGGCCTTACTTCCGGCCTATGCCCGCGAAGGCCTGCCGGCCCCAACGGTCGCCCATGAGGTCAATAGTAATACGATTATTATCAGCGCCTCAGCCGAAGCCCAAAAAGCCTTGGAAACCGTGATACGTCAATTAGATGTGCGTCGTCCGCAAGTGCTTGTGGAAGCCATTATTGTTGAAATTTCAGATACGGCATCGGAAGAACTCGGCGTGCAATTTGCACTGGGCGGCGTGAACGGCGCGGCTATTCCTTTTCTAGGCACGAATTTCTCGCAAACGCCAAATGTTTTGGCGCTTACGGGTGTTCTGGCTGGCGAGGCGATTGGTGTCTCGGAAGCCAATCAAACCGCGCTTGAAACGGCGGCAGTTAATTCCTTGATCGGACTTCAAGGCGCGACCGCTGGAATTGGCGGGTCCAGTAATGATACTTTATTCTCAGCCATCTTAAACGCTATTGAAGAAGATGAGGATTCCAATGTTCTCTCGACACCTTTTGTGACCACATTGGATAATGTGCCTGCGACATTCCTTGTGGGCCAAGAAATCCCCATTGCGACAGGGGAAAGTCTCGGGGCGACGAATTTAAACCCGTTTCGGACATTTGATCGCCAAGAGGTTGGCATTAAGCTCGACGTGCTCCCGCAGATCAGTGAAGGCGATGTTATCCGACTGGCCATACGTCAGGAAGTCTCCTCTATTGTGGGGGCATTGACCACTCTGGCCGAGGACTTTGTGACCAATAAGCGCGAGATAGAAACTACGGTTCTGGCCAATGACGGCGAGATCATTGTCTTAGGCGGGCTTATTCAGGATGATGAGCAATTAAATGCCTCCAAAGTGCCGATATTGGGAGACGCGCCTGTCTTAGGGCGCTTGTTCCAGTCAAAAGGCTCTTCGCGAGTGCGCACGAACTTAATGGTGTTTTTACGCCCTACAATTATCCGCAGTGCTGGCGATGCGCGTCCGCTTACCCAAAACCGTCTTAACCAGATCAGGGCGGAAGATATAAGCCAGTCGGGTCGAACCAGCTCCAAGATAGATCAATATTTAAGCGATCAAGAGGGGGTCCCCATAATCCCGCCCTTACCCGTGCGCTAATCTTTATGTGGAATGATAAAACCAGCAATGGATGAAAGCGATAACATAAGCCGTGCAACACACAGCCCAGATCAAGGGGCGGCGCTCAAATTTGCAAAGTTGAATTATGCTTTTGTACGTGAGCACGGCGTTCTGGCGGTTATTGATGGCGACAAGCCCTATCTTGTTAAGCGCCCAAATACAGCTTTGCCAGCTTTGTTAGAGGCGCGCCGCATAATGGACCGGCCCGTTGATATTCAGGACGTCACAGAGGCTGAATTTCAAACCTTGGTGACAAAAATATATGCCGAAGGGGATCTATCCGAAACAGCTGAAACGGCGTTGGGTGAGCGCGAGGACCTCAATAGCCTGGCCAGCGGACTTCCCCAAACCTCTGATCTTTTAGGCAGTGATGATGATGCGCCGGTTATCCGGTTGATCAATGGTATTTTACAAGAAGCTATTCGCACGCGCGCCTCTGATATTCATGTCGAGCCTTATGAAAACAGGCTCTCCGTGCGCTTTCGTATTGACGGGGCTTTGCGTGAAATGCTCTCGCTCTCCCAACGTCTTGCCCCGCTGCTTGTGAGCCGTGTGAAAGTCATGGCGCGTCTGGATATTGCCAAAAAACGCGTACCCCAAGATGGGCGCTTCTCCCTGTCTCTGGGCGAGCGCTCTGTTGATGTGCGTGTCTCCACCTTGCCGTCCCAATACGGGGAACGCCTGGTGATGCGGATTTTGGAAAAAGGAAGTGCAGGGCTGGATTTATCACAGCTTGGCATGTCGGATGTGCAAAGAGAGGCATTTTTAAACGCGCTTGAAAAACCTAATGGGATTATTCTTGTCACAGGCCCGACAGGCTCGGGTAAAACCACCTCGCTTTATGCGGGATTGACGAATTTAAATGACGGTTCGCGGAATATCCTCACCGTAGAAGACCCAGTGGAATACGCCCTTGACGGGGTCGGCCAAACACAGGTCAACAACCAAGTGGGTATGAGTTTTGCGGCGGGCCTCAGGGCGATTTTACGACAAGACCCGGATGTGGTTATGGTCGGCGAAATTCGTGATCCTGAAACGGCGGAAATTGCGGTGCAGGCCGCCTTAACCGGGCATTTAGTGTTATCAACAGTCCATACAAATTCTTCAGTAGCGGCTATTACCCGTTTGCGGGATATGGGCATTGAGCCTTTTTTATTGTCTTCGACAATCACCGCCATTATCGCCCAGCGTCTTGTGCGCCGTTTATGCTCTGAGTGTAAAACCGAACATAAGCCAACCAAACGTGAACTTCGCGAATTGGGGCTAAAGCTCTCACCTTCAGATGTGTTCTATCAGGCCAAAGGGTGTGAGGCCTGTTTTGGTTTGGGTTATTTAGGCCGGCTGGGATTGTACGAAATTGTCGTCATGGATGATAAATTACGCGCTATGATACATGACGGTGCGCGCGAAACAGATATGAATACCTACGCCTTTCGCAATCGGCACACACTCCTCCAAAGCGGCGCGAGCTATGTCGCTCAAGGCCTGACGAGCGCTCAAGAGGTTTTACGCGTCTGTCGGGCCAAAAACCATGATGATAGCGCATTGGATATTTAGGATTATGTTAGTCGTGCACAAGAAGGGGGTCAGCATTGGAAGCCTTTGATTATGCCGCCTTTGATACATCTGGGAAGAAACATTCCGGGACGATCACTGCGATAACTGCGCGCGAGGCGCGTGACTTATTGCGCGCCCAGAAACTCACTCCTGTTACAATCAAACAGGCTAAGGTCAAAAATGTCACCTCGCTATCTTTTGAGCGCAAAGCCAGCCATAAGGATAAAACTCAAGCCACACGGCAATTAGCGATTTTAATTGATGCCTCAACACCCGTTGAAGAAACCTTGAAAATTACGGCACTGCAATTTGAGCGCTCTCCCATGCGACAAGTCTTGCTGTCTATACGCTCTCAGGTCTTGGAAGGGGCGCGGCTCTCAGAGGCGCTTAAAACACACCCGAAAACCTTTTCCGAACTTTATGTGGCTATGGTAGCTTCGGGGGAAACATCGGGCCGCTTGCCAGAAGTCTTACAACGTTTGGCCTCTGATTTTGAAGCCTCCCAAAAAGTGCGCCGTAAAATCCTCGGCGCGACGATTTACCCGATGGTGCTTACGCTTGTGGCTTTTGCGGTTGTTATCACTTTGATGGTCGCGGTGGTACCCAAAGTCGTGGCGCAATTTGAAACCTTTGGCCAAGACCTCCCCGGTCTGACCAAGGCCGTCATTTCCATCTCAAATGGATTGCAAGCCTACGGGCTGATTATAGGCCTTATCGTCGTTATCGCTTTTATAGGTTTTCAGCAGGCCTTACGGCGTCCCCATATAAAACGGGTCTGGCATAAAAACCTCCTCAAACTGCCCTATATTGGGCGGCTAAACCGCGATCTGAATGCCGCGCGATTTTCGCGCACGATGGCGGGTTTAATCGAGAGCGGAACACCGGCTCTCACAGCTATGGAAACGGCGCGTCACACCTTGCGTAATCTGGTTATGCAAGACGGGGTGGTAGAGGCGGCGAGTAAGGTCAGGGAAGGGACATCTATGAGCGCGGCTCTGCGCGGCACAGCCGTCTTACCGCCCTTGGTCGTGCAAATGGTAGCAGGGGGCGAGGCGAGCGGGGATATTGGTCTTATGTTTTCGAAATCGGCAGATTATCTGGAAGAAGAGTTTGACACGGCGACGACCGTTTTCTTGAATTTACTGGAACCTTTAATTATTATAGCCCTTAGCGGTGTTGTGCTTTTGATTATCGGCGCTATCTTTTTGCCTATCTTAAGACTTAATAATTTGACCTTTTAAGGAGAGCCTTATGAAAAAATTACAAAAATCTGATTTTTTGAAAGCCCGCAAAGAGGCCGGTTTCACATTGGTGGAAGTGATGGTGGTCATGGTGATTATTGGCCTATTGACGACCTTTGTAATCATCAATGTCCTCCCCAGTCAGGACAGGGCAATGGTGCAAAAAGCCAAAGGCGATATACGCCTCCTAGAACAGGCTGCGGAAATGTACCGTTTGGATATGCTTGACTATCCCGAAGAAAGCGCCGGGCTGGATGCTTTGGTCAGCTTGCCGTCCGGTGCCGCAAACCCTGAGCGCTACCGTCCCGGTGGTTATGTGAAATTTTTACCCGATGACCCTTGGGGACGGCCTTATATTTATCGCTATCCGGGTGAAAGTGGCAGTTTTGATATTTTATCCTTGGGCTCTGACGGGGAGCCGGGCGGCGAAAATCTCGCACAGGATATTGCGAGTTGGCAAAAATAATCGCCGCCATAACCCAAGCATTTAAACGGGCACGGCGATTGCTCCGTACGCCAGTCCGAGCGAGGGAAGCCGGGTTCACACTTGTTGAGGTTATGACCGTATTGGTGATTATCGGTCTTATCTCCAGCGTGGTGATACTTAATTTCCCCGCGCAAACAACCGCATTGGACAAGCAAGCAAATAGGTTGCTGACCCACGTAAATATTGCCGCCCAAAATGCTGTTCTATCAGGCCGTGTTGCGGCTTTGGGTGTCACAGAGCAAGGCTATAGTCTCTATGATTTCCAAGACGGAGAATGGGCTGAGAAACAGCATGAGAACTGGCCAGCGCGTGTGCAGATCAATCTGTCTAAAAATGGCCAAGATGTGAAATTACCTGAAACGGAAATCCCTGTAATTTTGTTTGAACCGACTGGATTAAGCGATATTTTTTCCGTGACGCTCACCGGGGAGGACGCGCAAC
The DNA here is from genome assembly GCA_964571595.1 of uncultured Caulobacterales bacterium. Taxonomy (GTDB): domain Bacteria; phylum Pseudomonadota; class Alphaproteobacteria; order Caulobacterales; family Maricaulaceae; genus CALCKU01. Next base: position 2,179 of record CAZNCJ010000065.1, on the reverse strand, counting down.
AATTTGAGCTTTCCAGCGCGGGTGATGGCCGGGTTCTGCTAAGGCCCGTCTTATGAAAAAGCCACAATGCATATTTAAAACTCGCGCGTCCCAAGCGGGATTTACATTGGTAGAAGTCTTGGCGGCCCTTCTGATTTTTAGCCTCTCTATCATCGGCCTTATCCATGCTGGTACGCAAAGCGCGAAGACGGCTTACATTCTCGAAGAAAAAATGCTGGCCGGAATTGTCGCGGATAATCAACTTGTTTTGGCACGCGCTGATGATCTGAGCCGCGGGGTCAGACGCGGACAGGATGAAATGAGAGGCCGGGTTTTTAATTGGGAACTCCGCACGCATAATACGGATGTTGACGGCTTTTTCCGCCTCTCTGTTCAGGTGCGTAATGCACAACAAAACAATGCGCAATCCCGACAAAATAGTGGCGGGTCTAGTCAAGATCAGGTCTTGATTGAGCGTACAGCTTTTGTGACAGGTCAGCCTGATGCGCGCTAAGAGGGGCTATCATAAGCGAGCCAATAATCAGGCGGGCTTCACATTGGTTGAAGTCCTGATTGCCATGTTTATTTTCTCTCTGATCACGGCTGGCAGTATGAGCGCCTTATCTTCGGCCTTGGCGGGCAAGGCGGCGCTTAGCCAAAGAGTGTCTGATATGACGGATGTGGAAATGGCCCGTATTCTGATCAAGTCGGATTTATCCAATCTGGTACTTGTCCCCAAGCGCGATGCTTTTGGCGGCACAGAACCCAATATAGTGTCAGGCGGGTTTGAAAACTTGTTAGATTTTACACGCGCGGGCAGGCAAAACCCGGGCGGTCTTGAGGCGCGGGGTGATCTGGAGCGTGTCGTCTATATATTTGAAGATGGCCGTTTTATCCGGCGCGCATTAGGGCAGGTTTTTCCAGCCCCCGATACAGCTGTTAGAGAGCGTGTCTTACTCAGTGGTTTGCTATCTTGCGATATTCGTTTTCATTATGGTGATCAAAGGCGCGACGTCCTAGAACTGGCCGCGATCGCTCCAAGTGATGGGGGCGCACAGCCTAGCGTGCAGGCAGAAGCATTACCGGATTATATCGCGGTGGAATTTGTCTTTTCTAACGGGGACGAGATGGTGCAATATTTCGAGTTTTCCTCATGAAATGGCTCCGCCCAAATGCGAGGTCAAGTCGTGCAAAAGAGCGCGGCGCTGTATTGTTGACCACGCTGCTTGTGATGGCGTTAATGGCGAGCTTATCTGTGGCTATATTTGATGAATTGCGCGTGGCGGTAAAACGAGCAAGCTCTATCAATGCGCATAGCCAAGCGGATTGGTATTTGCGCGGGGCGGAAGATTTCGCCCAGTCCCATTTGCAAACAACCCTAGAGACTATAGAACCCGAATTATTAGGAGCAGCTCTGCGCAGTCCTGACCCGATTATTTTTCCGGTTGAGGGCGGTGTGATTTCTTTACGCCTTCGCGACGGGGGGACATGCCTGTCGATCAATGCTATAAATCAAACGCAAGTCCGTCAGCAATTTACCCGACTTTTAGAAGCTCTCTGGTGGGACCCCAGATCTGCAGAACGCCTAACGGCTGTGACACGTGACTGGATTGATAATGATACGCAAATATCGCAAGGGGGCGGGGCGGAAGATTTTACCTATCTAGGGCGTATCTCTGCCCACCGTACGGCGAATACGGCGTTAAGCTCGGTTCTGGATATGCGGGCGCTTGAGAGTATGGACGAAGAAAAGTTTCAGCGTTTGCGGCCCTATATCTGTACGCGTGCAGGCGAGGCGTCACCCGCCTTGCATATAAATAATTTGGACTTAGAGCATGCCCCATTACTGGCCTCTCTTATAGCCACAGATAATAATACGGCGCTGGCCCGCGCAATCATAGAAGGGCGTCCCGCAGGCGGCTATGCGGATCAGGCACAATTACAGGCCTCTGCTGTTTTGGAAAATGTAGAGGGCGGGGATATAAGTTTTGATTTGATAAGTTACGCGATTGAATATGTTTGGGTTGAGGCCGAGATAATTATCGGCGAGGCCGCACTTTACGGGGCGTTTGAATTTTCTATTGACGAGGGCCAGATTACGCGTAGCTTTAAGCGCAATGGTAACGAAACTTTTCGTCCTAACCTATTTCCTTCGGAGGCATCATTTTGAGCGGTCCACTTATCATATGGTTAAGTGATG
>CAZNCJ010000064.1:0-13211 GCA_964571595.1 uncultured Caulobacterales bacterium | reverse complement strand
TGGGCATTGCCCAAGGCGGTATTGGGCTGACAACCCTGTCTTATTGCACAACGGAAGCAGATGGCCGGATAATGGAGTCTATGATGTGGCTCCGTGAAGAGATCAGGGACAAACTCACAGCCCTGATAAAAAGCCTGCAAGCCAGCGGTGTTAAAGTCTCGGGGCAAGTCACACATTGCGGGCATTTTTCGCAAAATACAGACCTTGCGAAATCCGAGCCACCCAAAGGCCCTTCTAAAATGTTTGTCCCTATTGGCCTCACCGCTGGCCGGCCGATTGCGCCCGCTATGGACCAAGCAGATATAGACGCGCTGATCCAGACCTACCGCGAGGCGGCGCGCTTTATGAAATCCGTTGGCTTTGACGCGATAGAAATACATTTTGGCCATGGCTACGGCCTGTCTCAATTTATCAGCCCCAAAACCAATAAACGTCAAGACAGCTATGGCGGTAGCCATGAAAACCGTATGCGCTTGCCGCTAGAGGTCCTCAGCGCCATGCGTGAGGAGGTTGGGGATGACTTCCCTGTTCTGGGTAAGATCTCGATGACGGATGCTGTTAAGGGCGGCGTGGACTATTCTGAGGGGCTAAGGGTGGCCCAAACGCTGGACAAGGCCGGTATTGACGGGATCATCCCCAGTGCGGGCACGTCGAGCTATAACAGCATGTATATGTTTCGCGGTGACAGTATAGCCAAAGGCATGATGGCGATGCAGGAAAATAAACTCACAAAAACCGCTCTTAAAGTCATGGGCCGGTTTATGTGGAAGCACTATGATTATACGCCGACATATTTTCTAGAGGCGTCCCTTAAGATCAAGGAAGCCGTCAGCTGCCCCGTTATCTATATTGGAGGATGTTCCACCCGCGCGGATATCGAGCGTGTTTTTGCCGCCGGATTTGATTTTGTCCAATTAGGGCGCGCCCTGATTAAAGACCCAGACTTTGTCAAAAATGCCCAAAGCGATCCTGCCTATGATAGCGGATGCACTCATTGTAATTATTGCGTCCCGCTGATTCAGCATGCTGAGGGTATTCGCTGCGTTCTGAATGATCAGAGCCAGGTATGAGGGCTGAAGTTCTGACAAAAGAGGTGAAATTATGCTAACCCGTCCTATTGCCTTGCGCCGCACAGAAGCCCTTTGCGTCTTTATACTTGGGCTGATTGCCTATCATCATAGCGGTTATAGCTGGCTGAGTTTTGCCTTGCTTTTCTTTTTACCCGATGCTGGCGCTATCGGTTATTTTAAAAGTCATAAGCTAGGCAGTACATTATATAATCTTACCCATTGGCTGATCTGGCCTCTCACGCTTGGCGCTTACGGGCTATTGAACGAGCATAACACAGCAAAAATGATAGCCTTGATCTGGATTACACATGTCATGTTTGATCGCATGTTAGGCTGGGGATTTAAGACAGGTGGGAGTTTCTATCATACAGGAATGGGCGATAAAAGAGACCCTCGAGCCGGAAAAACATAAAGCGTGAAAAGGCCTAAAATGATTATAAAACAAGGACATGTAGCGGTTATTACGGGGGCTGGCGGCGGTCTTGGTTCCGCCTTGGCGCAAAGCTTGGCCGCTAAGGGGTGCAGTCTGGCCCTCGCCGATATTTCAAAAGATGCCCTTGCCAAGACAGCCCAAAACCTTCCCGCAACGATAAAGGTTTCGCAACATATTGTGGATGTCACTGACCGCAAAGCCATGGAGAAGTTTCGGGACGAAGTACTGGAGGCACATGGCGGTGTAAACATATTGATCAATAATGCCGGCATTACTTTACAAAAGAGCTTTTCAACCCACAGCCTGTCTGACTGGGACAGGATTATCGGGATAAATTTGTGGGGCGTCATATATGGATGTCACTTTTTTGATGAGGCTTTGACGCAAGCCCAAGAAGCACATCTCGTTAATCTGTCTTCTATGTCAGCTTTCCTAGGCTTGCCCGGGCAATCCTCCTATTGCGGCACTAAAGCAGGCGTACAGCTCATCACCGACTCGCTCATGGCGGAATGGGGCTTAAAAAATATCGGTGTCACCAGCGTCCATCCGGGGGCGATACGCACAAATATGATCATGGCGACACTCGCGGAGTCAGATGATGTCGAACAGGCTAAGAAGAATTTCGAGATCGCGCATAAAACCGGTGTAGATGCCGAATTTGCGGCCCGTAAAATCATTCGCGCGATTGAGAAAAATACACCCCGCCTAAAGATTGGGCGCGATGCTTATATATTCCATTTCATTATGCGCTATATGCCCGGCTTCGGGAATTTTATCATGCGTAAAATTGCGCAAAAGCTCGCCGCTTAACACCGCAAAAGTGTTTAACACGGCAAGCCCATTTAAAAGCGTGTAAGGCTTGCCTTGCTTTGATTTGTGACTACCAGAATACCGCGTAAAGCGCGATGAGGATAATGGCTATAATTAGTGTCCAGACATTGAAGTTCTTGGATGTTGCAAAATTAATATCAGCAAGTGCCACGGCTTGACCCGCTTTTGGCAAGCTTGTGAGGTGAGAGACTAAAGCGCCGGCGACCAGACAACCCAGGAAAATCACCCAGATACGATTTACGAATGGAAAATCAGGAAAGCCGAAATAAAACACAGCCGAGAAAATCACCGAGGCGGCCAGCATCATAAAGGCACCCGCTGAATTTGTACGCTTATAGAACATGCCCATAAGGAAGACGGCCACAATGCCCGGCGCGACAAAACCTGTCCATTCTTGAATTCTCTGGAAAGCCCCTTCCATATCACCGAGCAAAGGCTTGGCCAAGAATAAGGCCACGATCATGGCCGTAATGGCGGCAATACGCCCGACAGTGACATAATGAGCCTCGCTGCGATCCTTTGCGATTTTATCCTGGTAAATATCCATTGTGAAAATCGTTGAAATCGAGTTCACCATAGAGGCCAGTGAAGATACAATAGCGGCTATGAGAGCGGCAAAGATAAGCCCGCGAAGACCGCTTGGCATAATCTTCATCACTTCGGGATAGGCCCGGTCGGATGCCGTATCGAGTACCGTCTTATCAATCACATTCATCTCTGGCGCAGCAAGCATCACAGCGGCAATTCCGGGCAGGACGACAATAAGCGGCATAAGCAGTTTAAGACCCGCTGCAAAGACCAAGCCTTTCTGAGCTTCACGCACATCTTTTGCCCCTAAAGCACGCTGGATGATATATTGGTTAAACCCCCAATAGCTGAAATGGAGCACCCATAAACCGCCTAGAAGCGTCCATATACCCGGTAACTTACTATAAGCGGGATGATCATTTGCGAGGATCATATCAAACTTACCCGGCAGTTCTGTGTAGAGGCGCTTAAAGCCGCCCGTCACGCCGTTATCACCGCCAATCATTCCCATTGTCAGCCAGGCTATGATCAGTCCGCCGAGCACCAGAATAACCACTTGTAATATATCGGTCAGCGCAACGGCCTTAAGACCCCCATACATGGAATAGGCCATGGCAAAAGCGGCGAGCCCCGCCATGCCCCAGAAAAGCGATACGCCAGTGAGTGTGTTGACCGCCAATGAACCCAGCCACATCACAGCCGTCAAATTGACCACTGTGTAAAGCACAATCCAGAAAATCGACATTGTCGTCTTGACGCCCTCACCATAACGCGTCTCGAGGAATTGCGGCATGGTGTAAATTTCACGCTTTAGGAATATGGGAAGAAAATATTTCGCGACAATAATCAGGACAATCGCGGCTTGCCACTCATAGGCAGCAATAGCGAGGCCTATTTTATAGCCGTCCCCTGACATGCCGATAATTTGTTCAGCGGAAATATTGGCCGCCACCAGTGAAGCGCCTATCGCCCACCAGGGGAGTGATTTACCTGCGAGAAAATAATCTTCAGTACTTTTTTGTTCGCCCGCAGGTTCGCGAGACACCCACTGAGCTATGCCAAAAAGGAGAACCCCGTAAAGCGCGACAATAATTAAATCCAAGCCAGACAAAAACATCATATTCCCCGTATTATTTTATTATAGGTAAAGCCCCTAGCTAGTTACCATAAGACAAGCCATACCCACGTTTGAATTTAGCAGTCGTCTGGTTTGCAGTCGCTTGACCGGATTGCGGCCAAGGAAAGGGTAAGCGTCCTTTAAAGTCATAACGGGCCTCGCCCTTACGGTTTTCAAGAAGCACATCTGCAATTCCGCCGCCTTCACTGCCCGGCAACCAAGCCGTAACAAAAGCATTCGAGACATCTATGGCGGCATCAACGCCGCGCGGACGACCCGTTAGAAAGACGGCAACGACCGGAATATTCTGGGCCTTTAATTCCGAGATGAGTTTATAATCGGCATTATCGACAAGGTTAAAATCCAGAGATGCGAGATCACCTTCAAATTCGGCATAAGGTTCTTCGCCAAATACAACAATTGCAACATCCGCTTGTGCTGCATCGCCGCGAGATATGATCTTTCCTCCAGCCTTTCTCACGGCCTTTTCCACGCCATCGAAAATAGAGGTATGCCCTTTATAAAGTTTATCAGGGTTTATGACACGTGTATCGTGATCGCGGCCTTGCCAAGTTACGGTCCAGCCGCCTGATTGGTACGCCAGATTATCTGCGCCTGTGCCCGTTACCAAAACTTTACTCTTTGGGTTGATCGGCAAGATGCCATCATTTTTAAGAAGCACGAGTGACTCGCGTACAGCTTGACGTGCGACAGCCCGGTGATCTTCATGACCAATTAATTTAGCCCGCCCCGCCAGTTCTTGCGTTGAGGGTTTACCGTCATCAAAAATACCGGCCCGGTATTTAACGCGCAGAATACGGCGTACCGCATCATCAATACGTGACATCGGGATTTCCCCAGACTTCACCTGCTTAACAGTGTTTGTCTGAAAATCTTTCCACGTTTCGGGCACCATAAATAAATCTACGCCTGCATTAACGGCCATAGGACAAGAACTGCTTGTGCAGCCTTCAATTTGTTCGTGGCCGTTCCAGTCACCCACAACAAGACCGTCAAAGCCCATACGGCCCTTTAAGACATCCGTGAGAAGATATTTATGTCCGTGTAATTTTGTCCCGTTCCAGCTGCTAAAACTCGCCATAACGGTTTGCACACCGACCCCAAGGGCTTGCACATAGCCCTGCCCGTGCTCTTTGAAAAGTTCATCTTCAGAAACAACAGTATCGCCTTGATCATCCCCGGCGACTGTGCCGCCATCGCCAATGAAATGCTTTGCCGTTGCAACGATTTTTTGCTCGCTAAGAAAATTATCAAGCGCGGGATGTCCTTGCAATCCAAGTAATATTTCTTTGGACAGATTGGCTACAATTTTTGGATCATCAGAATAGCTCTCATATGTCCGTCCCCAACGCGGATCTTTGGCAACGGCAACGGTTGGCGCGAATGTCCAATCAATGCCCGTAACCGCAACTTCGCGTGCGGTAGCCGTGCCAATATCGCGCATAAGGCCCGGATTATTGGCAGCGCCTAATCCAACATTATGCGGAAAGATTGTAGCGCCCACTACGTTATTATGACCATGAACAGCATCTGTGCCCCACATGATTGGAATAGCCAGGCGGCCTTCACCTGTATCCATGGATGCACCATGAAAAAGATTGGCTAGATTTAACCAAGCCGCTAGCGGGCCATCCGGTTTATCCGTTGGCCAAGACCCACCTCCATTTAAGATAGAACCAATATGATATTTAGCCGCATCGTCAGGGGAAATAGACTTGATTTCCGCCTGAACCATTTGGCCAACTTTTTGCTCAAGGCTCATTTTGGACAGCCATTGATCAATATTAGATTCGATAGCCGCATCTTTCTTTATCGGGCTACGAACGGCAGGCCAAGGCGAGGCCTCGGCTGCCGATAGATTACACCCGCCAAGCACGACACTCGCACTCAGTGTCGCCGCAAGGCTTGTCAGTAAAACAGTCTTATAAGTCATGATTATATCGTTAAATCTGGTGCTAGTTTAATTGACTAGTTAAACTTGGCGCGGAAACGCACGCCATAGGTCCGTGGTGGTGAGAAGAAGCGCGTATTATCAAATGCTGTGATAATAATGGCCTGCTCACGTTCAATACCTGTCAGATTATTAACATAGCCTTCAAAACGATATTGCTTGTCATCACCGAAATTATAACCTGCACCCGCATCAATCGTGAAATACCCATCGACCGTGTCATCGAGACGACCAGAGACGTCATCATCAGGGTTAAAATCAATACCATTAAAGATGGTTTGATGTTGCGAGGAACGATATCCAAGAGAGACTACCCCATCAATAGAGCCGCCCGGCGCATCCCAAACTTTGGAGATGGAGCCGTTAAATTGTATCTCAGGTGTTCTGATTAATCGATTGCCCTCAATGGATTGATTAACCGCATTTATTGGGTTTCCAAACTCATCCATAATATCAACATCAGCTTGGAAGCGCGAATCTTGGATTTCCTGCGAATTAACAACGCGGGCCGTCGGAAGCCATAAGAGTGTGGCATCAATACTTAAATCATTCGGGAAATCCAAACCACCTTCAAACTGCGCACCAAAAATCTCGGCATCAGACGCGTTAAAAGTAAAGCCAAATACGGCGGTACCTTCACTGCCTTCGACTTCAACATCAATATCAGAAAAATCGAGGGCCTGCTGCACTTGCAGTAAAGTTGTTAGCTGCAAATCATCATAATCATAGTAAAAACCAGAGACATTGAAATGACCGCTAACGTCATCTGATAAATCAAACTCATTCTTAGACCCAATTTCGAAAAGTGTCAGCGTCTCTGGACCAAAGGTAGGGGCAAACGTATCTGTATCAAAAGCAATAGGTGCGTTTTGAGCAGGGTTTGAAATACCTAGCCCCTCAGTACCCGCAACATTATCATTAAACCCGCCAGATTTATTACCCGTAGAGATTAAAGCATAGACGAGATGATCATCGTCAAAATCATACTCTGCGCGAATACGCCAATCGACGAAATCATTTTCAAGACGGCCATTTTGTAAAGTGAAAGAGGAATTAAAGGGCGCCAATGAGAAATCAACAACACCGTTGAAATCAGGCACAAAGTTATCGCAACTTCCTACAAAGGCAAAAGCCGTACAGGGGGGGCGATCTGCTGCATTAGGGAACACATCTTGGATTTGTTGCCCATTTGGAAAAATATCATCAAACCCGTCACGGGCACCAAATTGGGCAATCCCGTCAAACAGAAAAGCTATTGATTCTTGCGCATCAATATCACCATCACCGTTAGTGTCAGGAACGATTATTTCTCGATCAAGCCCTGCAAATTCAAACCCTTCCGTACCTGAGGCTACACCATTCGTGAAGCAACAATCGAAATTAGGTCCACCAAAGCCGAAATTATAGCTGGCATTAATACCAAAGCGTTGTTTAACATCGCGCGTATAACGCAATCCGCCTGAGACGCGAAACTTATCATTTACGCTATATGTTGCATCGCCGTAAACCGAGATACTATTCGTGTCCGTGGTTTGGTTAAACTCGACGCCTTGGAAAAACGGATTTCTATCACCTGTCGTACCTAAGAAAGTACGCTGATCTTCAAGGAAGTAGAAGACACCTGTTGTCCATTGTAGCGCCTTATCATTGTCAGAGAACAAACGAAACTCATTGATGATGGATTCAGAATCCGTCGTGAACCTTACGCGGTTAAAATTATCAAATGTCTCATTAAAAGGCTCTAATAATTCTAACGCGCCGTCAAAATTAGGCGCCGCTGGCGTAATGAATTCATAATCATAAACCAGATCACGATAAGAGCCGATATACTCAGCCTTAAATCCACCAAAATCATATTCCACATGACCTTTTATACCATAATGTTCTGTATCCTCTTCCGGTGTAATACCACGACCAAAGACATCGCGAGGATTATCAATATCATCAGGATCAATACCATTACCTAATGGGTTGGCGAAATTGACCCCTGTAAAACCGGTGCCTTTTTGCTCGATATAATCGCCTGTAACCGTGAGGGCTAATGCATCAGTCGCCTGAACTTTAAAAGCAGCCCTTACCCCGAAATCATTCACGGCTTCTGCAACACCAATACCTTCATCCTCTGACGTCGGAACATCTACACCTAATTCACTACTATCGGGGGTGACATTTTGTAAGAAACTATCACGATCATTAAAGAAACCAGCAATACGAAAAGCGGAATTATCTGTCACAGGAATATTCGCCACGGCTTCGACGCGCACATCATTAAAATTACCGTAAGATGCTTCAATCGCGGCGTCTTTATGCCCAATACCAGGGCCCCATGGAATAATATCAACAGAACCCGCGGTCGCATTACGGCCCCGTAAAGTCCCTTGCGGGCCTATATTGACCTCGACGCGTTCAATATCAAAAAAGGCCGCTCCGAAACCCGATGGACGCGGCACATATACGCCGTTCAAATGAGTGGCCGCAGCAGGATCGCCCAATTCCGTATTATTTGAGGACCCAACACCGCGGATAAAAACCTCGATATTACCCATATTATTTGCGATAGAAAGGCCGGGAATTTTACCGTCAATCTCGTTGAAATTACTAATGCCCAACAGGCTTAATTCTTCACCGCTAATAGCGGCGGCTGTCCCGGCATAATTCTGCAAAGATTGTGCGCGGCGCTCAACAGTGACGATAATTTCGTCTACACCGTCATCATTTTCGATAATTTCACTGCTTTGCGCGAAGGCCATTGGAGCAGTTGCCATGGCGGTCAATAGTGCGAAACTGGAAATTCCAGCTAGTTTTAAATAGTTTTTGGGCGTGGTTTGACGATGTCTCATTATATTCCCCTGTTTAAGTTCCCTAACTCGTTAGCCTTCCCTCTGCAGATTCAATTTTCAAATTCAAGACAAATGCGATGAAGTGGACTTTGCGTGCGGTGAACGGGAAAATTGACGCCTAAATTCCCGTCAGGCGACAATCTTTAAACTATAAATATTATGGTGAGAGACACGCTTTGGATGTCTTCATATCCTGTTTGCACTGATAGACTCTCACCCAATCGACAAGCAATTCAGTGGGAAAAGAACTCGCTTTAAATGTCTTTTCCGTCTCGTTTTCGGGTAAATTTCCACCGACTGCCAAGTTCAAAATGAGGTGAAAAGGCCGATCAAAGGGCGCTAATTTATTCTCTCTTTTATCGATTGCGCCCGTAAACCAATCCTTATCTCTCATTGTGAATATTTTTTTATCATCCACAAACCAGTCAATCTGCCCTTCTGACCATACCACAGCATATATATGATAGGCATTAATGCCATTGGGTAAACTATGGCTGGTATATTGAAACGCATTTTTGGGCCATGTTTGACCGTAATGAAGCGCCACCCGTGATCTATTCTCTGTTTCTGAAGGGCCGCAATCCCGACATTTAGCCCCGAGATTTACCGCTTCCATAATATCAATTTCGCCCGATAATGGCCATTTCCCATAATGGCTCTCTTCAGGCATCATCCAGAATGCAGGCCATGTCCCTTGACCTTTTGGCAATTTGATGCGCGCTTCAAACCGCCCATATTTCCAATGCGCCAATCCTTTTGTGCGAATTTTTCCGGATGTATATTCTTGCGTAACAGTCCGGCCACGATTTTCATGGTCTGTGGAATATTTCAACCCTTTAAAACGCTCCGGCCTTGCCGTTATTTTTAATTTCCCGTCTGCGACCCCGATATTTTCTGGACGATCTGTATAGCACTGACGCTCATTATTACCGCCGCCCCAGCAGGATGTTTCAGCGCCCCATTTGCCTCGGTCAAGCGCTTCTCCGTTAAATTCATCCGCCCAAACAAGTGTCCAATTTGCTTGTGTGCTAACCTTTTCCGTCGTTTGACTATTGGACACAGTCATCCCGCACCCAGCCAAAGCAGATAGAACAGCACCTGATACCCAAAATTGCATAGAGCCCCTGATAGTACCCCTGATACTTCCCATGACAGTCCACCTGGCAATACCAATCACACTCCCCTTAGTGCTTCGCCTCATCTTAAGTGAATTTGACAAGCAGGTTAGCACCCGACAAGTCCTATGCGATGAGTTGGACTTTATATGCGTTGTATGGGAACTTATTGACAATTTATAGTAATTTAGACTTGAGAGCTGAACCATAGCTCCGACTGACCTTTAGACGTTGTCCATCTTGCATCACAAGAATAGCTTCACCTTTTTGTGCTGAAATTATTTCACTGACCCTGTCTAGGTTTACAATTGTCGAGCGGTGTATTCTTTGAAAATTTGCTTCCCATAATTTTGCCTCAACTGATTTTAAAGTCGCACGCACCAAACGGGTTTTCTTATCATTATGGATACAAACATAATCACCGTCAGCCTCTACCCAGTCTATTTCGTCCTTATTTAAAAAAGCGATCGTATCCGTATCTTTCACAATGAGAGCCTTCGAACTCACAGAGGCCTCAGATGGCTCTAACACCTTAAGCAGTGTTGATTTTGCCGCTATGTCATCCTGAGAGTCAAAAAATGCCTTTACCCGCTTAACACTTTCACGAATTTTCTGATCATCTAAAGGTTTAAGCACATAATTAAGTGCCTCAACCCGAAAGGCCTCAACAGCATATTCAGCATAGGCCGTGGTAAAAATAATCTTTGGCAGAATATCGGCTTGAATGGCATTTATAACCGCAAAGCCGTTCATTTCCGGCATTTCAATATCCAGAAACATGACATCGGGACTATAGCGCATGACCGTCTCAACGGCTTCAAAACCGTTTTTACATTCAGCGATAACTTGAATGTCTCCAATTTCCTCTAATATCGCTCTTAGAAGGTTTCGCGCTAAGGGCTCATCATCAACAATTATGGTCGTTAGGGTCATCGTAAATTATAATCATGCTTGGGTGGGGATATATGGGAAGTATAAACTCACATCCAATCCCCCCATATCCGAGACGGCATAATCGACATGGCCCTGATCACCATAATGGGCCTGTATGCGTTTTTCTATATTCTGAAGCCCAATGCCTTTCTCAATTTTCGTAACATCGCGTTTTTGTGCACGGCCCGTATCAGATACAGATAGGTGGACCTGCCCATCGTTAAGGCGCCCCATTAGACGGATAGTACCGCCTTTGACTTGGCCAGCGATTGTATATTTTAGCGCATTCTCGAAAAGGGGCTGTAAAATAAGGGCCGGAATACGCGCATCCAGTATGTCTTCTTCTATATCAAAATTTGCAGTCAGACGGTTTGTGTATCTGACTTTTTCAATATCAAGATATAGCTGCAATGTTTCCACCTCTTCTGCCAAGCTCACATTTACGAGGCTTTCTGTCTCTAGCGAGAGCCGCAAAAAATGGCTTAACTGTGCAATCATTTTACGGGCTTGATCAGATCTGTCTGTTTTTACTAATGCTGAAATTGAATTTAGCGTATTGAATAAAAAATGCGGATTAAGCTGATAACGCAGCATTTTCATTTGCGCATCTCGCGAAAGCTTTTCGGCCTCAACACGCCGTAAGCGTTCGGCCTCGGAATGTTCCCGCTCGGCTATAATCGCCGTATAGGCCACCATGATATAATAAAGCGCAGACCACAGCCCGAAAATGAGAAGTGCCGTAAAATACCAACCGCCAAAATCTTTCCAAATATCGGGGGCTGTTAGCATGGCATCAAATGTGGCCATGCGGAAAATATTCCACAAAAGCGCGACGATACCGACAAGAATAAGATGGGATGTCACCCTTCTAACCAGACCGCCTCTATTTGCGAATGGCAAAGCAAGCGATAAAGGCCACGTCATAATCGCGCCGCTAATAGCCTGTAGTCCAATATGTACAACATGCATCCAGCGCGGGTTTCCGTACCAAAGTGTCAAAGACAAAAAAGATAAAACGCAAAACAAAAACCATGCGATTAATTGCACCGCCCACCACGGCAAAGAGATGGCCTTGGCATAACTTTCTGGCTTTGGGTTACTATAGATCAAGATTTATAAAACCGGCTGGTTGTTGACTTATAAGAGCCTCTTAGCACAGCTTCGCCATTATGACCATTCTGTCCTGTGTCTATGCCACTCCTATAGACCCGCGCCTATTTTACAGGGTTCATCAGGAGGGATTAATGGATATAGGGTGCAAATAATATGTAATTATAGCTTGGCCAGATTTGGTTCAGATTAGCTATGCTACGAAGGTTGTTCGCTCTGATGAAGACTGCATGATGGCGACAACTTAAAGCCCGCATCTTGCCTTTAAAAAATCCCTACCCTCAAATCATAGATCAGGAAATGCCTAACTGATATTATCCTTGAGAATGTAACCATCTTTAATAATGAGGTTTATATTTTCACCTTGGCTCTGATATAAAACTTCTAATGTTTCAAGCGGGTTTTTGGGAAGCACAATCATATCGGCAATAGCCTCTTCCTTGATCACGCCTAGCTCATCTGGACGGTTTAAGAGCTTTGCGCTCGTGACCGTGGCGGCTCTTATGATATCTATATTTGACTGAACTTGCGAGCGGATTTCAAACTCTTGGGATTGCATATCAAAATCATCGCCCAGAAGATCTGTTCCAAAGGCAATATTGGCGCCGGCCGCGGCACTTATTTCTATGGATTTAAGTCCCTTACTTCGCACGCGCTCTAATTTATCAAGCATATCAGAACTCCAACCCGCACTGGCAGCTTTTACGGCCAAGGCTTCATAGGTAACCAGTGTCGGCACAATAAAGGCGTCGCGCTCAACCGCCATGCCTGCGGCCTCCTCGTCAATGAAATTACCATGCTCAATACTCCGAACCCCCTCTTGCAAAGCCGCCTTAATAGCGCTTTCGCCGTAAGCATGTGCCATGACATAGCTGCCGCGCCGTGTGGCTTCCTCGACAACAGTACGGATTTCTTCTCTTGAATATTGATCTCGTTCCAGCGGATCATAGGGGGACGAAACCCCGCCAGAGACCATGATCTTAATTTGGTCAGCACCTTTGCGAAATTCTTCACGCACTGCTCTGCGAATATTATCCACCCCGTCAACCACGCGTGCAGTCATGGCCAGCGCGCTTCCGCAAGAACACAGCTCGTGATCATCTGTTCTATCGCGGAAGTCTCCATGTCCGCCTGTTTGTGACAAAGCCCGTCCGGCTATAAACATACGCGGTCCAATCAGTTCGCGGTCTTCTAAAGCCTGTTTAATCCCTGTCTTGCCCCCTTAAAACTGTTCCATCCTTTAGTTAGTAAATTCATGAGAA
>CAZNCJ010000063.1:0-13283 GCA_964571595.1 uncultured Caulobacterales bacterium | reverse complement strand
TATATTATTTATATCTTTATAATGAACTCAAATAATGAGTGTCCTACTTTGGGCGACATCGGCCTCTCATGAGCGGCCTTGATGAGGCGATTTTAAGACTCTGGTAAAAGGGCGCAAGATTCCCAAGCTGGACATTAGCTAGCGGCTTACTTGAGGCGATTTTAAGCCGCTCGTTTAATGTCCGTCATGACCACAAAAAAGCATCAGGAGCTCTTGACGAATAAAATATTGCATTCGAATGCAATGTTGGTATTTATAGATATGGATAGCGCCCTCCACACTCCTCAACATGTTGTCTTAATAACAGGGTTTATGTGCGATGCACGCTTATTTTCACCTCAAATTCAATGTCTTGAAAAGCTAAATATAAGCTATTGCGTTGAGCAAATGATAACGGGTTCTTCGATACGTGACTATGGGATGAGAATACTCAATAATGCTCCAGAAAACTTTGCACTAGTTGGTCTTTCGATGGGCGGAATAATTGCGCAAGAAATCCTGCATATTGCGCCGCAGCGCGTTTCGCATCTAGCACTACTCAATACGACACCCTACGCTGATAGCGTTTCAGGGCAGCGAGAAGACCATATCAAACGCGTGCAAGAGGGTGAAATTATCGGCATTCTGCGCGATGAATTAAAGCCTCGCTACCTCTCGCCCGCCACATCGCGGGAGTCCATACTCCCCCTAGTGATTCAAATGGGTGAAAAGTTGGGGCCAGAGATTTTTGTGAGGCAATCAATCGCATTGATGACCCGCAAATCGCGCTTCGAAAATCTGAACTCAATTACATGTCCAACAGTCCTTATAACAGGGCATGACGATAAGGTATGCACGCCAGACATTCACATCGCTATGGCGCAAGAAATTCCGCATAGCATATTGAACATTATTGAAAACTGTGGACACCTCTCAACTTTAGAGGCGCCAAAGACACTTAATAAAATCCTACTTGAGCATTGGGGTTACGACTTTGAAGACTCAATAGGGTTGCACGATAAAAAAATTCGTATTTTACAAAATACATAAAGGGGACACGCATGGCCGGACAATTTGGCGCTCTGAACTGGAGCATCGTTATAGCTTACCTAATAGGTAATCTCCTGCTCGGCTACGTCATGAGCCGTCGGGTTAAGACGTCAGAAGATTATTATTTAGGTGATCGTTCCGCCCCCTGGTGGGCGATTGGAATTTCAGTCGTGGCTACATATGTGAGCGCGCTCTCATTTCTTGGCGGTCCTGCCTGGGCTTATGGCGACGGGATGGCGGCGCTGGCTATTCATATAAATTATCCCCTTGTGATATTTGTCGTTGTTGTTGTCTTCTTGCCGTTCTTTTTTAACTCAGGTGTCGCTTCAATATATGAATATTTGGAACGACGCTTTGGGAAGACCTCCAGAACAGTCATGAGTCTATTATTTCTCGTCACTCAGGCCATCACAGCCGCATCAATTCTTACGGCCACCGCCGTTGTCGTTACATTCGTCACAGGAATAGATGCCAAAATGGCCGTATGGATTATGACAGGAATTGTCCTCATCTATACCTTAATGGGCGGCATGAATGCCGTCATTTGGACAGACGTATTGCAAGGCTTCATACTCTTCTTAGGCGCAGGAATCGTCTTATATTTTCTATTAGGCGCTGTTAGTCCCCTCTCCGGCGCATTGGAAAACCTTGCTGAAAACGGCAAGCTAAATCCCATCAACACGTCACTTGATTTTACTGTTGCCCCTACCGTTTGGGCCGGCGTGCTTGCGATGACCTTATTTCATATCACCGTATATGGCGCTAATCAGATGATGGTACAGCGGGCCTTAGCCGCCAAGAATATCGGCGATGCAAAGAAATCATACCTCTTAATGGGCTATGCAGCCTTCTTTATCTATTTCCTCTTTTTCTTTGTCGGCGTGCTACTTTATGTGCATTTCAAAGGAGAACCGTTTGAACAGCCTAATGAAATTATTCTTACATTTGCGAACTCATTAGCCATTCCAGGGCTCATGGGCATCCTTGCAGCAGCGGTCTTATCTGCGTCTATGTCTAGCTTGTCTTCGGCCTTCAATGCACTGGCTACAATTTCAGTCACAGACCTGTACCGCATGTTTTTCAAGAAAGACGGTACAGATAGGCATTACCTTTTAATGTCCCGTGCATTCACAGTTTTCTGGGGTTTAATGGTCATCCCCATGGCCTATGCTTTCATTAGTAGCGGCGGCTCTATTCTTGAAGCCCTCTCCAAAGCAGGTTCATATTTTGTTGGGGCAAAGCTTGCCATGTTCGGTATGGGCTTTTTCTCTAAGCACACGACCGAACGCGGCTTACTTATTGGCGTTGCCGCAGGCTTTATCGGGCTCATTATAATTGTCGGATTTGGCGGATTACTGGGCATAAAAGGCATAGCACCCTCTATTGCCTGGCCATGGTATGTTGTCATAGGCGGCGTCATTAATATCGCGGTGTCATGGGTCACCAGCATCCTCCTGGACGGGTTCCAAAAGGAATGGCACCCGCAATCGGTCCCTGGACAACTTAAGGCGTTCCGCACATCAGGCGCGGCTCAAAAAGAAGGCGGATGGTATATTGTACCCGGCAAAATTGATCGCGCGGCAATGGGATTACCTTTCATGTTTATTTCTATCATCGTCTTCCTTATTTGGTTCGGAACTCTGGGATAAAATAGCTGTATATCTAGAAAAATTATTATTTTGCATTCGAATGCAATAATGATAAGAGAGCTCTAAAATGAGCTTATGGAGCACAAAATGGCCCGCTATCTAAAGCATGGAATCGATGCTGATACCAAAATGAAATCTGATGCAAAGGTTCGAGAAACTGTCGAAAACATCTTGGCAGAGATAGAGGATAATGGCGATGCAACTATTCGTAAATACTCTAAGAAATTTGATGATTGGAGCCCAGAGAATTACCGCCTCACACCCGAACAAATCAAAGCCTGTTATGACGAATTAACAGATGATGAGATTTCAGATATTCGCTTTGCGCAAACACAGGTTCGCAATTTTGCACAAATACAGCGAAATTCCATGCAAGATATGGAAGTAGAAACGCTGCCTGGAGTTATATTAGGGCATAAACATGTCCCGGTAAATGCTGCAGGTTGCTATGTGCCCGGAGGCAAATACCCCTTGATTGCCTCCGCGCACATGTCTGTCGTGACGGCCAAGGTGGCTGGCGTTAAGCGCGTCGTCGCCTGTGCACCGCCTTTTAATGGCCGCCCTCATCCCGCAATAGTTATCGCGATGGATATGGCTGGCGCAGATGAAATTTATTGCGTTGGTGGAGTGCAAGCCGTTGGCATGATGGCGATTGGAACTGAAAGCTGCGCCCCTGTTGATGTTCTTGTCGGCCCTGGTAATGCGTATGTTGCCGAAGCCAAACGTCAGCTATTTGGTCGCGTAGGGATCGACCTCTTTGCAGGCCCAACTGAAACCATGATTATTGCCGATGACACATCTGACGGTGAAATATGTGCCGCTGACCTTTTGGGTCAAGCCGAGCACGGCGTGAACTCTCCGGCCGTTTTAATCACTAATTCAGAGAAACTCGCCAATGAAACCATTGCAGAGGTTGAGCGTCAGCGCCGTATTTTATCGACGGGTGATATCGCTGGCAAAGCTTGGGATGATTATGGTCAAGTTATCCTCTGTGATAGCTATGAGGAGATGGTCGAAATGGCTGACTTTGTGGCCTCCGAGCATGTCCAAGTTATGACAAAAGATCCTGATTATTTCAAAGATAATATGACAAATTATGGCGCGTTATTTTTAGGGCATGAAACCAATGTCGCATATGGAGATAAGGTCATCGGCACGAACCACACGCTGCCGACAAATAAAGCCGCACGATATACAGGCGGGCTTTGGGTTGGAAAGTTTTTGAAGACATGCACCTATCAACGCGTGACCGAAGAAGGGTCTGTTATGGTTGGTGAATATTGTTCAAGACTTTGCGCGATGGAGGGGTTTGCAGCCCATAAAGAGCAAGCCGATATTCGGTTACGCCGCTTTGCAGGGCAAAATGTGCAAGGGTTAGACAACCTACCAAAGCGCCGATCTTGATGGAAAACTTTCAAACTGAGAAACAAATCGTCCGCGATTATATGCGGGCTTTTGACAATGCACCTTTGGCCGACCTTGGGCATACTCTTGGCGGGCTAACCACACCTGACTATCACTGGCGGGGCATGCATCCCTTTTATGAGCAAACCGGCGCCGCAAATGTGGTCTCCACGTTCTGGCAACCGCTAAAAGAGAGCCTAACATCGCTTCAACGGCGCGTGGATATATTCTTTGCCGGAAATAATATCTATGAAGGCAACGATGTCTGGACCTGCTCAATGGGGCATTTTTTGGGACTATTTGATGAAGACTGGCTTGGTATTCCGGCAACGAGAAAAATGGTCTTCCTGCCTTATGCGGAGTTCCACCGTATTGAAGGTGATAAAATCGCAGAGAGCGCCCTCTTCATCGACATCATTCGCGTGATGCAACAAGCCGGCATCAATCCCTTCCCCCATCAAACGGCAACAGCTATTATCCAACCGGGCCCGCGCACACATGATGGCCTTCTTTATGGTGCGCATAACCCCAAAGAGGCTCAAAACACCTTGGACCTTGTAGAAGACATGGTTGCCGACCTTTCAGCCCTTAATAATTCAGGGGATAATCGTCCTCCTCCAGCACTTCTCGCGCGCACATGGCATGATGACATGATCTGGTATGGGCCTGCTGGAATCGGCGCAGCTTTCACCATTCCTCGCTATCAGGAACAACATCAATATCCATTTCGCGAACAATTAGGCGACAAAATTTTTAATGGCCATGTGACCCGCATCGCAGAAGGTAATTACGCAGGTTGGTTTGGTTGGCCAAATCTAAACAACCGTAACCTTGGAGGCTTTCTAGGTCTTCCGAAGAGCGATATATTAGCAGAAATGCGCGTTGTAGATATTTATCGGCGCGACGGAGAGAAACTTGCTGAGAACTGGGTCTTTATCGATATTCTCTATTACCTTATTCAGCATGGCATTGATTTGCTTAAAAATCCAAATGTCGTAAAAGAGCTTCATGGAGCCACAACCTAAATCCCGATCCCGCGCCACGAGCTATGACGTCGCGCGCCTTGCTGGCGTTTCGCAATCAGCCGTCTCTCGCTGTTTTAAACCTGGCGCTTCTGTCTCTAAAAAAATGCGAGATAAAGTCATGGCGGCCGCCAAGGAGCTTCATTATCAACCTAATGCAATCGCGCGCGGGCTTATTACACGGCGTTCAAATCTTGTTGCAGTCCTCGTTTCCTCGCAGATGAACTTTTACTACCCAGAAGTTCTGTTCCAACTTACGGATAGATTCTCGGAACAAGGATTACGCGTATTGCTTTTCACCATCAGTGAAAAAAACGATGTTGAAGAAAGTCTCAACCAGATTTGGCAATATCAGGCTGACGGCGTAATTTCTGCTTCATACCTATCAATCGAGCAGCATAAAGTTTTGGAGGAACGCCAAATTCCCGTTGTTATGTTCAATCGCTATTTCGATGGTTATCCCACAAATTCCATTTGGTGCGATCCCTCATCATCGACAGAAGATATGGTAAAACATCTTATTGATTTCGGGCATAAAAAGTTTGGACTTCTCGAAGGCCCAGCCTACTCAATGGTCAACAGAGAACGCATGCGTTTGGTGCGCGAAACACTTGCAAAATGTAATGGCAAAATTGTTTGCGAAGCCCGAGGTGATTACAGATATGAAAGCGCGGCAGCTGCGACCCAAGAGCTTATGGCCGCCTCACAAAAACCTACGGCAATCATCGCCGCAAATGACATGATGGCGATGGGGGCTTTGGATGAACTTAAAAACGTCATGGGACGATCTGTACCTGGAGATGTTTCAGTCGTAGGCTTTGATGGTATTGGGGCCGCAAGGTTTGCAAGTTACGAATTGACGACCATCCGGCAGCCTATTGGACGTATGGCAGATGCCGCCGTCTCGATGCTCATGGCACGGGTCGAGAAGCCAGATCTTTCTGTTGAGAAGCGCGTTTTAACGGGTGAGCTCATTCAAGGCACCTCAACAGGGCCAGCTGTTTCATAATAGAATTGCATTCGAAGTCATTGCAGACTAATTTCCTCTAGAAACTAAAAGGAATAAGCTCATGAAAACAAGCACTGACCGCATTCTAACCACACATGTCGGTAGCTTACCGCGCAGCAAAGCGGTCACTGACTGTGTGTTTTCTCATGAACAAGGCAATCCCCTTCCCGATGCCGCTACAATAATTTCTGCTGCTGTAAAAGACGTGGTCAAAAAACAATCCGAGGCGCGTGTTGATATTGTCAGTGATGGCGAGATGAGTAAAATTTCTTATGCTACTTACATAAAAGACCGTATTACAGGGTTTGATGGCGATAGTCCTCGCACACCCCCTCGTGACCTCGAGGACTTCCCAGGTTTCCTTAAGCGCCAAGCGAGCGGTGGAGGCACGCCAACTTACCGGCGTCCGTGTTGTGTTGGACCTATCGAAGTAAAGTCTATGCAGCCGCTTCAAGAGGATTTGGATAATTTCAAGGCAGCGCTTAAAGGCTCTAATGTAGCAGATGGTTTCATGAATGCCGCCTCTCCTGGAGTAATTGCCCTTTTCCAACCCAATAATCACTATAAAACTCAAGACGAGTATCTTGAGGCTTTAGCGGAAGCTATGCGGCCTGAATATGAAGCTATTGTTGAAGCTGGCTATATCTTACAGCTTGATAGTCCTGACCTCGGGCTTGGCAAACACATGATGTTTAAGGATGAACCCGAAAATTACGCCAAGCTAGCAGGCGTTCATGTTGAAGCACTCAACCATGCACTACGCAATGTAGATGGCTCCCGCGTACGCATGCACATTTGTTGGGGTAATTATGAAGGCCCACATCATTATGATGCCGCGATGAGCGAAGTCATGCCTGTTGCCTTAACGGCAAAACCTCAAGGCCTTCTCTTTGAGAATTCAAATCCGCGCCATGCCCATGAATGGGTGGAAGTTGCGGCGATGGATATCCCCGAGGACAAAATTCTTATACCCGGCGTTATCGACAGCACTACAAACTTTATTGAGCATCCAGAACTCGTCGCCCAACGCATTGAACGCTTCGCAGGAATTGTTGGTAAAGAACGTGTCATCGCAGGTAGCGATTGTGGGTTTTCAACCTTCGCAGGTTATGGCGCAGTCGATGAAGATATCGTCTATGCCAAGCTTAAATCTATGGCCGAAGGTGCAGAGATTGCGAGCAAACGATTATGGAGTTAATTCATACCGCTCGGGACTGAAACAGCACCTATATTTCGAGCTTTGTTAAACTCGCGCATGCGGCCAAGTACATCTACGCCAATTTGGTTATAAAGATCGAGCAGATCAACCAAAACCCAATTCTCTCGGATTAGCCCGTCATAAGGGCCCCCAACTTCGCGGCGCCAGAAATCAAGACTACGGAGCAGCACTTCTTTGTTCGAGGGCGCTATACCCATCCATCCATCATCGGTAATAGTGAGGCGCATATTGGGCCAGCCTGTTTCGCAGACATAAGCTCCTTCTCCAAACCAATGCGACATTAGATCGCCAGCATCATCAAGTTTTCGGTCAGGCATACCACCCAAAAACGGAATTTGATGCCAATTCCTAAAGCCTGAAATCCCTCGACTCGTACCGATACCTGCTGGCCCATACCAGTTAAAACGCGGATGCCAGTATTTTTCAAGTTGCATAACTTGGGGGTCAGGATTGGACGGAAACTTACAAAGGTCAGTTAGCATATTAA
The DNA here is from genome assembly GCA_964571595.1 of uncultured Caulobacterales bacterium. GTDB lineage: Bacteria > Pseudomonadota > Alphaproteobacteria > Caulobacterales > Maricaulaceae > CALCKU01. The sequence continues at coordinate 5,464 of CAZNCJ010000063.1, read as the reverse complement.
TGACGTGCTCTTGCGTAGCTTGACCATCTCCAGATACGCTAATTCCATCTCCACTCATAGGGGCTGGCGTGCAAAGGTATTTACCGAGTTGCGGCGCCATTGGCCAAGCCCCTGCCTGCATCATCAATTCAGGAATGTCCCAAATCGCTTGCATTTCAATAACTTGATTATCTTCGAGTTTGAAAAATTCGTGATAGCGCATATGGGACAAATGCCCTGTTGGGGGGATATCAAGGAAAGGCGTCGTGAACGTCCCCATATAATTTCCCATACAGCCAACCCAGTCTTGACCCTCAGGCGTTGTCCCTGCGAGGATAATCATATCGCGGCGTTCAAGGTCGGGCATGGCCGCGTGCAGGGGGATCAGAGCTGTTTCGAAAAAATCCATACCGCCTGTCAAAGTCCCAAATGGGTGACAGAGCTTCACCTCTGCACGTTTGCTAAAGAGAGCCTCTATAGAGCTGCGTACAGACTGCTTTTCAAAAGTCACCGTGGCATTGCGATATGCATCAAATAAGGATTTCAAAGCATCAGGGGACATTACGTACGCGCCTTTTCAAAAGCTTTCCAAGCCTCTTCTAATTTGTCGATATCAAAACCTGGTTGTCGGGCGGGGCCCAGAATAATTTGCTCACTCTCAAGCAAGGTCTTTATGGCAGCTCCTAGTTTCGGCAGAACCTCTTCGGGAATAACCACTGCACCGTGTTGATCTGCGTGAACCAATTCACCAGGCTTGATGGTCATACCAAAAACCGTGACAGGGATGTTAATCTCAGTGACATGGACAAACATATGGCTCGGCCCGATAGAACCCGCCACAACTGGAAACCCAGCCTCATGATCATCCAAATCGCGCATAACACCATTGGTGAAAGCGCCCGACATACCAAGGCCTAAATGCACTGCCGTGTGAACTTCGCCCCACCACGCGGAGACACAATCAGGCGCGTCAATATCTTCGACAACACAGACTGTTGGCTCATCGCCCTTGGCCATATATTTAAAATAATCCAGACGCCTCGCCTTTATAATTTCAGGGCTCTCAGTCGGCGGTTTAATGCCTGAAAGTTTCGCTGTACGGGCATAACCGCACATTGCTTTAGCGCCGTTCATCGCAGATACGGGCGTGCCGCGCGAGAAACGGTCATAACCGCGTGTTCCTTGCGCGACTTCAATGGCGTTAGAAATTGTCGGCGTATCGAACTGTGTTAAACTTCTGATGAAATCATTCATATCTCAATCCTGTAGAAATTTTTAGCGACATTAAAGAACATATTATCGCGCTCGGACTGTGAAAAATTTTGAGTTAATACCTGAAAAGCACCGAAGGTTTCTTCATAGCTAGCATAAAGCTTATCGACAGGGAAATTAGACCCAAAAGCAATACGCGACGGGCCAAAGACATCAATCGTGCGCAGGACACGTTCGCGAAAACTCTCTACCGTCCAATTATGATCAAACATACCTAAGCCCGAAATTTTACAAATCATGTTTCCATGTTCAGCAAAATCTCTCAGACCCGCTTCCCAGTCTCGCATTCCGTCTTTAGAGAAATCTTGAGGACTACCAGCATGGCAAATCGCAACAGGAATATCTTCCATAGATTTAAATAATTTGGCAGCGGTGGCTAAAAGCGGCGGCGTCAGCTGTAAGTCAAATGATAGCTGACGTTTAACGAGTGTCTTCAAACAGTCTTTAAAGGCGGGGTTATTCAGCAAAGCATTTGTTCCGTTCTTTGCATCTTCAATCGCATCGCGGCCGACAATCTGGCGTACGCCTCGTAGGTTTTTAAACGCCTGATGCTGATCGAGTTCTGATTGCGCTGTGCTCTGTGTTAAATCACAGAACGCGACAATCGCATTAGCCATGCCGTGGCTATCCGACTGCGTCTGAACAAATTTGGTTTCTTTGATATTATGTTCTAAAGCTACGCCGCACTGCACGTGAACACTTCCAACAATTGGGAGATCACCATGATCGGTTTTAAAATCCGGAACAAAATAGTTTTTTTGTATGGGCGTTGGGTCGCCAAAAAAACGCGTCACGCCACGTTCCGCGAGCCAAGTATGCTTAATACCATCAATGTCCCATAGATGATGATGCGCATCAATGATCTTATGAGGTTTATTAGTCACGCAGACGTACGCCTTCAATCATACGGCGAACAGCGACATCATCCCAAATCGTGACCTCTTCGCGAATACGGCCATTCATCACGCGAAACTGCGATACACCCATAATATAAATGTTCGCGCCTGTCGCTTTGCCGTAAAATCCATCGCCACTATGCGTACCTGCCAAAGACCAACGCACAGCGATGTCACGTGTGTTTTCAAGATAAGGAATATCGGCCACGTGTTCGATCTTCATCTGAGCATCAGGGATTGCCGCAAATAACTCCGTCAGCAGCGGCGCTATTTGATCATGACCATAGAAGAAACACTCACCGGGGTAAGTCGCATCAACGCGGAAATCATAAAACTCCGGCAGTTTGGAAAGGTCTTTTTGCCCCCAAATATGACTGAAGAAACTTTTGGCAAATGCGAATGGCTTCTTTTCTGGACTCTCAGGTCTGTCCGTGAGGCGAACAGCTGCGTCTAGGACTGACGCGTGATTGTCAGCATGATGTGAAACTAAGTCAAATCCATTCGCAACATCCTCAGCGGCAAGCTCTCTAGCTTTTTCATCTACGTCGAGGCCCATTTGCTGAACTATGGCGGCATAGTCCCGTACCAACCATTCTTCGAACACAACATTGTCGCGACAGGCACAATCCGCAATCGTAATGACTTTGATTTTCTTACCTGTCGCCTCTCCAAATTCTGACGGACCGAGATTGGTCATTTTCGATGTAATTAAATGTGAAGAATAGAAAACGGGGTTATCACTGCCAGGTTGCGGCGCGTCTTTAGACCATATGACATTATCTGGATCGAGCACCCGGTCTGGAAAAGCTTTCAGCGTGGCATGAGTATTATCGACGACAATTTGCGCCCCAATGATTTGGCCGCCTTGCGTATGGATCAAGCTATCAGGAGCGTAGTATTTAAGGCACAGCTCAACATTTCGCTCATGCCAAATGCGATCCGTAATGCGGATGATATAATCGGGGAAATCAACGAATTCTTTGTCAAATCCTGGCAAGGCCATGCGCTGCCCTCCAACTGGATTTAAAAGCTCTGACAGGTCTGTCGTCGCGACTTTGGTGATGGGAAGTTTGCTCATTGGGCTGTCCAGCCACCGTCGACAAGCAGGCTATGTCCTGTCACCATTTTCGCCAAACAAAGATAAAGCACGGCGTCTGCAACATCTTCTACGTCTGCAATCTTACCCATTGGGATCATGTCTTTCACAAAACTCATAAATTTAGGGTCTGACAACATGGGCTTTGTTAACGGTGTTTCAACGAATGTCGGAGCCACTGAATTTACGCGTATACCTTGAGGCGCAAGTTCCACCGCCATAGCTTTTGTTAAGCCTTCAATGGCATGTTTGGTCATACAGTAAACCGTACGGTCTGGTGATCCAATATGTCCCATTTGAGATGTAATACTTATAACGCTAGCTCCGGATTTCATCTTCTTCACAGCTTCGCGCGTAATCCGAAATGTTGAACGAACATTCATGTCTATTACAAAGTCGAGATTTTCATCGCTTACATCCATCATAGGTTCTGGACGGTTTACGCCAAGGTTATTGACAAGAATATCAAGCGATTTTAACGCCCGTATGTTCGCAAGAAAATCATCTGATGTCGCATCTCCGCCCCAAACTGTTCCCCGGTCACCTAACAACTCACCGAGAGAGTTTAGGTCGTCAGAAGGTCTTGCAGCTACAATCACATGCCCCCCTACCGCATGTAATGCAACCGCAATAGCACGACCAATACCGCGGCTCGCTCCAGTTACGAGTACCGTTTTTCCATTCAGCTTTGTCATTTGCTAAGCTTCGCTTTGGACGCGTAGAAATTCAACAGCTTTATCACTCTTATTAATGAACTGACGTGACGCGCCAGAAGGAATAGTTGCTGTATCACCAGTGAAAAGCTCCCATATCTCCTCATCAACTTTAACTGTTAAGTCGCCAGACTGTATAAAAATTACATCCTTAGCACTACGGTGTTGAGAAAAATTAGCTGAGCTAGGTAATATTTTTATATGCTGTATTGTAAAACCATGCTGCCAATTTAATATTGCATCAGCCCCTATTAGCTTCCGTGTCACGACGCCGCCCCGCATATGCGTTGGCACTTCCTCATCGGCTAGTACGCAACATTGACGCAAATCATCGTCGGAAAAGACCTGAAGGCTTTCGACTTCCTCGCGACTTGTGACTGGCATAGGCTTAACATCATTGGCTACAGTTTCACCCTTAGTTGTATCAATCAAACGCCCATTATCTAGTAAAACAAGACCGTATTCTTTGGCCATATCGAAAACATCCGGAGCCCATAGCACGCGGCCTGGATTATCCTTGCCTAGTATAGCCCAGAGATAACCTATATCATCTCCAATATTTTTAAATCCTCGAAAGAGTTTTGTAGGTATAGATATAATATCCCCAGGACGTAGGGTGATGTTCGCATCATCACCGAATTCACCCAAATCAAATGACCATGTTCCCGTATGAATGTAAAACACTTCAGCCGTGTCATGACTGTGTTGAGAATTTACGCACCCTGGTGGTTGGCGTGCGCCCCCAATATTAAAGCCATGCGGCTCAGCGATATGCACGAATTGATTAGGGTTTTCCGAAACCCCGGGGCCGATAATAGTAAAATTTTCTTTTTTATCAGAACCTGGCGTACGCGTATCAATAAATGCATCAAAGCAAGGACGTAAATCCTTATACCGAACGATATGTGCAGACTCGTTTATCATGATTTGGCATCAAGTTATCTCACCCATTAAGTGAGCGGCGATGTGGTGCAATTGCCTGCACCACATGTTCACTTGAAAAACTCTGTTTAGAACCGCGCTTTAAATTTAACACCATAATTTGATGGGTAGAGGAAACTTGTTTGCACAACATCGTCTCCATTATTGTTACCACGCGCTAAGACTGCTGAGCCTTCAAGATTTTCACCGAATATCTCTACAGCATATTTTCCGCTCTCATCATCCCATATCAATCTGAGGTCTGTTTTGGTAAAGCTATCTTGGAACTGCGCCGGATCATTGGCTAAAAGGTTGGAGGTATTAAATCCATCAGAATAATAAAATTGTCCATAAGGTGTCAGCGTTCCAAAACCCTCAGCAAGATCAATCGCGTAAGCAGCACTTGCCGCGAATGAAAACTCTGGGGACCAAGGTGTTGTATTACCTGCCAGATCAATAAAGCTTTGAACGGCCCCGTTAAACAACTGATAGGGGTTACTCTGTCCAAATGTTCCGAATTCAGAATTTAAATAGGTAGCATTTGCTGACAAAGTTAATTGCTCGGTCGGCTGCCAGATAGCATCAAC
>CAZNCJ010000062.1:0-13432 GCA_964571595.1 uncultured Caulobacterales bacterium | reverse complement strand
GCATATAGGGCACGCGGCCCTATTCCCAAATCTACTGGCCTTCCCTATGCCAACGGTGCACATCGTCCATCAGAAAGACAAAGGGACTATAGGGGCTTATTGGGGGGTGTGGATATAATTTGGGTATTTTATCCGATCTCATGCCTGCTTTGGGGGCATTGCGGACCTTATAGTCTTCACCGGTGAACAGCTGTGTAGCATTGTTGAAATTTAACCTGTGCCTTAATGTGCATTAATTTCAGACTCACGCCCAAAATTTAGGCGCATCCTTGAATCCAGTCCCCTGTTCATAATTACCGATTGTAAATAGAATAAGGCTCGCATACCCAAATCTTGCTTTTCGAGCTTTGGTACCAATGGCGGTATCTACGTTGATGTTACGAAGTTTTGGCTTTGAACACGCAACATTCTCCCAATTCCATAATCTGACAGTTTTTCTAAGGAGAAAGCTATGCCGCTTACCATACCAAATTTACGAAAGTTTGCCCTTACTGGCACCGCATTCATAACATTTACGCTCGCAGCATGTAGCGGCAGCGAAACGACAACGCAGCAAGTCACCCAAGACATAGTGACAAGCCCGACCTCAACAACACAAACATTAGAGCTTGAAAAGGATGAGCTAAAATTCGGTTTTATCAAGCTCACAGATATGGCCCCGCTCGCTATTGCCTATGAGAAAGGCTATTTCGAGGATGAGGGTCTATTCGTAACCCTTGAGCCGCAAGCGAATTGGAAAGTATTGCTTGACCGCACAATTGACGGTGAGCTGGACGGCTCTCATATGCTGGCTGGACAGCCACTAGGCGCGACAATTGGTTTTGGGACACAAGCCGATGTTGTTACAGCCTTTTCGATGGATTTGAACGGCAATGGCATCACGGTTTCCAATGAAGTTTGGGAGCAGATGAAACCGCTTATCCCCAAGCGTGCTGATGGCAAACCTGTTCACCCGATTAAAGCTGATTATTTAAAACCTGTTATTGAGAACTATAAAGATCAAGGCAAGCCTTTCAAAATGGGTATGGTTTTCCCTGTCTCAACGCATAATTACGAGCTGCGCTATTGGCTCGCCGCGGGTGGTATTCATCCGGGCTATTATGGTCAAACCAATACATCAGGCCAGTTCCAGGCAGACGCGCTCTTATCTGTTACACCGCCGCCGCAAATGCCGGCAACACTCGAAGCGGGCACGATTGATGGCTATTGCGTGGGAGAGCCTTGGAACCAGCAGGCCGTCTTTAAAGGTATCGGAGTTCCCGTCATCACGGATTATGAAATCTGGAAAGATAATCCCGAAAAAGTTTTTGGTGTGTCCAAAAAATGGGCCGAGGAAAACCCAAACACACATTTAGCTGTCGTAAAAGCCTTGATACGGGCCGCGAAATGGCTTGACGAAAATAATAATGCTAACCGCCCGGAAGCCGTAGAAATTTTATCACGCCCAGAATATGTCGGCGCGGATGCCGAGGTTATTGCCGCCTCTATGACCGGTACGTTTGAATATGAAAAAGGTGACAAGCGAGCGGTTCCCGATTTTAACGTTTTTTTCCGCTATAATGCGACATATCCATATTATTCTGACGCGGTTTGGTACCTATCCCAAATGCGCCGTTGGGGCCAAATCCCTGAGACCAAGCCCGATAGCTGGTATATGGATATTGCCAAAGACGTCTACCGTCCTGACATCTATATGAAGGCCGCAAAAATGCTGATCGCCGAAGGTAAGGCCGATCAAGCGGATTTCCCGATTGGTACAGACGGTTTCAAACCTCCGCAGACGGAATTTATCGACGAGATTACTTTCGACGGGAAAAAACCGAATGAATATTTGTCAAAATTTCCGATCGGGCTGAAATCCGGCGACGTCGTCCAAGACAGCGGAAAAGTCACAAAAAGCTAATTTGACTTCGGCAGCGGCAAATTTCGCCGCTGCTATTTTAACTGAAGTTTCAAAGGATATATTATGAGTACTGCAGCACTAATTAAATCAGATGAACCTCTTGATGAGGCGGTAAAACTCACCACAGATGAACCCGCACTGGAGGCTCCGGTTCATGACGAAATTGAAAACCGCGTTGTAAAGGCAGCGGGGCCAGTGGCTCAAAAGATTATGAATGTTTTGGCTGTCATAGGCTTGGGTTTTATAAATCCCTTTATTCGCTTGGCTTACGGGGAAGACCCTAAGGCGCAATTCAAAGAATTATGGATGGTCTTGGTCGTCCCGGTTCTTGCCATCATAATTTTTCTTTTTGCGTGGCATTCAGGGGCAAAAAATGTCCAAACATCCTTAGGCCAAATCCCGGGACCTGTGCAGGTCTGGGAACAATCCGGTGAACTGATGAAAGAACACCGCGATACGCGGGCCAAGGCGGATGCGTTTTATAAACGCCAAGATGCGCGTAACGCCCAATTCATAGCCAATGGACAGGCTGATAAGGTCAAAGAACGTAAATTTACCGGCAAAGAAACTTTTATAGATCAGATCATAACTTCTTTGCAGACGGTCTTTTTTGGATTTTTAATTGCCACTGTTGTTGCCGTCCCAATCGGTATATTTTGCGGGCTCTCACCTTTTTTCAATTCCGCGATGAACCCGCTCATACAGATATTTAAGCCCGTCTCTCCTCTGGCATGGTTGCCTATCGTGACGATGGTAGTCTCGGCTTTATATATTAATCCCTTGCCGGGTATGAGTAAGTCTTTCCTTGTGTCTGCTATTGTTGTGACATTGTGCTCGCTCTGGGCAACCTTGCTTAATACAGCCCACGGTGTGGCGAGTATTGATAAAGACCTGCTCAATGTCGCTAAGGTTTTAAAGCTCAAAACTTGGGAAAAAATTACAAAGATTGTCCTCCCGTCTTCACTCCCCCTTATCTTTACGGGATTGCGTCTTTCTCTGGGTGTGGGCTGGATGGTTCTGATCGCTGCTGAGATGCTTGCACAAAATCCTGGTCTTGGAAAATTTGTGTGGGACGAGTTCCAAAACGGCTCGTCTAATTCCTTGGCACGTATCATGGTGGCTGTGTTGACCATCGGTGTTATCGGCTTCCTGCTCGACCGCCTTATGTACACATTACAAGCCATGTTCACATTTTCAGACAAACGTTAAACGGCAAAGATAGGAGCTAGGCTATGGCTATATTAGAGCTAAAAAATATATCCAAAAGATATGGCGATGAAACTATTCTCGACGGTATAAATTTTGAAGTCGAAAAAGGTGAGTTTGTCGCGATCTTGGGGTTCTCGGGATCCGGAAAGACAACCCTTGTCTCGCTTATTGCGGGACTTATTGAAGCCAATCAGGGAGAGCTTTTTTTCAAGGGAGAAAAAATCGAGGGATCGTCAACAGAGCGCGGGCTTGTTTTCCAAAGCTACTCGCTCATGCCGTGGTTATCAGTAGATGGTAATGTGCAAATGGCGGTTGACGCAGTTTATAAAGACAAATCTGCGTCTGAGCGCAAAGAGATAGCGGATCATTATGTGAATATGGTCGGGCTTGATCATGCGAAAATCCGCCGCCCGGCAGAATTGTCTGGAGGCATGCGTCAACGGGTTAATGTGGCGCGAGCTTTGTCTATGAAGCCTGAGTTATTACTCTTAGATGAGCCGCTCTCTGCCCTTGATGCCTTGACCCGCGCAAATCTTCAGGACGAAATATTGAAGATTTGGGGACAGGAAAAACAAACCGTTATCCTGATCACTAATGATGTTGACGAAGCCATTTATATGGCGGACCGTATCATACCGCTTAACCCGGGACCCAATGCGACTTTGGGGCCAAATTATAAGGTCAATATCCCGCGCCCGAGATCACGCACAGAGCTGAATACCAATCCGGAATTTATTCGTCTAAGGGCCGAAATTACCGAATATCTGATTAATGTCGGTATGGAGCGAGGCGCAGAAATAGACGGCGATATAAAATTGCCTAATGTCGTGCCTTTGACCGTTACAAAAGGCGGACTGAAATCAGGTCATAAAGAGGCCGTTGAGATCGGAGAAAAACTGCAATCTGGTGATATGGACGTCAATGATGTGCTGGCCAGCGGTGTCCCGGCTATTGATCCTGACATTGATCCAGAACTCCCAGAGGCTGCCAAAAAGGCCACTGCGGCGCAAACAACGGCGTTAGATAAATATGTTGAATTTTACGAGACGACAAAAATTTATCCCACCCCCATGGGCCCGTTAACAGTGGTAGATAAGTTTAACCTCAACCTCAAAAAGGGAGAGTTTATTTCCCTTATTGGTCACTCAGGTTGCGGGAAATCTACAGTGTTATCCATGTGCGCGGGGCTGAACCCTATCAGTGATGGGGGTATTATATTAGATGGGCGCGAGATCAGCGACGCTGGTCCTGACCGCGGTGTTGTGTTCCAAGCCCCGAGCTTGTTTCCGTGGCTAACGGCTTATGACAATGTGGCTTTGGGCGTTGAGCGTGTTTATCCGCATTGTTCCAAGGATGAGCGTAAAGATATTGTCGAATATTACCTTACTCGAGTCGGGCTAGGCGATTCAATGCATAAGCGCGCCGCCTCACTCTCAAGTGGTATGCAGCAGCGCGTTGGCATTGCGCGGGCTTTTGCCTTATCGCCTAAATTTCTTCTGCTCGATGAGCCCTTTGGCATGCTTGATAGTCTTACACGTTGGGAACTCCAAGAGGTTTTGATGGATGTCTGGAAACGTACGCGTGTAACAGCCGTCTGTGTCACCCATGATGTCGATGAAGCCATTTTGCTTGGCGACCGCGTAATCATGATGACGAACGGCCCGAATGCCCGCGTTGGGAAAATCATGGAAGTGGATTTACCAAGGCCTCGCACACGCGCCCAGCTGATTAATCATCCTGATTATTACAAATACCGGGAGCAGCTTTTGACCTTCTTGGAAGAGTACGAAACTGGCCCGCACAAGAAAAGCGCTTAGGGACATGCAAAAGCAGAAACTCGTTGTCATTGGTAATGGTATGGCCCCCGGCAAGGCGCTTGAGACCTTAATCGATCTTGCACCTGAGGCCTATGACATAACAATTTTTAACGCCGAACCGCGTGTTAATTATAATCGCATCATGCTCTCTCCCGTACTCTCGGGCGAAAGCACGTTTGAGGATATTATTATTCACGGCGATGGCTGGTATATTAAAAACGGGATTACGCTTTATAAAGGCCATAAAGTCACGCATATTGACAGAGACGCCAAAACCGTGACGTCAGCAGGCGGTGTGACCGCCCCCTATGACAAACTTCTTATCGCGACGGGTTCGACACCGTTCATTATTCCTATACCCGGGCATAAACTTCCCGGCGTTTTGGCCTACCGAGATTTGGATGATGTGGATGCGATGTTAATAGCTGCTCGCTCTGGGGGGCGGGCCGTTGTGATCGGTGGTGGCTTATTGGGGCTCGAAGCTGCTGCCGGTTTGCAAATGCAAGGCATGGATGTGACCGTTTTACATCTCATGCCAACATTAATGGAACGCCAGCTTGATGAAAGTGCGGGTTATCTACTTGAGAAAACCCTGACAAAGCGCGGCTTAAAAATTATCACAAAGGCCAATACAAAAGAAATATTAGGCGAGACGAAAGTCACAGGCGTAAGGCTCGAAGACGGGACGGAATTAGAGGCTGATATTGTGATTATGGCCGTTGGTATTCGCCCGAGCAAAAGTCTCGCCCAGGAGTGCGGCTTGGAGGTAGGGCGCGGTATTTTTGTCGACGAAAAAATGCAAACCTCTGATCCTGACATTTACGCGGTTGGCGAATGTATTGAATTTGAAAAAAATTGTTATGGGCTTGTGGCACCCCTTTATGACCAAGCTAAAATTGTCGGCAAAACACTGGCTCTTGAGGATACGGACGGGTTTGTGCATCCTGAAACTGCAACGAAGCTAAAAGTCACGGGGGTAAACTTATATTCAGCAGGTGATTTTGCCTCAGGTGAAGACCGTGAAGACATAGTTCTGCGCGATGCCACTCAGGGCATTTATAAGCGGCTTATTTTACAGGATAATAAACTCATCGGAGTCGTGCTATACGGCGATACGGAAGACGGGCCATGGTTTTTTCAACATATCAAAGATAAAACTGATATCTCGGATATGCGCGAGACACTTATCTTTGGTCCTGCCTATCAAGGAGGGGCTCCTGTGGACCCCTTACAGGCCGTTGCAGCGTTGCCAGATGACACGGAGATCTGCGGGTGCAACGGCGTGTCAAAATGTGAAATTATTTCCGCTATTGATGAGAAGTCACTTGATAGTCTTGACGATGTCAGGGCGCATACAAAAGCCTCCGCCTCATGTGGAACCTGTACGGGACTTGTAGAAAAATTACTGGCGATAAGTTTGGGTGATGCCTACAAGCCCGACGCAATTAAGCCGGTCTGTGGCTGTACAGATAAGGGGCATGACGAAGTCCGTAGACGTATTATTGCGCAAAATATAAAAACTATTCCCGCCGTTTATCAAGAACTGGAATGGGAAACAGCAGGGGGCTGTGCGAAGTGCCGCCCCGCGATTAATTATTATCTCGTTTGCGCTTGGCCCGACGAATATGAAGATGACGGATTTTCGCGTTTCATAAACGAACGTGTCCATGCCAATATTCAAAAAGACGGCACCTATTCTGTTGTGCCGCGTGTTTGGGGCGGGATGACCAGTTCTAAAGAGCTGCGCGCTATTGCCGATGTTGTCGATAAGTTCGACATACCTGCCGTGAAATATACGGGAGGGCAGCGCATTGATATGCTGGGCGTAAAAAAAGAGGATTTGCCGGGTGTGTGGGCCGATTTAAACGCGGCTGGCATGGTATCGGGGCATGCTTATGCGAAAGGACTACGTACGGTTAAAACCTGCGTGGGAACAGATTGGTGCCGTTTCGGGACGCAGGATTCTACAGGGCTGGGTATAAAACTCGAGAAATTCCTCTGGGGCGCTTGGGCGCCGCATAAATTAAAACTGGCTGTGTCGGGATGTCCGCGTAATTGCGCCGAAGCCACCTGTAAGGATATCGGTGTCGTCTGTGTGGATAGCGGCTATGAAATTCACGCCTTTGGCGCGGCAGGTCTGCATATTAAAGGGACAGAAGTTCTCGGCATTGTCACAAGCGAAGAGGCTGTCATTGAGCATGTCGGCGCATTAGTGCAAATGTACCGCGAGCAAGGTCATTATCTTGACCGCATGTATAAGTGGAAAGATAAAGTCGGCTTCGTTTATATTCGTCAAACCATTATGGATGACGCAGAGGCCCGCAAAGCCTATTACGACAAATTCGTTTTCTCGCAAAAATTCTTCCAAATAGATCCATGGGCTGAGCGTGTGGCCGGTAAAGAGGTCCATCACTTTAACCCCATTGAAATTGTACAACCTAAAGCCGGCGTCTTGGAGCCAGCAGAATGAGTAAGCCGTCACTACCGGAATGGATAGATGTTTGCGCCGTGGATGACATCCCCGCACAAGGCTCTCGCATAGTCAAAACGGCTAAGGGGTGTTTGGCCTTGTTTAAAACATCTGCGGGTGAGGTGTACGCCTTAAATGATAAATGCCCGCACAAGCAAGGCCCGCTTAGCCAAGGCATAGTGCATGATAAATTCGTGACATGCCCGCTCCATAGCTGGGTTTTCTCTTTGGAAACTGGCGAGGCTCAAGGGGCTGATATCGGTAAGGTGGAAACGCGCCCTGTCCGGATTGTCGGTAATCGTGTTGAGTTGGCTCTTAAATCCCAAACTGGCAGCAAGGCCGCGTAATGTCATTGCCCGTCCGTAATCTGCAAACCTGCACAACTTGTCCCTATTGCGGAGTCGGGTGCGGTGTGATCGCCAGTGTTGACGGGCAAAAAAATATCACCGTCACAGGTGATAAAAATCACCCTGCCAATTTCGGCAAGCTCTGTTCCAAAGGCTCCGCACTCGCCGAGACTTTAGGCGATGAAGACCGCCTGCTATATCCAGAAATTAAGGGCGGGCGCGTAGACTGGGGAGACGCCATTGGTAAGGTAGCCCGAACCTTTTCAGACATTATCACAAAACACGGGCCAGACTCAGTTGCTTTTTACGTGTCAGGCCAACTCCTCACAGAAGACTATTACATCGCCAATAAGCTGATGAAGGGCTATATTGGCTGCGGCAATATTGACACAAATTCTCGTCTCTGTATGGCCTCGTCTGTGGTCGGACATAAGCGGGCCTTTGGCGCAGATATTGTACCTGGCTGTTATGAAGATTTAGAGCGGGCGGATCTGCTGGTGCTAACAGGCTCCAACCTCGCTTGGTGTCATCCCATATTATATCAACGTATTGCTGCGGCGAAAGCAAAACGCCCTGAGATGAAAATTGTGGTGATTGACCCGCGCGAAACGGCAACATGTGACATTGCAGACATGCACCTTGCCCTTGCACCCGGTTCAGATGTGCCACTATTTCAAGGCTTGTTTAATTATTTAGGCAAGCAGGGCTATTCTGATAAAGATTTTATCGCTCGCCATACTGAAAACTTTGAAGGCACATTGCGTTCGGCGATAAGTTATGATGTGAAAACTGTCGTCAGGGCCTCTGGATTAGGCTTAAAGCAACTCACAGATTTTTACGCGCTTTTTGCAAAGACGCCTAAAGTCGTGACGATTTATTCTCAAGGCGTAAATCAGGCTCAAGACGGTACGGATAAAGTCAATTCTATCATTAATTGTCATTTGCTAACGGGACGAATTGGCAAGGTGGGTGCAGGTCCATTTTCTGTTACCGGCCAGCCAAATGCTATGGGTGGGCGCGAGGTCGGAGGTCTGGCAAATCAACTGGCCTCTCATATGGCGCTGGAAAACCCGGCCCATCGTGATTTGTTGCAGCGGTTTTGGAACTCTCCGGCGATGGCCATGCGCTCTGGCTTAAAAGCCGTTGATTTATTTGAGGCCATGCATTCGGGTGAAGTTAAAGCCGTCTGGATCATGGCGACCAATCCGGTAGATTCAATGCCAAATGCCGAGCGGGTAAAAGCCGCCCTTGCGAAATGCGATATGGTTGTTGTCTCGGATATTTACCAGCACACAGACACAGCAGCTTGCGCGGACATTCTTTTACCGTCTACCGGGTGGGGCGAAAAAGACGGCACAGTCACAAATTCAGAGCGGCGCATATCGCGCCAGCGGGCCTTTACCCCTCCCCCCGGTGAGGCCCGCCATGACTGGTGGCAGCTCTGCGAAGTTGCAAAACAGATGGGATTTGACGGATTTGACTTTCATAATCCCGCAGATATTTTTCGTGAATATGCCCAGCTAAGCGATTTTGAAAACGGCGGATCGCGTGATCTGGATTTATCAGGTTTAATGGATTTATCTGATGTGGCGTATGATAATTTAGCCCCTATTCAATGGCCTGTGACAAAAGACAAGCCTCAAGGTACGTCGCGTTTTTTTGAAGATAATCGCTATTTCACCGCAAGTGGAAAGGCTAATTTCATTGCCCCCGATCCATCAAAGCCTCTTCAGGGAAAGACGGATTATCCTTATATTTTAAATACGGGACGTATTCGGGATCACTGGCACACCATGACACGTACGGGCCGCTCAGCACGGCTTTCTCAGCATATTTCTGAACCCTTTGTGGAAGTCCATCCAGAAGACGCGCAGGCTTTAGAATTGTGTGATGCAGATATTGCCAGCTTGCGTTCTGCTAACGGGCAGATGCACGCCCGCGTCGTGATCACAAAACGCCAGAGAAAAGGCGCGCTATTTGTCCCCATGCATTTCACCGACAGGTTTTCCAGTACGGGCCGTGTAGATGTTTTGGTTCACAGCCTCGTAGATCCGTTATCAGGCCAACCCGCTTCAAAATCCACACCCGTCTCTATTCAGAAATACAAAGCCGCTTGGTACGGATTTGCCGTGATTTCAAACCAAGTTTTCGAGGATATTCAAGTCCCGCCTCAAGCCAGCTATTGGGCTAAAGCCCGTATAGAGTCAGGCGTAAGACTTGAATTGGCAGATCTTACATCACCTGATAGCTGGCAGGCCTTTATGCGTGATCTTTTACCTGATTATGAGGGTGTTGATATATTGGATATGGTCAGTCCTGTTGACGGGCAAACGCGTATGGCTTGTTTCAAGGACGGTGTCTTAATCGGGCTTGTTTATATCAGCAAAACACCTGTCGCCGTATCGCGTGATTGGGCTTGCTCTCAATTATTAAGTCAGCCTTCTGCAACAATCCGTCACCGTTTATTAGCAGGACGCCCTGGGACTGTTATGCCCGATAAGGGCGCTATTATTTGTTCTTGTCTAAATGTTGGCGAGAATGATATTCGGGCGGCCATAGAGAAGGGCTGCTTGAGCGTAGATGCTATTGGAAAGGAAACACAAGCCGGGACAAATTGCGGATCCTGCCAGCCGGAAATCAAGGCTTTGATTAAGGTCAGGGAGCTTGTTCATGCCTAAGGGAAGAGTTATCTTAGTCGGGGCCGGGCCGGGGGACCCAGAGCTATTAACGCTAAAGGCGGTCAAAGCACTAGCCCGCGCTGATATTGTCTTATTTGACAGTCTGGTTTCCCCTGAAATTTTAGACTTTGTCAGGGAAACGGCGCAGAATTTTTGTGTCGGCAAACGCGGGGGACGGCCCTCTTGCAAGCAAGATGATATACACGAAATGATGCTGCGTTTTGTACGCCAAGGCAAAACCGTCATTCGACTCAAATCGGGCGACCCGATGATATTTGGCCGTGCAGGTGAAGAAATTTCGATCCTTAAAAAAGAAGGGATTGCAATAGAAATTATCCCGGGTGTCACGGCGGCGCTTGCCATCGCCTCAAGTCAGAGTGTGTCTCTGACACATCGTGATTTTGCCCAAGGCGTGAAATTTATAACCGCGCATAGTCGTCATGGTGAACTCCCGGATATTGATTGGAAATCATGCGCAGACGCACAGACTACCCTCATGGTTTATATGGGGGCGCGCACTGCGCCTAAACTGGCCAAAGCTCTGCTTGGGCAAGGCGCGGCACCAGAACTACCTGTGATGATAGCCAAAGGGATTTCGCGTCAGAGCGAAGAAATCAGCTATCATCATTTGCAAGATTTACTCAGCCTTAACATCAATCGCGATCAACCTGTCTTATTAGGCATAGGCCAGGTTTTCTCAGAACGCTGTTACGCGGCTATGAATGACGAAATTCAAAATATTGAGGTGGGAGACCTTCATATTTTAACGGGCTGATATTCCCGCAAAATATCTAAAAAGGTCAATGAAGGTCTTTGAGAAATGTGCTCACGAAGGGGCGCTCCCATAATTGAAACAATGACTAAGGAGAAACCCAATGAAAAATGGGCTTTTTAATATATCCGGTATGACTCTTTGTGTGAGCTTGCTGGCTTTAACGACCACGACAGCTTCCGCACAGGATGCAACCGAATTTACTCAGGCGATTAAGGATTCAAAAGTTATTCTTGATTCAAATTTTCGTGTCGAGACGGTTGACTTTGAAGGTATTGATAATGATGCCACAGCTTTAACCGCGCGCGTTCGCGCAGGATTTCAAACAGGTAGTTTTGGGGATACAACCCTGCTCGTCGAATTCGAACATACAGAAGCCATCGTAGAGGACTTTAACAGTACGATAAATGGCTTGGGCGGTGTTTTCCCTGTTGTAGCCGACCCAGATCAAACAGAGCTAAACCGTATTCAGCTCGTCAATAAATCACTGCCAGATACAACGCTTACACTCGGTCGTCAGCGGATTAAACTTGATGATGATCGTTTTATTGGCAATGTGGGCTGGCGCCAGAATGAGCAAACCTTTGACGCGCTGCGCATAGTCAATACATCCGTTAAAGGCCTAAAACTTGATCTGAGTTATATTGATGGGGTTAGGCGTATCTTTGGAAATGATTCACCTATTGGTCAATTCGATAGCTCAAGTTTTGCCTTAAACGGGTCTTATAAATTACCCATAGAAGGCTATGATGTTAAATTGACAGGTTTTGCTTACCTGCTTGACCTTGGCGATGATGATAGTTTCGGTATTCCAGATGACGGCATAGCCGATGAATTTGGCGTTGCGAATTCCTCATCAACATTTGGCGGTGAAGTCTTGGTCAAGAAAGGCCCGTTTGGAATTAAAGGCCGATATGCGACCCAATCGGATTTGGGTGATAATCTCACTAATTTCACAGCCGATTATTTTAATGTTGAGGCTTGGGCAGGATATAAAGGTTTATCTCTGCGCGGCGGTATAGAAACGCTTGGGAGTGATGACGGTGTTGAGGCTTTTGGGACCCCTTTGGCGACCTTGCATAAATTCAATGGCTGGGCAGATGCCTTCCTCAACACCCCTAATGAAGGCCTGCAAGACCTTTATATTAATGCGGGGTATAAAATTGGGGATGTGGGACCGATTAAAGGGGTTGGATTTAATGTCATTTATCATGACTTCCAATCTGATGTTGCGGATTTAAACTTCGGTCAGGAAATTGACGCGGTCATTAAAGGAAAACTTGGAAAAGTCGGCCTGCTGCTAAAATATGCGGATTACCGAGACGCTGATGAAACGGAGGCTCGTTTTGCTGATGAGCGTATTTTCTGGGCTCAAGCGAGTTATAAGTTTTAATCGCAGTGCTATTAAATATGCAAATCTATCACAATAATGCCTTGTTTATGAGCATGCGGCATTATTTGGTAGAAACTGTTTGAAAGCCCAAGACAAAGTTCAGACGCTAGATTATTTCTAGCGTCTGAAATTATAGTTAGGGTTTCCCATGAGCATTGGTGCCTCTCCACCATTAATTGTGTTGTTGATTGACAGTGATACTGAACGCGCCCAGATTGTTGAAGACGGTTTACGCGGAGCTGCTATCACAAAACTCGCTTCGTCAGATAGTGGGAATATTCTATCTTCAATTAAGCAGCTCCAGCCAGATGTTATTATCATGGATTGTGACTCGCCGGATAAAAATACCATTGATAATCTTCGGATTGTGGCCCGTGAGAACCCAAAACCTATTGTCATGTTTGTTGAAGACGGAGACGGCACATTGGCCAAAGAGGCCGTCAGGGCAGGGGTGAGTGCCTATATTGTCGACGGCATGAGCGCTTCACGTATAAAGCCTGTTATCGAAGTCGCGATTGAGCGCTTTAAAATGTTTGAGACCTTACAGCGCGAACTTGAAAAATCCAAAGAAGACCTGGAAGCCAGAAAAGTTATAGAACGCGCAAAAGGGCTTTTAATGGATAAGCGTAAAATTTCTGAAAACGAAGCCTTCGCCTCTATGCGTAAATTGGCAATGCAGGAAAGTATCACCATTAAACAAGTGGCTGATAAAATACTCTCTGTTGCCAGCATATTGGGCGATAATTTTTGAAGGCCTATTTGGTTGAAGGCCGAGCTCTAAAGTCCGGTTTGGGGGGTGGCTGTGTGAAAAGGCTCTGGGGGATGTCTCGATTTTATCGGGTT